>JBKPDO010000428.1:0-30564 GCA_046727955.1 bacterium | reverse complement strand
GCGCAGGAGGCCGCCTGGGACGCTGCTGCCGCCCCTCGCGGGGCGGCGCGGGGGAGGCGCCAGGGCGGGCGGCGCGGCGCGGCCGTGGTGGCCGAGCCGGAGGTGCCCGTCCAGGTCGTCCGCGAACCGGACGGATGGCAGGTCCTCGGTGACCGCCCGGCCCGCTGGGTGGCCATGACCGACCTCGACAACGACGAGGCCGTCGCGTTCCTGCAACGGCGGCTACGCCGGGCGGGCGTCGACGGCCTGCTGGAGGAGGCCGGCGCCAGGCCCGGCGACGAGGTCGTGATCGGGGAGGCTGTGTTCGAGTACCAGCCGGACCGCGGTGAGGACGTTGGTGAGGACGTTGCCGAGCCGCCGTAACGGCCTGGCCCGAGACCAACCCAAAACGAGAGGCCGGCCCCAGGGGCCGGCCTCTCGCGCTCCTCGCCTTCCGGCTATCCCTTCACTCCGCCCGCCGTCAGCCCGGCGACGATGCGGCGCTGGAAGAACAGCACCACGATCACGAGCGGGACCGTGACCAGCACGCCGGCCGCCATGATCGAGCCGAACGGCTGCTCGAACTGGGTGGAGCCGGTGAACTTCGCGATCGCCACCGTCACCGGCTCAGCCTTGAGCGTCTGCGTCATGGTGTAGGCGATCAGGAACTCGTTCCACGCGGCGATGAACACGATGATCGCGGCCGTGAACACGCCAGGCGCGGCCAAGGGGACGATCACCTTGCGGAAGGCTTGCCCAGGGGTCGCTCCGTCGACCTTGGCCGCCATCTCGAGCTCCCACGGCATCTCCGAGAAGAAGGTCGTGAGCACGAAGATCGAGAGCGGCAGCGTGAAGCTGATGTCGGTGATGATCATCGGTGGGTAGGTGTCGATCCAGTGGAGGTTGGTGAACAGTTGGAACAGCGGCGTCAGCAGCGCGATGAGCGGGAACATCGCGGTGGCCAGCACCACGCCGAGAACGATGGTCTTGCCACGGAAGTGCAGCCGAGCCAGCGCGTAGGACGCGAACGTGCCGATCAGCAGCGCGAGGATGGTCGTGGTTCCGGCGATGATGACACTGTTGCGCAGCGCGTACTGGAAGTTGTTCTGGCTCGAGAAGATCGCTTTATAGTTTGCGAACGTCGAGTGCTTTGGGAACAGCGCCTGGTCGAGTAGGGGGTTCGACTTCAGGCTGGACACGATCATCCAGTAGAACGGCGCCAGGCAGTAGATGGCGATGATGATGATGCCAACCCAGAGCAGCCCGTGCTCCCGTATCCACGCCGAGACCCGTGGTCTGGGTTTCAGTGAGACCGCGGCGCGCGCCGGGGCGGTGGTGACGGCCATGTCAAGCCACCCCCCTGCTCTGCGACCCGACGATGTCCGCCCTGGCGAGCCTGGTGACCACGAAGGCCGCGACGATGATGTAGGCGAACGTGATGGTCGAGAGCGCCGATCCGTAGTGCGGATGGACGTTCTGGATCGATTCGCGGTACGACAGGGTCGACAGCGTCTCGGTCTGGTTGGCTCCGTTGGTGAGGATGAACGGCAGGTCGAAGATGCGCAGGACGTCCAGCATGCGGAACAGCACCGCGACGATCACCGCGCTCTTCACCAGCGGCAGGGTGATCCGCCGGAAGCTTTCCCACGGCGTCGCGCCGTCGACCTTCGCCGCCTCGTAGAGCTCGTTCGGGATGATCTGCAGCCCCGCCAGCACGAGCAGCGCGATGAACGGCGCCGTCTTCCAGACGTCGGCGATGACGATCGCCCAGAACGAGGGCCAGTGGCTCCCGGTCCAGATGATGCTCGTGCCAAAGATCTGGTTGACCACACCATGCGGGTCGAAGTTCCACGCCCAGAGCTTGGCCGACACTGCCGTGGGAATCGCCCACGGCACCAGCACGGCGGCGCGGACCAGGCCTCGGCCCCGGAACGCCTTGTTCATGACCAGCGCCATGCTGAAGCCAATCACGAGCTCGAAGGCCATCGTGACGATGGTCAGCAGGGTGGTGAACCAGAAGGCCTGCCAGAAGACGCCCGAGTTCACCCCGGTGAAGGCGCGGATGTAGTTCCTGAAGCCGACGAAGTGCGATGTCCCGAACCGAGCGTCGGTGTACAACGACAGCCAGAGGGCCCGGATCACCGGGTAGATGATGATCAAGCCCAAGACGATCCCCGCGGGGACCAGCAGGTAGAACGCGAGCCGAGCCTCGGCCCGCCTGGGGTCGGCCCGGCGACGGCCCGGCGCGCGCCGCCGGACCGTCGCCTGGTCAACCGTTGTTGATGTCGCCACGGTGACCCCTTCCGTCGCAGGCCGCCAGCCGCTAGCCGCTAGCCGTTCTGGACGATGTCGTTCAGCTTCTTGGAGAGGTCGCTGATCGCCTGGTCGGGCGACTTCTGGCCCTGCTCAGCGGCGTAGGCCTCCTCCTGGATGGCGTTGGTCACCTCCTGGTAGTTGGGAGTGATCGGCCGCGGCTTCGCCGCGAGAAGGCCCTGCTTGAGGATGGGCAGGAAGCCGAACTGCTTGACCAGCGCCGGGTCGTCGTAAAGGGAGGCCCACACCGGCGGGTTGGTGCTCTTCTGGAACGCGGTCTTCTGCTCGTTCTCGTTGAGGATGAACTTGATGAAGTCGGCCGCGGTCTTCTGGTGCTTGGAGTAGGCGCTGATGGCGAAGTTGAGACCACCCAGCGAGCTCGAACCGGGGCCGTTGAAGCCGGGAAGCGGCTCGACGCCGAACTTGCCGAGCACCTTGTTCGCCGGGTCGGGCGTGCTCGCCAAGCTGAACACATACGGCCAATTGCGCAGGAACAGCAGCTTGCCCGCCATGAAGTCGCGCCGGCTGTTCTCCTCCATGTAGGTGATACCCGCCTTGGGGATCATCCCGGACTTGAACCCGTTTGCCAGGAAACTGAGTCCCTGGACGGCCGGCGCGCCGAGGTCGACCTTGGTGCCGCTGTTGCTCATGATGCTGCCGCCGGCCGCCTGCACAGCCTCGGAGAAGTTCACGGTGAGGCCTTCGTACTTGGCGAACTGGCCCCCGTAGCAGTCCATGTTGTTCTGCTTGGCGATGCTGCAGTCGGCCTGGAGCTCGGCGAATGTCGTCGGCGGCTGCTTGCCGGCCTTGCTCAGGACGTCCTTGCGGTAGTAGAGCAGCCCAGCGTTGGTGAACCACGGCGCCGCCCACAGCTTGCCGTCGAACATGGCGGTGTCGACGGCCGGCTTGAGCAGCTGGCCGATCGGCAGTTGGCTCTGGTCGAGCTCTTTGAGCCAGCCCGACTTGGCGAACTCCGCGGTCCAGACCACGTCGATGCCGAGGACGTCGTACGAGGAGCTCTTCGCCGAGAGGTTGGTGACGAACTGCGAGCGCTGCTGATCGGCCGACTCAGGCAGCTCGATCAGACTGACCTTGGTGTCCGGGTGCGCAGTGTTCCAGGACTGGAGGATGTGGGCAGTGTAGCCCGTGGTGTCCTTGCCCACCGCGAAGGTGATGGGCCCGGTCCCCTGGTTGCCGCCACCCCCACCTCCCCCGCCGCTGGGTCCGCCGCAACCGGCGAGGATGAGCGCGACCAAAGCGATGAATCCGAGTGAGAGTCGCCTACGGTACATGGACTTCCCTCCTGACCGGGCCTTCCCGATCTTCCGATCCTGACCGCCTACCTCTCATCAACCGACGCAACCAGTCCCTGGAGGCCGCAACACATCCGTACCGGCCTACCTTGCCCTGATGACCTCCTCCCCAAACTCGCCCACGGAGAGCAGCATCACGAGGGCGACAGCCCCCAAACCAGTAGATGGCACCTTAGATCAGCCCCGCGCCCCAGACATTAAGAAGTTCCTTATCTGTCGCGGCACCGCCAGTCCGCGCGCCCCCCCCGGACCGTCCGCAAATGCGGGCCGATCCGGCCGGAATGACTCCATTGGCACCATCAACCAACGGCCGCTCCAGTCGACGTATCGCGTGAGTCGTCCATTCTGGGGCGGAAGGAGCCGCCCTGGCAGCAAGTATCTCGCATCGCGGCGGATTCACCTAGGCAAGCATCAGCGCAACCTCCGCTGGTCGATATGGAGCAGCATGCCCGACTCGGCAATCCAGATCGTGTCGACCCCGGCGGCGAGCGCCGTTGCGTAGGCCCCGTCGAGGCGGCCGACGCGGACGCTGCGGACAGGCCCGGGACCAAGGCCCAGCAGCCGCCCGCCGCTGGTCGCCAGCACGGTCCCATCCGCGGCGTTGGACAGCGCCCGCCCGGTCACGTCCACCCGGCCGACGACCTGGTTGCTACGCGGGTCGATTCGCAGGACGGTGGCGGACGCCGGGTCACTCACCCAGACGGCATCACGGCCGACGAGCACGCTTCCCTGAGTGCCGCCCAGGCCATGGGGGACCATCACCGTGGCGACCACGCGGTTGGCCTCCGGGTCGACCCGCCAGACAGGCCCGGCCGCGGCCCGCACCCATACCCCGCTGGGACCGGCGCCAACGGCGTCGGCAAGCCCAGGCAGGGCGATCCGCGCCACCACCCGGTTGGTCGCGGCATCCACCCGGACCAGCTGCCCAGCGCCCAGAAAGGTCTCGCCGCCGCAGCACACCGCCCACACGTCCGAGGTGCCGACAGCGACCGGGGCAACGCTGGCGACCGGGATGACCGCGGTGATCCGGGCGGTATCAGCGTCGATGCGCAGCAGGCCGCCGAGATGGCTGGCCAGGGACGCCCAGAGCGTGTGACCGTCGGCGGTCAAGCCACGGATCGGCTCGGCGACGCTGGCGGGGACGTCGGAGGCAACTCCACCCACCCGCAGGGTTGCGGTCACCTGCAGGCTGTGCGGGTCCAGCCCGGTGATCGCGGCGCCCCGGGCGATCCACACGGTTGCGGGGGTGATGGCGAGGCCACTGATCGGCTGGTCGAACTCGACCCCGCCGGGAAACGGCCAAGCTGACGCTGATCCCCCGCCAAGCAGCGGTGCCACACTCGAGGGCGGAGCCAGCTGGTTCAGGCCGGGTTGCCACAAGCGGCCAACCAGGAGCAGCAGGCCGATCGCTGCGACAATCCCCAGCCCGACCCGCCGCCCGCTGTGCGACGGTCCCGCCATGGACGCACCCTGGGCTCTGTCAAGAATGCTGTCCCACTGCGCGGCAAACGCTACGCCACCGTGGTGCCAACCGCCAGCGGCTCCAACGGCTGGGACGAGTTGCTGGTGCTCGGCCGAGCCGCCGGCACCCTGCGTCGGCTCTTGGAGCGGCTGCCTCCGCTGCCTCCGAGGAGCCGGAGCGTTGGCCTGTGGGGCTGGGCCGGCGGGTCCCCGCAGGGGACAATGTCGTCAAGGCGGCGAAGCTAGGAGGAACTGGGTGGACGGTTCCAAGAGGTTGCCGGGTGCCGTCCTGCTCAGCGGCCACAGGATCGGGGAGTGCTTGCCAGTGGGTCCGAGCCCACACGACGATCACGCGGAGGCCGCGGCCGGCCGGCCCGGCGGCGGTGTCCGACATCGGTGGTGGTGCTGGCCGCTGCTGGGCGCGCTGCTGGCCTGCCTGCTGGTCGCCGCCTGCCGCCCCGAGGGGCGGCAGCCGACCGCCACCAGCCGCCAGCCATCCACCGGGCGGAGCCAGCGGGACTACTGGCCGACGGCCGGCTGGCGGACCGCCGCGCCCTCCACCCAGGGCATGGACCCGGCGGTCCTGGACGACCTGGACACCTTGGTCCCCGAGCGCCACCCGCAGGTCCGCAGCCTGCTGGTCGTGCGCCACGGCTACCTGGTCTACGAGCGCTACTGGCACGGGTTCGACGCCGCTGACGGCCACAACAGCTACTCGGTGACCAAGAGCGTCACCTCGGCGCTGGTCGGCATCGCGCTGGCCGAGGGGCGCCTGCGGGGCCTGGACCAGACCGTCGCGCAGCTGCTGGCCGCCCACCTGCCCAGGCACGCCGACCGGCGGTGGGGCCAGGTCACGGTCCGCCAGCTGCTGACCATGACCGGCGGGCTGGCCGGCGATGACCGGTCGACCGGCGGCGACGAGGGTCTGACCGAGCGCCTGTTCCGAAGCCGCGACTGGGTCGGGCACATCCTCGGCCGGCGGCTGGCCGCCAGCCCGGGCACGACCTTTGCCTACAGCAACGCCAGCTCCCATCTGCTGTCGGCGATCGTGGCCGACAGCACCGGCCAGTCCACCCTGGCATTCGCCCGCGCCGGGCTGTTCGGTCCGCTCGGCATCCACAGCGACAACGCGTTGGAGCCGGTGATCGTCCAGCCGCCGCCTCAAGGTCAGGAGAAGGCCTACGAGCAGGCCAGCGTGGCCTGGCCCAAGGACCCGCAGGGTTACCAGTTCGGCGCCGCCTGGCTGAAGCTGCCCGCCCGCGACCTGGCCAAGCTCGGCTACCTGTACCTCAACGGCGGTCGCTGGAACGGCACCCAGCTGCTCCCGGCCGACTACGTGCGCGCCTCCACCCAGCCGCACAGCCACCCCCACCTGCTTCCCGAGTATGGGTATGGCTACGGCTACGGGTGGTGGACGACGAGCGTGGACTTGCACTACAGCTTCTTCGCCGCCGGCCTCGGCGGCCAGCGCGTCCAGGTCATCCCCGACCTGGACCTGGTCGTAGTCATCACCAGTGACGCCCAACAGCAGCGCGACGACGCCCAGTGGCTGGTCACCCAGACGATCATCCCGGCCGTCACCGGCTAAGCCACCGTCTCGATCAAATAGTCATAGTTGCTCGGCTGAACGGCGCAGCCGTTCGGCCGAGTCCTCCAGCATCGGCGCCATGCTGGAGAGGTAGGCGGTGACGGCGGAGTAGTCCTGGTCGGCGAGACCTTGGCCCTTGGCGCCGGCGAAGAGGTCGGCGACCCGCTCCGCGCCGGGCAGGGCCGCCCTGGCCGCTCTGGCCGCGTCCAGGGCCAGGCGCAGGTCCTTGTGCATGAGCGCGAGGCGGAAGCCGGCATTCTCGTAGTCGCCGCTCAGCAGCCTGTCGCGCTTGCCGCGGACCGTCTCGGCCGCGACCGAGGCGCCCTCCAGGACCTCCAAGGCCAGCTCGGGCTCGAGCCCGAGCACGCGCCCAAGGGTGAAGCCCTCGGCCACCGCCGCCATCACGCCGCCCAGCACGAGGTTGACCATGAGCTTGGCGGCCTGCCCGCAGCCGACCGGACCGACGTGCCAGGTACGCTCCACATCGCCCAGGACGGCGAGGAGCGGCCGGACGCGTTCGACCGCCTCGGCATCGCCGCCGACCAGGATCCTCAGCCTCCCCTCGGCCGCCGGGCCGGTCGAGCCCACGACCGGGGCGTCCACGAATGTGATCCCCTTGGCCTCCAGCGCCTTGGCAACCTTGCGCGCCGGCGCCGGACCAATGGACGACATGTCCATCAGAAGGCCCCCGGCCGGCAGGCCGTCGGCGAGCCCGTCGCGCCCGAGCGCGACCTCCTCGAGCGCGCCACCGTCCGCCAGCATGGTGATCGCGACCTCGGCCTTGCCGCCCGCCTCGGCCGGCGAGTCGGCGACCATAGCCCGTTCGGCGAGCGCCTCGGCATGCGCGCGAGTGCGCGACCACACGATCAGCTCGTGGCCGGCACCCGCCAGGCGCCCCGCCATCGGGGCGCCCATGCGTCCGATGCCCAGAAAGGCGATTCGGGTCATCAGTTGCTGCTAGGGGCGCTCTGCGTCGTGGAGATCGCCAGGCCGGTGTCGGGGTCGAAGTAGTGCAGCATGCTATTGTCCACCGCCAGCTCGATGGTGCGACCCGGCCGCGCCTGGGTCTTGGCGTTCACCCTGGCGGTCCACAGGCTCTGCCCCTCGGCGGCGACTATCGCCTCGGTCTCGTCGGCCTCCTTAGCCTGCTTGTCGAACTTGGCCAGCATCACCTCGTGCTGCACCGACGGCGCCGCCACCGAGAAGATCACCATGACCTCGCTGCCGAGCTCCTCCGCGATCGCCACCTCGGCCTTCATGACCGGCCAGCCCTGCTCGCGCACGAACGCCGCGTCCTCGAAGTCGGAGGGGCGCACCCCGACGATCACGTCGCGGCCGATGTAGCCGTCCAGGCCGCGGCGCTGCTCCAGCACCTCGGCCGGCAGCGGCAGCTTGTAGTCGGCGAACACCAGGTGCGGCCCGTCGTCCTGGACCAGCTTCGCCAGGGCCAGGTTCATCGACGGGGAGCCGATGAACGTCGCCACGAACAGGTTCGTCGGCGCGTCGAACAGCGCCTGCGGAGTGTTGACCTGCTGCAGCTGGCCGTCCTTGAGCACCGCCACCCTGCTGCCCAGCGTCATCGCCTCGATCTGGTCGTGCGTCACGTAGATCGTCGTGACCCCGAGCCGGTCGTGCAGTGCCGCCAAGTTGGCGCGCATGCTGACCCGCAGCTTGGCGTCCAGGTTCGACAGCGGCTCGTCCATCAGGTACGCCTGCGGCTCGCGCACGATCGCCCGGCCCATCGCCACCCGCTGCCGCTGCCCGCCGGACAGCGCCGCCGGCTTGCGCTTCAGATAGGGCTCGAGGCCCAGCATCTTGGCCACGTCGCCGACGCGCCGCTGCTGCTCGGCCTTTGGGGTCTTGCGCAGCTGCAGGCCGAACGCCAGGTTCTCCTCCACGGTCATGTGCGGGTACAGCGCGTAGTTCTGGAACACCATCGCGATGTCGCGGTCCTTGGGGGGCAGGTCGTTGACCACCCGGTCGCCGATGGTGATGGTCCCCCCGGTGATGTCCTCCAGGCCCGCGATCATCCGGAGCGCGGTCGACTTGCCACAGCCTGACGGACCGACAAAAACCATGAAGTCCCCGTCGGGGATATCCAGCGATAGCGAATCGACCGCCCTGGTGGTGCCCCCGTACACCTTGGTGACGTCGTCGAGCACGATCTGCGCCATCGTCGCCTCCTCGAACCCGGCCCAACGGCCATGACAACACATCGGAACCCACTGACTGCCGCCACGCTAGCGTAGCCGCCTCCACGGCCATCCTTCCAGCTAGAACGACCCTTGACCAGAGTTGAAATGGACGCGAAGGGCTTCGCTCGGGCCAAAACAACCGCTTTGTAATTGATTGAGTGATTTGTTCCACACTCTCGTCGCCCTGGAGTCGCCCCTGGGAGTCGCCCCGAGGTCGCCCCTGGGAGTCGCCCCGAGGTCGCCCCTGGGAGTCGCCCTGGCCTGGACCGTCCGGCCGCCTTGGCGCTGCCGGTACACTGCCCTCCTCATGAGCAGCGAGCGGCGGATCGGCATCATGGGCGGCACCTTCGATCCGACCCATCATGGGCACCTGGTCGCCGCCGAGGAGGCGCGCTGGCAGTTCCGCCTCGACCAGGTGCTATTCATCCCCACCGGCCAGCCCTGGCAGAAGCCCGTCGGGGTAACCGCGGCGGAGGACCGCTACCTGATGACGGTGATCGCCACCGCCTCGAACCCCGCGTTTGCGGTCAGCCGCATCGAGATCGACCATCCCGGTCCCACCTATACGGTCGACACACTGCGCCGGCTGCGAGCCGAGCTGGAGGGGGACACGCGGCTGTACTTCATCACTGGGGCGGACGCGGTCCTGCATATCCTCACCTGGAAGGACGGCGAGGAGGTGCTCGAGCTGGCGGAGCTGATCGCCGCGACCCGGCCCGGCTACGACCTGTCGAAGCTGGCCGAGTGGCTGCCGAGCGCCACCGATCGCGTGCACCGGCTGGAGATCCCGATGCTGGCGATCTCTTCTACTGAGATCCGGATGCGGGTCGCCCGCGGCGCGCCGATCCAGTACCTGGTCCCCGAGGGCGTCGCGAGCTATGTGGACAAGCGCGGTCTGTACCGGCCCATTCCGGACGGGCTGGAGCTGCCCGCCGGGACCGGCCCGTGACGATGCCGGGTTTCAGCGGGGCGGCGACCCCGCGCCGGTGGTTGCATCGCTGCGCGCTGGTAGTTGGCTCGCTACCGTGCAAATGGCAAACTCACCCAGGTCGGTCGCCAATGCAGTCCCCGCGACCTGCACCGCACCATCGTCGTAGCGAAGGAGCTGATCGCTGCACACCATCCTCGATCTGGCCATAACCGCTGCCGCGGCGGCCTCAACCAAGCAGGCTCGCGACGTTGTCGTTCTGGACGTCTCGGAGCCGCTGGTCATCTGCGACTATTTCGTCATCTGCTCGGGATCGAACGATCGCCAGGTACGCGCGATCGCTGACGAGGTCGAGCGCGCCTGCCGCGAGGAGGGCAGCCGCCTCCTCCGGCGCGAGGGCGAGCGCGAGGCCCGTTGGATCCTGCTTGATTTCATCGACTTCGTGGTCCACGTCTTCCACGAGGAGGAGCGTGAGTACTACGACCTCGAGCGGCTCTGGCGGGACGCGCCTGTGGTCGCGCGAAGCAACGAGCTCGGGAGCCTGGTCACAGCCTGAGCTCGCACGGCCTGAGCTCGCACGGCCTGCGCGTCGCACGGCCTGCGCGGGCCCTCCGCTGCTTGGTTTGCGGCCCCAGTACGCGGGGCAAACCCTCGTTGTCCATGCATATCGGGCCAAGGGGGGATGAAGGGAGTCGGGCTCCCGTGCGACGCTTCAGCGTGCTTGGTCTGATCTATGTCGGCGTCGGAATCTACATCGCCTGGACGCGCCACTACATCACGGTGTCCCTCCTCAAGAACGTGCTCCAGGCCCTCCTGGCGATCTTCCTCTGGTTCCTGATCCTGCTGGGGGTCGATCTCCACATCCGCTGACACAGACCACCCAACCATGAGGTGTCGATCGCCACCGACCTTTGCAGCATCCGCCACCGCTCGCTATATTCAGCGAGCCTCAGGGGCTGTAGCTCAGCTGGCAGAGCACTTGCATGGCATGCAAGGGGTCAGGGGTTCAAATCCCCTCAGCTCCACTCCTCACCGATATCCCACCTCACCAGGTCGTTTCCGTCCTCTGACGAGGCGGCTGCGAGACGGCTGCTTGCTTCGCTGGAGCGCATTTCCCGACAATTTCCCGTCACGTCATGGTGCGTGCGCAGCTTCGTCGCTCTTCGCGGACGCCCGGGCAGCGGCCTCTCGGGTCTTGCGGGCGACCTCAAGGACGACGCCGAGGCGCCGCTCGATGCCGGCGAGGATCCGGGTCAGCATCTCCGGGGTGGTCTCGCGGTAGGTCCGCCCGATGGCGCTGCCGTGCTCGGCGCGCCGCCCCCCGGCGTGGCCCATGAGCTCGTCGATCACGCGGGCGGGGATGCCGTCTTCCTCCAGCCAGGTGGCGAACGTGTGGCGCAGGTCATGCGGGCCGCTCAGCTCGAGGTGGTCCAGCGGCCCGGAAGCCATGGCTACCGCTGACCAGCGGCGCGGGTCGCTGCCGTGCGTAGTCGCATGGCCTGCCTGCGCAAGCCGCGCGAGCGCCGCGGCGACCGTGGCGGGCCGCAGCCCGCGCCGGCCAGCGGCAAGCCGGGCGGTCAGCTCGGCGGCGGTCTGGCCGTTTGTGGACCGGAGCGCTCGGAGCACGCGCCAGTCCGTCTGACTCAAGGATGTCGCCGGGTCGGCGGTTCGGACCACCGCCTGCAGGTACAGGCGGCGGAAGTTGTCGCGGGACAGCACTGTGCGGCTGCCGTGCTTGACGCCCGCCCCGCCGCGGCGACCCGGGCCGCCACCTGGGCCGGTGAAGACAAGATCCTCCGGAGCGTTGCCGAGCGGGAGCTGCCGGCGGATCGCCTCGACCACCTGGCGGGCAAGCGGGATCTCACGGATGCCCGCCGGACTCTTGGGCTGCCCCTTGAAGCCGCTGCCGAACCTGCCGGCCTGGTAACGCACCTCGATCACCTGGATGACGCTGCGGCGCAGGTCCACGCGGCGCCGGCGCAGACCGGCGAGCTCCCCGAAGCGCATCCCGGTGCCCAGCAGCGTGATGACGTGATCCCACCAGAACCCGGGAAAGCCAGCGAGAAGCTGCCCGGCCTCCTCCGGCGAGGGCGCGCGCCGCTTGGCGGCGCCGAAGACCACCTCCGGGTCAACCGGCCGCTTCGGCGCGGGCACCTTGCGCATCGGGTTGAGCGGGATCGCGCCGTCGTCCTCCGCGAACTGCAGGATGCGGAACAGGATCGACCGGCAGGCCATCACGCTGGCATACCCGAGGTGGGCGCGGAGCTGGTTTTGCCACTTGCGCACCAGCGTCGAGGTGATGGCGCGCACCTGGTTGCGCTCGAAGAACGGCCGCACGTGGTTGCGGAGCTGGCTTTCGGTGGTCTCCAACGTGGCCGGGCTGCGGTCCGGCTCGGATGACCATAAGGCCCACCATTCGTCGGCCCAGTGGCTGAACGGCAGCTTGCCGCGCTGATGGCCTGCCAGCGTGCCCTGCATGATCGCCAGCCGCTTGGCGGTGACGAGATCACGAGCCTCGTCCTTGGTCCGGACCGTCTTGCTGCCCCGGGACCCGTCGTCCAGGCGCCACCAGACCTCCCAGGACACCCGACCGGTCCGGCGGCTGAGGCGCTTGAGCATGCCCGCTGATGCCACTGGTCCAGCTACCTCCCCGCCCGGGCTCGGTCAGCGTGGCGCCGCTTCCGGGCGGCGGTGATGGTGTCGAGGGCGGCGCGAGGCAGGTGGAAGCTCCAGACGTGGTGGTCGGGGGTGATGCCGTGGCGGGCGGCCGCTGCCCACAGGTCGACTAGGAGCGCGGCGGCGGCCTCGAGGTGCTCGGGTGCGGTGTGGGTGCCGCGGCGCTGGCGGTCGGCGACCAGGGGGGCGAGGTAGGTGGGGGCTTGGGTCAACGGGTCGGCTACGGGCGAACTCCTTTCGGGTGGACGGTCACGGTCGGTGACCGACGAATGGGCGGCAGCGCAAGGGCGGGGGCGGGTAGAGCGGTCGGCGGCCTGCTGCGACAGGGTGTCCAGCGGGGTGGCCTGGTGGGCATAGGTGGCGGCCAGTTGGTGGGCGAGCTCGTCAGCGACGAAGAACGCGCGGGCGAGCTTCGGCATGGCCAGGCCTTGGTTTGGGGCGCGCAGGAAGAACTTGCCGGGCGCATCCAGCAGCTGGGGGTCCCAGCCGTGGCGGGCGGCACCGCTAGCGAAGATCAGGTCGGCGTCTTTGGGGTCTTCCAGGCCCATGCAGATCCGCACGAGCAGCTGCTGGCGCAGCTGCTCGGAGCCGAGCGCCTCTCGGGTGGGTCGGATGGCCCGTTGGCTGCGATGGAAGCGGGCCAGCGGGCGCAGCGAAGGCGGGTCGAGGGTTCTCTCGGTCGGCCGCCCGGGGTTGCGGCCCTCAGCGGCTCTCCAGTGGCCGGTTTCCGTTTTACACATCACTCGGGCCGGGTTGGCGGGCCGTGGCCGCGGGGCGTGTCGCATGGCCGCCGCCGCGGCAGCGCGTTGGGCGGTCATCGCCGAGCTCCGGGGGGTGCGGTCGGCCCAGCCGAGCCGGTGGCCGTCGCGGTCGAGGGAGTTCGCCAGCATGGAACTGGTCATGGCGCCGTGCCGGATGGGTCCACAGAATCCACAGAATCCACAGAAAGGTGCCCAATGGGGGTTTCTGTCGATTCTGTGGATTGTGTCGACGGGGGCAGGGGGTTGACCAGGAAGCGCGGAGAGGGTGGCCGGCCGCGGCCATGCGGGTCGCGGGAGGGTTCGGGATCGGCGCGGCGGAGGTAGCCGTGCTCTTCGAGCAGTGCCAGCGGTGGGTCCAGGTCGGCGGCCTTGCGGAAGCGGCCGCGGGGGGCGGCCTGGTGGGCGTCACGGCGGGTGAACTGCTCGCGGCCGGTGCGCTGGATCCACTCCAGCAGCCAGCGGGCGTCGTCGGTGCGGGGGTCGGCGCCCATCAGGTCGAAGGTGGCTAGGGCGTGCTCGACCAGGTAGCCGGCCAGCCGGATCGCGCCGGTGAGGGTGTCGGCGGTGATGGGGCGGGCCCAGCCGTCGCGCAGGTGGTGGGCCAGGTGGAGCAGGCCGGCGATGCGGCAGGTGGCGCCGGTGAGCTTGGCGGCCCAGCCGGCAAGATGGCCAAGGTCGCCGGTGCCCGGGGCAAGGCGGGGTTCCAGGCGGCGTTCGAAGTCCAGCAGCAGCTCGCCGGCGGTGGGGTCGAGGGTGAGGATGGTGGGGCCGTCGCCGGCGAGGCTGGCGGGGGTGGTGAGGCTGGCGGCCAGGGTGTGCAGCTCGACGGCGTAGCGGTTGGCCAGCGCCGGCGGGACGGGTGGGGCGCCGGGCTGGCGGTAGCCGACCAGGCTTGGAGGCAGGCTGTAGAGGAAGCGGGCGAGCAGGCCGCGGCCGCGGAAGCTGGGCCGCTCGGCCAGGCCCTGCAGGACCTCGGGCTGCACGGTGATCCCGATCGTGAGACACGGCCGTTCGACGTATTCGGGTGGGCGGCCGCGGCGGTCGACCTTGAGCAGGTCGCCGGCGTGGCCTTTGAGGTACACGCCGAGGTTGGGCCCGGCGGTGGGGTTGTAGCGGCCGGCCATCTGGTCGAACACGTCACCCTCCGGCGACAGCAGGGCGATGCGGCCGTGGGCCGCGAGCAGCCCGGCCAGGGCCTCGGGGGTGGCGTCGTCGACCAGCCAGCGCGGCACCGGCGGCACGGTCAGGTTGGCGGCGTCGGCGGCACGGGCGATCGCCTCCGCCTTGCGTTCGTCGGCCAGCTCGGGCGGGGCCTTGCTGGCGGCGGCTTCGGCGTGGGCGGCGGCCTGTTCGGCGATGCGCCGCAGCGTGGCCTGCTCGGTGATCGCCGGCAGCGCGGCGGTGGCCTGCTCGCGTTCGAAGTCGGCCAGCGGGCGGGTGAGGGCGGTGAACACCCCGCTTTTGCGGGCGCCGGCGTCCATGCCGACCGCGACGAACACACACAACGGCTCCCGCCAGCCCGCGCGAGCTTCGATCTCGACCGCGCCGGCGGCGCCGGCGGCGAGGGTGGCCAGGGCGAGCATGCCGCCAAGGTCGGGTGGGGTTTGGGTGGCGGTGGCGACCGCGGTGACGTACTGGCCAAGCCACTGGGGCAGCACCTCGACAGGGAAGGCGGGCAGGGCGCTGCCCACGCCAAGGGGGGTGGGCAGCGCCCAGCCGCGCGGGCCAGCGCCGGCCGCTGTGGTGGTGGCCTTGGCGAGCTCGGCGGCAAGGTGGGCCAGCTCTGCCGGGTCGGCGTCTGGGGGCAGATGCGCCAGGCGCACGCCAAGGTCGTTGACGCGGCGGGCGTGGGCGGCGTCGGCGACCAGGCGGGCGTAGTGGGCGGCGTTGGCCACGGCCGGCACGCTGGCGACGAGGGTGTGCAGGTAGGGGCCGCCGCCGACGTCGTCCAGCTCGCCGGAGTCCTGCAGCTCCCCCAGCACGGTGACCGGGTCGATCGGCTCGCCACGGTCGGCCAGCCGCCCGATGGCGCGCCAGATGACGCGGTGGGCGGGCCGGTAGAAGTCGGCCTCCTCGACCAGGGCGAGGACCTCGACGGGGATGTGGCCCGCG
This sequence comes from bacterium, assembly GCA_046727955.1. Classification (GTDB taxonomy): domain Bacteria; phylum Actinomycetota; class CALGFH01; order CALGFH01; family CALGFH01; genus DASVXQ01. The sequence goes on along the minus strand of JBKPDO010000428.1, from coordinate 15,238 downwards.
GCCAGGATCGCGCCGAGCACGGCCTGTTCGGCCTCCAGGTTGTGCGGCGGCGCCTGGGCGTCGAGGTCGGGGACCGGGCGCAGGCGGGGACGGGTCACCGCGCACAACCCCTGGCGATGGGGCATCGGCCGGTCTGGTTGGGCTCCACAGAATCCACGGAATCCACAGAAACCCGCTCGGCGAGGGTTTTCGTGGATTCTGTAGATTTCGTGGATGAGTGCGGGGGGTCAATGTGGTCGGAGGTGGGGACCGGCAGGGTCACGGCTGGTGGGCTCCTTCCACGATCGGGACGGCGGCCGGCTGGCCGTCGAGCAGGTGCAGCTGCTGGCGCAGCGGCCGGTTGGACCAGATGACCTCGACGCCGCGGGCGGCGCGGCCACCAGAGGTGAGCGAGCTGGGCTTATCGACTACGCGTTCGATGCGCCACCAGCCGGCGTACAGGTCCTCGTACAGCGGGCTGGGATAGCCGGAGATGAGCACCGCGGCGGGGCTGGCATGCAGGGCCCTGGCGAGCTCGCGGTGCTCGGCCTGGGTGGCGTACTCGCAGGCGTAGTCAGCGCCGCGGCGCTTGGCCAGCGCGCTGCGGACGGTGGCCAGGTAGGGCGGGTCGCAGTAGATGGCCGCGTTCGGCGCGCCGTACTTGGCGATCACCTCGAGCGCAGGGCGGTCCTCGATGATCACCCGGCGCAGCCGCTCGGCGGCGGCGTCCAGGTGGTCGACCAGGCTGGCGAACTTGTGGGCGTGGTCGGCGCCGTTGGTGTTGAACGCCGCGGCGAAGCCGCGTTGGCGGCCCAGGGTCCTGCTGATGCTCATGTTGAGGCGCACGAACACGCGCCGGGCCCGCTCGAGCTCGTCCAGGCCAGGGTCATCGAGGGTGGCGGCGCGAAGCTCGGCGCGAGCGTAGGGGGTGAGCCGCAGCGCCCGGGCCAGCTCGGGCCCGTGGTCACGCAGCACGCGGAACAGGCGGACCAGGTCACCGTCACGGTCGTTGATGACCTCGGTCGGCGAGGGAGGCTTGGCGAACAGCACCGCCGCGCTGCCACCAAGCGGCTCCACGTAGGTGCGGTGCTCGGGCAGCAGCGACGCGATCCAGGGGGCGAGGCGGCCCTTGGCGCCGAAGTACTGCGTCGGCGGCCTCACGCGACCACCGCCGGTTCGGCGGCCTGGAGCTCGGCGGCGGCCTGGCGCCAGCGTGCCTGGCGGCGCAGGCGCTCGCTGTAGGTTTCGGCGGCGTACACGCCGTACTCGCCGGTCTCATCGGCGTGGATGCGGCACCACAACCTGACCGGGCACACCTGGCAGACCCGTTTGGCCCGGGCGAGCAGCTCGCCGACGCCGGGGGCGTCCTTGTCGACGGTGAACCAGTGGGGGTCCATGTCGGCGGCGCGGCAGGCGGCCCGGGCCATCCACTCGTGCCCGTCGCGCCAGGGTCCGGCGGGCAGGGCCCGGGCGCCGTGCCACGGCTCGACCTCGACCTGGCCGGCCGGCGCTACGCGGCTTGCGCTCACCGCGCTTTCCCCCGGGCCCTGGCCGCTGGCCGGCCCTCGCGACCCCGCCGGCCGGCGGCGGCGCGTCGGGCGGGCCGTGCCAGCGCCTGGGCGGCGATCCGTTCGGTCACCGCCTGCAGGTCGCCGGTGGGGGCCTGCTGCTCGAAGTGGTGACCCCAGACAAGGTGCGGCCGGTCCAGCCGGCGGCCGTTGAGCTGGGCGCCGGCGCCCACGTACCAGACCGCGTCGTCACCGCCGCGCCGGCGGGCCGGGTTGACCGCGATCCAGCCGTAGCCGGGGCGCCGCTGGGGGGGCTGGTGGTAGACCGCCTGGACCCCGCTCGCGGTGAGCAGGGCGGCAAGCTCCCGCAGCACCCGGCGGCCCGTCTCCCGTTCCCCTTGGCTCATCGAGCCACCCCCGCACGTCCCTCCAAGTGAGGGATCGCTGCGGTGGGCGTGTCCGCTCCCCCGCTCGCGTGCCCAGGCGTGCCCGGTGGCAGGCAGGCGACTAGCGCCCGGGTGTGCGGGTCCGAGCTGCCCGCGCCACTGGGCGGCCAGGTGCTGCAGCGCGACCGCCCGGGCCCGGGTCGGCTCCTTAAGGGAGCAGCCCGCCCAGGCCCAGGCCATGCCGACGACGCCTGGCAGGTCCTTATGCCGCGCGGCCATGCGCAGGCCGGCCAGGTCGTGGTCGCTCCACATCAGCAGCCGCCGGCCCAGCAGTGCCCCATGAACGGCAGGCGCGGCGTCCTCGGCCGCGACGGCGCCGTCGGGAATGTGGTGGGCGCGCGGGCCGACCAGCCGCACCACCAGGTCGACCAGCCGCGTGCCATCGGGGTCGACTGCCCGCACGTGGGCGGCGGTGGGTGGCCGTGTGCGGCCGGCCGGGGTGGGCGGCGGGACGGTCAGGTCGACCTGCAGCACGGCAGTATGGGGCGAGGCCAGCAGCTCACGGGCGCGCTCGGCGCACGCCTGCCGGCTGGTGGCGAGCTCGGCCTGGCGGCGGCGCAGCAGCGCGACGTGCCGGCAGGCTGGGCACAGCGGCCGGGGGTCGTGCTCGTCAAGGGGCGGCAGGGGCCGCTGGCAGCGGGCGTGGCAGTCGGCACACGTGCGCTGGCGCTGGCGCTGGCGGGCGGAGCGGTAGGCGGCGGCGACCAGCTGGCGGGCGGTGGCCGTGGTGGGCGGGCACGCCCTGGCGTCGTACAGCGCGATCTCGTCGTTCTTGCCGGCCCAGTTCTCGCGCACCTCGACCCAGGCGACCGGGTCGCCGGCCGGGGCGCGCGGGTACTCCAGCTCACCAAGCGCGGTGGCGGGCAGCAGGTGCGGAGGCACCTGCCACCAGCCCTGGTAGGTCGTCATCGGTTCCTCCTCGTGGGGCCCTGCACGGCCGGGGAGGGCTCCCCTGGTCGTCGGTGCGGTGGGACGGTGGGTGCGCTACTCCCCTGCTGTGGGCTGTGGCTGGTCAGTGCTTGCGTTTGCGGGGGGCGGCTGCCTGGCGCCGGGCGGCGGCCCACTCGTCCCAGATCTGCTGGACGTAGCGCTCCGACACCTGCAGGCCCTGGCCGGTGAGCGTCGGGGTGAGCTCTCGGGCGGCGGCCTTGGGGCCGAGCCCGTCCAGGCGGCCGAGCTGGTCCGTGCTGAGGCCCGACAGGTGCGCCTCGACCTGGCGGCGCTTGGTCGCCTCGGCCTGCTCGCCGTTGCCGTTCCCACCCGCAGCCGGCTGTCCAGTTTGGGGAATTTGGGAAGGTGCCCAACTGGGCATCTGCCCGAACGCGCCCGGCGGCCCGTACGGGCCAGGGCCGTAGCCGGGAACACCCGGCGCGTACTGGTAGGGCACCACCTCCGGCAGGCCCGGGGTGCCGTCCGGGAGCCGCGTGAGCTGGCCCGAAAGCGGCACCTGCAGCGGCATGGGGGCGAGGATGCCGGTGGTCGGTGGGGGCGGGACGTAGCTCAGCGGCCTACCCAGCGCCACCGCCAGGATCTTGACCAGGTAGGCGATCAGGATGGTGGCGCCGATGCTGGCCAGTGGGGGGATGGCGGTGACCGGCCGGACGGGGGCGGGGACGCGGGTGATGTTGAACCAGATGGTGACCGCGCCGGCGCCGAGCACGAACCCAAGCGGCAGCAGCCGCTCGCGGCCGAGCATGGCGGCGGCGACTAGGACCAGCTCGGCGGCGACCAGCAGCCCGTCGATGATGAGCGGGAACAGGAAGGCGAGCGGGCCCCAGCCGGCGTCGGGCTGGGCGGCGACCTCGCGCAGCGCGACGAAGCTGAGCGTGAACGCGGCGGCGCCGATCGCGGCGACCAGCAGCAGCGCCACGGCCAGGATGCGGCGCAGGCTCGTGGGGAGTTCCGAGAAGTTCATCAGGTAGTCCTCCTGCAGGTGTCGGGTGGGGCAGTGGGCCGGGGGTCCCGGCCGGGATCGGTGGCAGGGTCGCCGGCGAGGCGCGGGACCTCGCGCCAGCGCCGGCGCGGCGGGATGTGGCCGAGCGGGCCGGTGGTCGACGTCGACGTGGCCGGCTCGGGTCCGGGGGCGAACAGGCTGGGCTGCTGGGGCCCGGCCGACGGCGCCAGCGCGGTGGCTGGCCGGCGCCGCGGCGGGGTGGGGTGGACGTCGAGGACCTGCAGCGGGCCGAGCTCGGCTCCAAGGACCTGGAGCGCGGCGGCCAGGTCGGCGTCCAGCTCGGGGTGGCTCATCGGCGCTTGGCGGCGCGCTGGAGCGTCCGCTTGTGGGTGGTGAGCCAGTCCAGGAGCTTCAGGGCCTGCCCGGGACCGAGCTGGATCCAGGTCAGGGGGTCCTCGGCGATGACGACCAGGCCCGCCGCGAGGTGGGCGGAGGCGTCTTGGACCAGGCGCTGGGTGGCGGGGCTCATCGGCACACGTGCCGTTTGGCGGCCCGGTCTGCCCAGCGCTTGGGGCCGCGTCCGAGCAGCCCACAGCGCTGGCAGGAGACTGTCCAGGTGCCGTCGAGCATGTCGACCAGCCACAGGCGACGCTGGCGGGTGCGTGTCTTCATGGGAACCTCACCTCCTGCGGGCCGTGGTGGTGGCGGACGGCTGCTGCTGGTCGGCGCGGCGTTTGGCCCACTGCCGCAGCGCCTCGAGGCGGTCGCAGACGCCGCCAGCGACGCCCCGCACGACCGCGGGGCATAGCTCGCCGGCGGCGCTGACCGTCTTGGGGTTGGGGCGGTGGGCCGGCTGCGGGTGGGGGCCGAAGGCGCCGGCCAGCAGCACGGCCAGCAGCGCGACCACGGCGTACTCGCCCAGAGCGCGCAGCAGGCGGCCGTCGCTGCGGTGGGCGCCCAGCAGCGCCACCAGCAGCCAGGCCAGGCCGATGGCCAGCCAGCCACGACCGGTGGCGGTCAGGCCGGCGAAGAAGCCGAGCCCGGCCAGGGACAGGCCGATCACCGCCTGGCGGCGCAGCCGCTCCCGCGCGCCACCCTGGCCGAGCCGGCCGGTGGGCAAGGGCATGCCCCAGCCGGGCGGCTGCCAGTGCTGGAGGGCCATCAGCGCCCACCTCCCGCACTCGGGCCGGCCGGGGCGGGGTCGGGGATCCACTGTCCGTTGGGGTCGGTGGCCGGTGGGCCGGCCAGGGTGGGGCGGTAGCTGGCGGTGGCCGCGGTGGCGGCCGCGGTGGTGGTCACGGAGGGCAGGACGTCGGTGGTGGCCGGCGCCGTGGTGGTCAACGTCGCCGGCGCCGAGCTGGCCAGGCTGGCGACGGTGGTCGCGAAGGCGACCGCGGCGAGCAGCAGCGCGAGCACGGCGAGGGCCAGCAGCCGGCTTCGCCGGGCGGATCTGGGATGAGAGGGCATCGGGGCCTCCTGGAGGGTGGTTGTGGGAGCTGCGGGGCGCGTCCGTCCTTTGGCGAGGCCGGCTTCGCGCGGGTCCGGGTTCGCGCCCCAGCTCGGGCTAGTGGCTGGCTGGCCGCTCGCTACTGCGTGCGTTGCCGGCGTCACGGAGCGTGGTGGTCGGGGTCACCTCCTCTCGCGGGCGGGCTGGGAAGGCTGGAACGGGGCGGGGCGCAGCGGGGGCACAGCCACACGACCCAGTCCGCGCCCAGCAGCCGCCGGGCGTTGTCGGGTGGGGGCACGTGCGCCTCGGTCAGCGCCCGAAGCGGCGTCGGGCGGCCGCAGCGCGAGCAGGGACGGTCGCGGCGCATCAGCGGCCACCACCCCCGGCCTGGTAGGTGCGGCCGAGCGTCAGGACCTGGTCGACGTACCAGCAGGCGTGGTTGTAGGCCATGACCGCCTGGTGCTGGGCAGCCGTGCCGACCACGCCAGGGCAGGGGTCGCTCGGCGGGGCGCGGCCGCCGATGCCGTTTCGGCACAGCAGCCGCGCGGCCGCAGGGATCGCATGGCGCGGGTCGTAGACGTTGCCGCCGCGCCCGTAGCGGTCCCAGGTCGAGGGTGGGCCGTTGCGGATGTTGAACTGCATCGGGCCCGCGCAGCAGCCGAAGGCGTTGACGCCCCAGCGCACCCCGGGCGCGCTCGAGCGGCCGTGGTCGGACTCGACCTTGCCGATCCCCGCCAGCACGCCCCACGGCAGCCCCGGGCACGCCCTGGCCGAGGCCCGGTACAGCGCCAGGTAGCCGGCGGGGATCTGGGCGCGCGCCGTCCTGCTCGGCGGGGGAGCGGAGCTCGCGCCTCGCGGCGCCGGCCGGATGGTGGTGGGCGGGCTGGCGAACGGGCTGTGGCCGGCCAGCACATACACCGCGAAGATCACTGCCGCCAGCGGCATCAGGCCGACCTTGGTGCGCACCGGCAGCTCGGGGTAGCCGCGGGGGATCACCGGCCACCCTCGCAGTCTTCGAGCAGATGGGCGATGACTGCGGCGTCCATCGTGGCGGCGGTGAACCGCTCCCACGCGAACTTGTAGAACGTGACCGGCTGGTGGCAGTGCGGGCAGCGCACGGAACCTTCGGTGTCCGAGCGCCGGTAGTAGCCATACCGCCGGGCGCTGCGCGCGAGTTGCTTGGCCGCAGCCTTGGTCATGCGGGCCATCGGCGGCCACCTGCTTGGGTTGGGCCGGCGAAGCCGACGTGCAGGTGGTCCTGGTGGCCGTCGTCGCTGAACCAGGGCAGAGGCCCGAGGTCCCACGGCGAGCCCACCTCGCTTGGCTTGACGCCGGCGCCGCCCTGGCCGATCCAGCGGGCGAGCGCCCGCGCGGCCTGGTTGGACGCCCTGACCGGCTGGCCATCGACCTGGTCGACGTCGACCGCGCGCCACACGCTGTGGTTGAAGACCCGGTTGGTGCCGGCCACCAACCACGAGTGGCCGGTGCGCAGGCACGAGACGCGGGACGCGGTGCTGGTTGGCGATCGCCACCAGGAGTTCGCGGACGCGGCGGTCCAGCCGCGGCGAGGCGTAGTCGCCGGCGGGCCGGCAGCCAGCCTGGTTCGTGAACGTCAGGCCCGCCGGCGGCCGCGAGCTCAGGGCCCTGGTGGCGCCCGGGTGCGGGCGGGGCTGGGGGCTGGCTGGCCGGTGGCTGTCGACCACCCACACCAGCGCGACGATCAGCAGCGCCAGCATCGCGGCGTCGCCGCTTGGACGCCGCGCCGGCCGGGCGGTCACGGCGCACCTCCGACCTGCAGCGCCACAGCAGGCGTGCCGTAGGCCAAGTGCGGGAAGGCCTCGTCCCACTCGCGGTCGGCGTCCCACAGCTCCGGGTCATGCCTGAACCGGCCCGGTCGGGGCAGCGGCGCAGGGTCGGGCAGGTCCGGATACTGGCGCCACCGGCCGGCCGGGTTGCACAGCGGGCACAGCGGCTTGAGGCTGCGGGCGGCGCCGGCGCGCAGCGAGCCGGCGTCGGGCCTGCGACGCTGCTTGAGGCGCTGCTCAAGCGTCCGGGCCTGGGCGCCGTGCCAGACCCTGACCAGCTCGACCTGGCAGCCGGCGTGCAGCGCGGCCGCCAGCAGCCGCGCGCCGGGGCCGTTGTTGCGGTAGGTGGCGGGGTCGTAGCCGCCGGCCAGGTGCTCGGGCCAGCGCCGGCGCAGGTCGGTGGTGTGTTGGATCTGCCGAGAGTTCGCTAGAGCGCTGGAGCAGGCTGCTTGAGCGTTGTCCCTGCTCAGCCAGCGTGCGCGACAGGCTCCCATGCTGCTGCAGGATTCCTGCTTGCCCAGCGGGATTTCCGCAGGTCTGTCAGCAACCATGCAGTCCCTTTGGGATTCGTGAACTCGGCGAGGGCCGACGTGCCCGGGGCCGTCGGCCACCAGTGGTCCTTCCGGTCCCTGAGCGGTCTGGAACTGGCTCCGCTGGAGCAGTGCAGCGATCAAGCCCTGGTCGCCCGCACGGCAGCCAGCCCAGGCTGCGCGGTCGCCTGCCTGGCCCGGGGCCAGCTGGCACCAGACGGCCCCGGTCGGTAGGATGCGGGCTCGTGCAGGTGCCGCCGGGCCCCCACCCGACCGCGCCTGTGGCCCCCCGCGGCAGCGCCGCCGCCTCCCACCCCCAACCCGCAGGTGTGGTATGCAACAGCTCCGCGTTCCCAAGTTGCTCGCTGGCGCGCTCGCCGCGGTCACCGCGGCCGTCGCCGCTTCCTTCTTCGGGGTCGACGGGACCCTCATCGGCGCGGCGCTGGGCAGCGTCCTGGTGGCCCTGGGCGAACCCCTGTACACGCGCTCGCTGGCGTCCGCCCACACCCTGGCGCGGAGCTCGCTGCTGCGCCGGGTGGGCCAAGGGGCGGATACAAGCGAGGACGCTGCCAGCAAGGCGCATCCCCAGCCGCTGCGTTGGCGGCGGGTCGCGGTCGCGGCGGTGCTGGCGTTTGGGATCGCGGTCGGCGTGATCACGAGCGTGGAGGCGGTCGCCCGGCAGCCGCTTGCCAGCTTGTTTGGAAGCCGGCCACAGCAGGGAGCCAGCACCTCCCTTGGGGTGATGGTCGCCGGAGCAGACAGGTCGGCCTCGCCGGCAGTCCGGGCGCCGGCGACGTCGACCACCTCGCCGTCGGGGTCCGCGCCAACCACGACGGCACCCCTTGCCGCTTCCACAACGACCGCGCCAGCCGCTGCTGCGACAACGACCGTGCCGACGGAGAGGGTCCCCACCACCACGGCCGCAGCCACCACCACGCCCAGCCCCACCATTGGGAGGCCGTGACGCGGGGTTGGTGGCGCACCTGCAGCGCCCGGCGGCCGCGGCCCGGCAGCCATGAGCTTGCGACACAGCGTGCGGTTGGTCACCACCGGTGTGGGCCATGGCCCTCGGCACGCTCTGGCCCGCCTTCCTGGCCGCTGGGAGACCCATGAATCTGCGACGCCGCAGGCGTGACGCCACCTGATCGGGATAGCGAGTTGGGCGAACTCACCGCCACTGACCTGCCAGACACCCTTCAGTAATCCCGAACTCGCGGGCTTCCCCAGGTAGTGCCGGGCGTGGCGGTAGGCGGGGCGGATCTCGACCAGGTAGCAGCAGCGGCCACGGTGGGGGGCGCAGCCGGCCAGCCACACCGCCTGGAGCTTGGCGGCCTCGGCGGCGCAGGCGGGGCAGGGGCGGCAGTGTGGGTTGCGGCGGTAGCCGACCCACTCGCAGGGGCACTGGACTCGGTGCAGCGGCCGGGGCGGGGGAGCGGGGGCGGAGGCCTCGGCGGCGGTCATCGGGCTCGCCTCCGCAGCCGCTCACGTTCCCTGGCAGTGGTCCCGGCGCGGATGCCGTCGTCCAGGTGCGGCGGGACGGCCAGCGCGTCAGCCAGACACGGCGCCTGGACGGGGCAGCGGGCGCAGATCCGCTTGGCGCGCCGGGCGCTCTTGCCCTGCTCGGGAAAGAACCACTCCGGGTCGATCCCGGGTCGCGCGCAGGCTGCCCGTTCCCGCCAGCCGGCCGAGGTAGGGAACAGCGCGGCGCTCACCGGTGCTTACCACCCTCGAGCTTGAGCAGGACCGGCCCGGCGATGGCGTTGATCGCGGCCACCAGGGCGCGCACCGAGGCCTTCGCGTCAGCCAGGTTCGGCACGCCCGGCCGGCGTGGCGTCTGCGGCCGGGGCAGGTCGGTGATCGGCAGTGGCCAGCGCAGCACCAGGCTGGCCAGGGCGGCGTGGCGGTCTTCGTCGGGCTCGCACCAGTCCCGCCCCATGTAGGACGTCCAGCTCCACCAGGGGGAGTTGAGCCACATAGGCAGCGAGGTGGCCAGGGTGACCTGGCAGACCAGCCGGCCCGGCTCGGGGTTGTCGCCGCGGCTGACCTTGAAGTCCAGCACGCGGGGGTGCCAGCGCACGTAGCCGGGGCTCATGATCGGCCCGGTTGCCACCCGAAACGCCGCGGCGGCGAACTCGCCCGGCTCTCGGGTGATCCCGTCCGGGGCCTCCTCGCCGTACCACGGCTCGAACTCCTCGGCGTGGCCGCGCAGGTAGGCGCCGTAGCGGCTGATCCCGTCCGAGGCCTGCAAGCGGTCCCACTCGACGTCGACCCAGCAGACCCGGCCAGCGGTGGCGGTCATCGGACCTCATCGCCATTGGGGCTGCTGGGCGCCATCGAGCAGTAGCCGCCGTGGCGTTGGCAGACGCCGTTGGTGTCCCAGACGTGCTCGTCTGGACCGCCGGCGGTTGGCCGGCCGCGCCGGCGCAGCCGGCCGGTGAGGTAGTAGCGGACCAGGCCTGGGTTCTTGCGGCTGGGGTAGGGACCGCCCTGGCGGTCGAGGTCTAGCAGCTCCTGCAGCTGGGTCACGGCCTGCTCGGCGGCGTCGGGGGCGCCGATGATGCGCAGCTCCAGCAGCTCACTCACGCGGCCTCACCACCCCCGGCGGCGCTTGCGCGCGCGGTCACGGGCGCGCAGCTGCGCCAGGCTGGCCAGGTCCTGCATGCGCCGCTGCCGCGACGCGCGGCTGACCTGCCGCTGGCAGACCCGGCAGTAACCAGACGGGCCACCCGGCCGACGCCGATAGAACCCACCCAGCGGCTTGACCTGCCCACAGCACGAGCACCGCTTCCCAGCGGCGGTCATGCGACCTCACCGCCCCCGCCCAGGGGCAGGCCCTGCTCGAAGCGGCGCAGCACCGCCACCGGGACGTAGAGGTTGCGTCCAACGCGGTTGGTGGGCAGCTGTCCGGAGCGGGCGAGCTTGTAGGCCAGCCAGCGGGAGATGTCGAGCAGCCGCGCGGCCTCCTCAAGCGGCAGCTGCACGCGGGTCTCGCCGTCCAGCACGGAACGAGGCGGCGCGGCGGTGGGGGAGTCGGGGAGCGCCGGCATCAGCCCTGCACCTCCTGGTGCAGGCGGGCGGCCAGCTCGCGGATCGCGGTCTCGGGGAAACGACGGTGGCCGCCGAGGGTCCGCAGGTGGGGCAGCAGCCCCTGCTTGGCCCAGCGGGAGACGGTCTTGGAGTGGACCTGCAGGAGGTCGGCGACCTCCGCCGTCCGAAGGTGTGCTTGCACGCTCGGCGCACGCCGAGCACCCTTGGGGTGCATCCGAGGGACCTCACTCTCGATGCCTAGGGGCCGGGGGCGTTGCCGCGCCTCCCGGTCCCACTCTTTCGGGACCTCACTCCTCGCGCCCTGCGCGGATCTCAGTTGGTCAGATGGCCCCTCCCGGGTCGTGTGGCGCCCCGTATTGCGTAGGGGGTAGACCGGGCCGCAGCGCGGGCAGCACTTGACCTTGGGGGGCGGTCATGCGGCCGTCCCCTGGGGCGCAAAGGCGGCCTCCAGCAGCCGGTCGTACCGGTCGCGGGGCAGCCCGACCAGCAGCTCATGCAGTTGGCCGTCGGCGAGGGCGCGGACATAGGCCGCTAGAGCCAGGCAGCGGGCCCCGCTCAGGGGGGTGACCCAGGCCAGCGCGGTGGCGGCCTCCAGCCGACGCCGCCACCAGCAGACGCCGGCAACCTGGACCCGGTCGCCGGCCCGGTTCCAGGCTCGCCAGGCCATCCGGCCATTCGGGTCCTGGTGGCGGGTGACGGTGCCGAGCTGCCGGTGGGGCGCGCACGCCACCACCGTCCAGCCGTCGACGCCTTGGGTCTGCTCGAACCGCAGCACCAGGCCGGCCGGCAGGACCGGTCGGGCAAGAGCGATCGCGACTAGGGCGGCGAACCGGGGCTTGGGGAGCTGGATTAGCAGCTCGTTCAAGGCGTGGTTGCCGAGCCGGCGGATGTGGGCGGTGAGCTGGTCATCGCGGCTGCTCACGCACGCCCACCCCCATTCGGCACAGGGGGAGGTCTTCTTGCTCGATGCGGCGCCAGACGGCGGCGGGGACGTGCAGGTCGCAGGCGCCGAGGCGGGTGGTGGGCAGGCGCCCGGAGCGGGCCAGCTTGTAGGCCCGCCAGCGGGAGATCCCCGGTCGCTCGGCCACCTCAGGAAGCGGGATCAGGATGCGGGGGTCGCCGTCCAGCACCGACCCGGCCGAGGTTGGGGAGGGGACAGGATGGGAAGCGGTCACGAGGCGCGCACCTCCTCGCTCAGGGAGGCCAGCAGCTCGCGGATGACGGGTTCGGGGTAGCGGCGGTGGCCGCCCAGGGTGCCCTGGTAGGGCAGTAGGCCTTGTTGGGCCCAGCGGCTGATGGTCTTGGGGGAGACCTGCAGGATGGCGGCCACTTCGGCTGGGTGCAGGAAGGTGGCGGCGCTCGGCGCAGGCCGAGCAGACTGCTGGTGCATCGGACCTCACTCGATGCTCTGGGGTTCTAGGGGCGTGCTACCGCCCCGGCCCCGACTCTTCAGAACCTGGTTCTCGCGCCCTGCGCGGTCTCAACGGGTGATGGCTCCCTCGCCTGTGAGCTGCGGCTGATGGCAACGCAAGCCAACCGCAGGTGCACCGGACGTCGGCAGGGCCGCGGGTAGGCCGCTTGTAGGCCGCTTGTGGGCCAGGCCGTTCCGCTGTCGTGACCGGGGGCTACGATGCGTCTTGATTGCCCGGCTTGAGGAGCAGCGATGGAGGAAGCTCGGCGCCCGAATGAGCTGCTTCGTCGTGCCCGCCTTCTGCGTGGCTGGTCGCAGCAGCGGGTTGCAGATTGCATCAACCAGCTTCCAGGCACCGCCCGAGCCGATCGGGAGCTGGTGTACCGCTGGGAGGTCGGTAAGCGGACACCGAGCCCGTTCTATCGGGAGCGGCTGTGCCAGGTGTTCGCGACGACTGCTCAGGAGCTGGGCCTGGTCGAGCTGGCGGGTCCCGACCCGGCGGACGCTGCGCGTACAGTAGCCGGGGAGTGGAGGGCCGGGACGGCCGACTTATCAGCGGACAGTCTGCTGCCGGAGTCCGTGAACGAGTTCGTGCGGGAGCTGTGGGGAGATCAAGTGAACCGGCGTGCCATCCTTCAGGTCCTCGGTGCCCTCGCTGCCGGGACCGCTGTTGAACGAGCGTCCCTGCAGCGAGCTCCGGTGGTTCCGGTCGCGCATGCCAGCGAGGTTGCCGATCACCTCAGTCGCGCGTTCCCGGAGCTCAGCACCGCGGACTGGTTGCTGGGTCCGCACCCGGTCCTGGGCACGGCCGGCGGGCACCTCGACCTCGTCCAGCAGCTGCTCCCCAACATCGCCGGCGCCAAACGTGTCCGCCTCTTGCAGGTCGGCGCGCGCTATGCCGAGTTTGCGAGCTGGCTCAACCAGGACAGCGGCAACGCTCGGGCGGCCACCCACTGGGCCGACCGTGCGATGGAGTGGGCGCAGGAGGCCGGCAACCCGCTCATGGTGTCGTACGTGCTGGTCCGCAAGGCCGATCAGGCCGCGGCCACGCGGGACGCGCCCCGCACGATCGGGCTGGCGCAGAGCGCGTTGCAGCATCGTCGCCGGCTGACCAGCCGCGGCCGGGCGGTGGCGCTGCAGCAGGAGGCGGTTGGGCACGCACTGGCCGGCAACGAGGTCGCCTGCCAGCGAGCGCTGGACGCCGCAGTCCAGCTGGCCGAGCGCAGCCAGCAGGAAGGCGACCAGGGACCCGGGCGCTACTGCACGCCGGCCTACGTGGAGATCCAGCGAGCGGCAACCTGGATCGAGTTCGGCCGGCCCGATCGGGCGATCAACCTGTTGGAGGACAGCCTGGCAAGGTTGCCCTCCGTGCATCGTCGGGACCGCGGCGTCTACCTGGCGCGCCTGGCATCTGCGTATGCCCTGAGCAGCAGCCCGGACGTCTCGGTCCGCAAGGGGTGGGAGGCACTGGCCGTCGCGGAGGCAACCGGGTCGCGGCGCATCACCACCGAACTCGGCCAGCTCCGGACCCGGCTCGCACCCTGGGAAGCCACGCCGCAAGTCGGCCAGCTACTCAAGGAGTTGCATGCAGCATGAGTGACCGTCCCTTCATCGTCTGGAAGTGCGCCGCCTCGCTGGACGGCCGGATCGCGGCGGCCGACGGGTCCAGCAAGTGGATCACCTCGGCAGAGTCACGTGCCGACGGGCACCGGCTGCGGGCTGAGTGCGGCGCGGTGATGGTGGGGTCCGGCACCCAGCAGGCCGACGACCCCCAGCTGGCGGTGCGCGACGCTGTGGTGACCCGCCAGCCGCTGCGGATCGTGGTGGACAGCAACGCGCGCACCCCGGCATCGGCCCGCGTGCTGGACGACGCGGCGCCCACGCTGATCGCGGTGGCGGACGACGCCGACGCCTCGCACCTGGAAGGCCGCGCCGAGATCGTGCGCCTGCCACGGGTGGATGCCGGCCTGGACCTGGACCTGCTGCTCAAGGCGCTCAGCGAGCGGGGGGTGCGGGCGATCCTGCTCGAGGGTGGCCCGACCCTGGCCGGGTCGTTCCTGGCTGCCGGGCTGATCGACCGGGTGGTGGCCTACATCGCGCCGGTCCTGATTGGTGGCGGCGGCAGATCGGCGCTGGCCGGGCCTGGCGCGCCCAACATCGCCGACGCCAAGCGCTTCCGGCTGGAGGACGTCGTACGCATCGGCCCTGACGTGCGGCTGACCGCAACGCCGTTGCGTTGAGGATGCTCGGTCGCTGCTGCATCGATCGAACAGTGCACCACGGCAGCGTTGACGCCTGAGCCTGGCCCGTGTCGTGTCCCACCTGACGCTTGACGTGGCGAGCATCAGCCGGGACACGACACCTGAGCCTGGCCCGAATTTGTGAGGAATTTCTCTACAGGATCAAGCCGCCCGGCGGGCGGACCCTGCGGCGACCAGTCGCCGCCAGTCCGCCGCCAGCCGGGGCGTGGCGTGGTACCCACTGTCAGCGTGTACACGCCCCATTCCCAGAGCGCACCTCGCCCGCCCGGCTCCGCCGCCTGGTCGCCAACTACCACGTCAGGTCATAGGCTTGGATCAGCCTTGCCGCTGGGAAGTCCGGCCAATTCGCACAGTTGCCTCGCTTGGAAGCCGAGGGGTACTGTGCCGCGAAGCCCCAGCCGACGCCGAAAGAGGTACCTCGCCGTGAAGCTTGGACCATTCGGGGGTCCAGATGTTCGGCTGAGCATTAACCGGGAACCCTCGGTAACAGCCGAAATCCTCTGGACACCTACCGCCGAGCAACAAGACCGCAAAGACGAGCTGATGAAAGGTGGCCCCTACAACATCGCGCTCCCAACTGGTGAGTCGTGGCAGATGACGCCGGAGGAATGGCGGGAGACCCCGGAGGGCAAGGTCGTTGTGACGCTGCGAAGCGTATTGCCGCCCTCACGCGGCCCGGACGGCACACCCTTCGAGCTGGACATGGAGGCCGGGGTCACCGAGGTAGAGAAGCGCGAAGTCAGCGAGATGTTCCGTTCGATCGGTTACGACTCGACTTTCGCGGTTCTGGTTTCCGGTGGGGTGAGGTAACAGGCCGGGTGGTGTGGAGCCGGCTTGCGGGCGGGCTGGTAGCAAGAGAGCATCGGCGGCCCCTCCCTTGCCCAGGAGCCGCCGCCGATGCCCGCATGG
>JBKPDO010000427.1:0-29356 GCA_046727955.1 bacterium | reverse complement strand
AGTCCGGCACTGGGGTTGTTGGGGGGCGGTGGGGGGAGCGCGCTCCCCCCACATGGGTAGACCTGCCCCGGCGCGTGAAGCGCGCGCCGTGGGGGAGCGAGCTCCCCCCACATGGATCGAGGACTACGTATATCTCGGCTGTCTTAAATCGTCGGGACCGGCTCGCGCACGGAAAACGTGAGCCCGGATGGGCCGCGGTCGACCACGATCGAGTCGCCGTCGCTGATCTCCCCGGCGAGCAGGCGGCGCGCCAGCTCGTCACCGATCGACTTGGCCACCAGGCGGCGCAGCGGCCGGGCGCCGTAGGCGGGGTCGTAGCCCTTGTCCGCCAGCCACTCCTTGGCCGCCGGCGTGAGCGTGATGCTGAGGCGCCGGTTGGCCAGCCGCTCCTGCAGCCGGGCCACCTGGATGTCGACGATCCTGGCCAGGTCCCGGAGGGTCAGGCGGTGGAACACCAGGATCTCGTCCAGCCGGTTCAGGAACTCCGGCTTGAACGACTCCCTGACCACGGCCATGACCTGCTCCCTGACGACCTCCTCGGGCTCGATCATGTCGCTCATGAGCTGCGACCCGAGGTTCGAGGTCATGATCAGCACCACGTTGGCGAAATCGACCGTGCGGCCGTGCCCGTCGGTCAGCCGCCCGTCGTCCATCACCTGCAGCAGCACGTCGAACACGTCGGTGTGGGCCTTCTCGATCTCGTCGAGCAGCACCACCGAGTAGGGCCGGCGGCGCACGGCCTCGGTGAGCTGGCCGCCCTCCTCGTAGCCGACATAGCCGGGAGGTGCGCCGATCAGGCGGGCGACCGAGTGCTTCTCGCCGTACTCGCTCATGTCGATGCGGACCATGGCCCGCTCGTCGTCGAAGAGGAACTCGGCCAGGGCCCGCGCCAGCTCGGTCTTGCCCACGCCGGTCGGCCCGAGGAACAGGAAGGTCCCGATCGGGCGGCCCGCCTCGGCCAGGCCGGCGCGCGAGCGCCGGATGGCGTCGGCCACCGCCGTGACCGCCTCGTCCTGCCCCACGACCCGGCGGTGCAGCTCGTCCTCCAGCCGCAGAAGCTTTGCCATCTCGCCCTGCATCAGGCGGGTGACCGGGATGCCGGTCCAGGCCGAGACCACCTCGGCGACGTCCTCCTCGTCGACCTCCTCCTTGAGCATCTTGCGGTCCGACTGCAGGCTCGCCAAGCGCTCGTTGGCCCTGGTCAGCTCGCGCTCCAGGCCGGGCAGCACGCCGTAGCGCAGCTCGGCCGCGCGGCTCAGGTCGACGTCGCGCTCGGCCCGCTCGGCCACCCCGCGGGTCTCCTCGATGCGCGCCTTGGTGGCGCGGATCGAGCCGATGACCTCCTTCTCGGCCTCCCAGTGCGCCTTCATGGCGTTGAGCTGCTCGTTCAGGCCGGCCAGCTCCTCTTCGAGCTTGGCCAGCCGCTCGCGCGAGGGCTCGTCGGTCTCCTTGCGCAGCGCGGCGCGCTCGATCTCGAGCTGCTTGGCGCGCCGGGAGAGCACGTCGACCTCGGTCGGCATCGAGTCGATCTCGATCCGCAGCCTCGAGGCGGCCTCGTCGACCAGGTCGATCGCCTTGTCGGGCAGGAAGCGGCCGGTGACGTAGCGGTCCGAGAGCATCGCCGCGGCGACCAGCGCGGAGTCCTGGATGCGGACGCCGTGGTGCACCTCGTAGCGCTCCTTGAGGCCGCGCAGGATCGCGATGGTGTCCTCCACGCTCGGCTCGCCGACCAGCACCGGCTGGAAGCGGCGCTCCAGCGCGGCGTCCTTCTCGATGTGCCTGCGGTACTCGTCGAGCGTGGTGGCGCCGATCATGTGCAGCTCGCCGCGGGCCAGCATCGGCTTGAGCATGTTGCCGGCGTCCATCGCGCCCTCGGCGGCGCCGGCGCCGACCACGGTGTGCAGCTCGTCGATGAAGGTGATGATCTGGCCCTGGGACTCGAGGATCTCGTCGAGGACCGCCTTGAGCCGCTCCTCGAACTCGCCGCGGTACTTCGACCCGGCGATCATCGAGCCGAGGTCGAGGGCGACGATGCGCTTGTCGCGCAGGGACTCCGGCACGTCGCCGGCGACGATCCGGCCCGCCAGGCCCTCGACGATGGCGGTCTTGCCGACGCCGGGGTCGCCGATCAGCACCGGGTTGTTCTTGGTGCGCCGCGACAGCACCTGCACCACCCGGCGGATCTCGTCGTCACGGCCGATCACCGGATCGAGCTTGCCGGAGCGGGCGAGCGCCGTCAGGTCACGGCCGAACCGCTCCAGCGCCTGGTACTTGGACTCCGGGTCCTGGTCGGTCACGCGCTTGGAGCCGCGGACCTGCTCGAGCGCGCTCAGGATCGCCTCGCGGGTGACGCCGGCCTCGGTCAGCAGCCGCGCGGCCTGGTCGGAGCCCTCCGCCATGGCCAGCAGCAGGTGCTCGGTGGAGACGTACTGGTCGCCGAGGGCCGAGGCCTCGCGGCGGGCGCGCTCGATCAGCCGCGTGGTCTGCGGCGACAGCGCGACCTCCTGCTCCGGGCCGTAGACCTTGGGGATCCGGCTGAGCGTCTCGCTGGCGCGCGTCTTGAGCGCGCCCGGGTCGGCGCCGGCGCGGCGCACCACCGGGAAGACGATTCCCTCCGGATCGGAGAGCAACGCCACCAGCAGGTGCTCGGGCTCGATGCGCTGATGGTCGTTGCCAAGCGCCAGGCGCTGCGCTCCGGCGAGCACCTCCTGCGCCTTGTGGGTGAACGCGTTCACATCCATTTGGCTCTCAGACTCTCTTGTTCTTATGCCTTGTTCTCATGCGTCTCCGACCCGCCGGGGCCGCGCCGGGCCCGGCTGCGGCTCGTACAGCACCATTGCCGACGAGTACGGCACCAGGTCGCGACGGCTGGCGCGACGGGCCGCCTCCAGCTCCTGGCGGTGCCGGCGACCCTGGGCGCGGAGCGCGCCCTCCAGCTCGGCCACCCGCTCCGCGAGCGCCTCGAGCTGCTCGCTCAGCTCGATGACCCGGCGCACGCCGGCGAGGTTCACGCCATTGCCCGTCAGCTCGCGGATCTCGTGGAGCCGCTCGATGTCACTGGCCGAGTAGCGGCGCGAGTTCGAGCTGGTCCGCTTGGGCCGCACCAGCCCCTCGCGCTCGTAGATGCGCAGGGTCTGCGGGTGCACGCCGGTCAGCTCCGCGGCCACCGAGATCACGAACACCGCGCGGTCGTCCGGCGTGCCTGCGCCGTGCTGCCGCCTGGCCATCGCTCACGGCCTCATCGGTCCATGCCAAGGTGCGACCTCGGCGAGACGTCGGACAGCGAGGAGAACTCGCGCAGCAGCTCGCGCTCCTTGCGCGAGAGCTTCTCGGGCACCGCCACCTGCACGGTAAGCAGCAGGTCGCCGGCCGGCTTGCTGCGACCGTTGGCTGGCACTCCGCGGCCCTTGACCCGGAAGGTGCGCCCGTTCTGCGTGCCCGGCGGGATCTTGAAGGTCACCTGCCCGTCGAGGGTCGGCACGGTGACCTCGGTGCCGAGCGCGGCCTCGGCGAAGGTGACCGGCACGGTCAGGGTGAGGTCCTGGGCCCGCCGCCCGAACAGCGGGTGCGGGGTGACGCGCACCTTGACGATGAGGTCCCCGGCGGGCGCGCCGGCGTTGCCGGGCTCGCCCTGGCCCTTCAGCCTGATGGTGGCGCCGTCGTTGACGCCCGCGGGGATGCGCACGCGAAGCTCGCGGGTGCGCACCTCGGAGCCGCTGCCCTTGCAGGTGGGGCAGGGCTGGTCGATCACCGTGCCGCGTCCCTGGCAGGTCGGGCACGGGCTCGACAGGCCGAACAGGCCCTGGTCGCGCGTGACCGTTCCGCGGCCGTTGCAGGTGGGGCAGTGCCGCGGCAGCGTGCCCGGCTTGGCGCCGGTGCCCTTGCAGGTATGGCATGCGGCCGGGCCGCGGAGCTGCAGCGGGATGGTGGCGCCCCTGACCGCCTCCTCGAAGCCGAGGGTGACCTCGCTCTCGACGTCGCGGCCACGGCGCGCGGCCCGCTGCTGATTGCGGCCGCCGCCGAAAAGGTTGCCGAACAGCCCACCGAGCCCGCCGAGGTCGCCCAGGTCTCCGAGATCCTCGACCCGGACTCGCGAGTTCCCGTACCCGCCAGCCGGGAAGCCGCTGAAGCCGCCGCCGAAACCGCCGGCGCGGACCATCCGCCTGGCCTCGTCGTACTCGGACCGCTTCTTGGGGTCGGACAGCACAGAGTAGGCCCGCCCGACTTCCTTGAAGCGCTCCTCCGCCGATTTGTCGCCGTGGTTGGCGTCGGGGTGGAGCTTCTGGGCGAGCTTCCGGTAGGCCTTCTTGACGTCCTGGGCCGAGGCGTCCTCCGGCACGCCCAGGATCGCGTAGAAGTCCTTCTCGAGGTACTCCGGGTTGTTCACGTTCTACCTGGCTACCTTCACCATGGCGGGGCGCAGGACCCTGCCGTTGAACTCGTATCCCTTCCTGATGACGTCGACCACCGTGCCCGGCCCGGCGCCCTCCTGCTCGACGGCTGCGACCGCCTCGTGGCGCTCGGGGTCGAAGGGCTTGCCCTCGGCCTCGATCGACACCAGGCCTTCGCTGGACAGCACCTCGCGCAGCTCGCCGAACACCATCTCGACACCCTTGAGCATGCGGTCGAAGTCGCGCGCCCGCTCGGCGTGCGAGACCGCCAGCTCGAAGTTGTCGAGCACTGGCAGCAGCCTGGCCACCAGCGCCTGGGACGCCGAGGCTATCCGGGCGGTCTGCTCGCGCATCGTGCGCTTGCG
Organism: bacterium; assembly: GCA_046727955.1. Lineage (GTDB taxonomy): Bacteria > Actinomycetota > CALGFH01 > CALGFH01 > CALGFH01 > DASVXQ01. Next base: position 24,600 of record JBKPDO010000427.1, on the reverse strand, counting down.
GTAGTTGTCGAACTCCGCCTGCAGGCGGCGCAGGTCGTTGAGGTAGCTCTCCGCCTCGGCGCGGGCCGCGACCAGCTCGGCCGCGGCCGCCTCCCGCGGGTCCTCGACCTCGGCGGGCTCGGCGGGGGCGGGCTCGCCGCCCTCAGCCGCCTCCGCCTGCGCCTGCGCCTCCGCCTGCGCGGCAGGCTCGGCCTGCTCGGCGGCCGCGGCAGCCGCGGTGGCCGCGGTGGCCTTCGCCGCGGCGGCCGCGGGCTCGGTTTCCCTCTCGGTCTTCTTCCCGGCCTCGGTCGCCTCGGCCTGGTCGCCGGCGGGGGCGTCCTCAGTGGCCTCGGCGTCCTCGATGGCCTCGCCGCTCTCTGCTGCCTCGGCGGCCCCCGCGGCCTCCCCGGCCTCGGTCTTGGTCGCCCCCGGCGCGGCCTCGGTCGCCGCGGCCTCTGAGGGCTGCTCAGCGGGCTCGGCGGCGGGGCTCGGCTCGGCGGCGGGGCTCGGCTCGGCGGGGGCATCCTCCGCCTTGCGGGCCGCCTCGGTCCCGGTCGCCTCAGGCCTCGCCTCGGCCTGGGCTCCGGTCAGGTTCTCCGGCTCAGGAGCACGGCTGGCGTCGTTGTTCACTTGATCGTCGTCCACCTGTCGCTTGGCCTTCCGCTTGCGCACCTACTGGTCCCCCTTCGAAGACCGGTGAGAGCGTCGTGCGCTCTCACCGGTCTCCCTCGGTCAGTTCGACTCCACCGCGGGGCGAGCGGGCCGGACGGTGATCTTCTTGGGCTTGGCCGACTCGGCCTTGGGCACCACCACCCGGAGCACGCCCTCCGAGTAGCTGGCGTCGATCGCGTCCGCCTGCACCTGGCTCGGCAGCGTGATCGAGCGCCGGAAGCTGCCGTAGCGGCGCTCCACGCGGTGGTACTGCTGGTCGGAGGACTCCTCCTCCATGCGCCGCTCACCCTTGATGGTGAGCAGGCCGTCCTCCAGCGTCACCTCGATGTCCTCCGGCTTGATGCCCGGCACCTCGGCGGTAACCACGAAGGCGTCCTTGCGCTCCGAGATGTCGACCGAGGGCGCCCAGGCGGTGGCGGCCAGTCCACCCTCGCGGCGCTCGCCGGTCTCGCGGCGCCCGAAGACGCGGTCGAACATCTGGTTGATCTCTTCCTGAATCGACGTCAGGTCCCGGAACGGGTCCCATCTCGACACCGACATGGTTCCTCCCCTCATGCTCCCTTTTGCTCGCCCTGCTCGCCCTCGTCGACGATCTCGGCGTCCACCACGTCGCCGTCGGCCGGGCCGCGGCCTGTCTCGGCGCCGGCCTGCGTGTCGGTGGTGGCGCCGGCCTGGGCCTGGCCCGCCTGCGACGCCTGTGCGTAGACCGCCTCGGCCAGCTTGTAGCTCGCCTGCTGGAGCGTCTCCGTGGCCGAGCGGATCGCGACCGTGTCCTCGCCGCTGAGCTTCTCCTTCAGGTTGGAGAGCGCCTCCTCGACGTTCGCCCGGTCGGAGTCCGTGATCTTGTCGCCGTAGTCCTTCAGGCTCTTCTCGGTCTGGTACACCAGCTGCTCCGCGCGGTTCTTGGCCTCGACGGCCTCGCGGCGGCGACGGTCCTCCTCGGCATACTGCTCCGCCTCGTGGACCATGCGGTTGATGTCGTCCTTGGGCAGCGCGGTGCCGCCGGTGATCGTCATCGACTGCTCCTTGCTGGTGGCACGGTCACGCGCGGAGACGTTGACGATGCCGTTGGCGTCGATGTCGAAGGTGACCTCGATCTGCGGCACGCCGCGCGGCGCCGGCGGGATGCCCACGAGCTGGAAGTTGCCGAGCAGCTTGTTGCCGTAGGTCATCTCGCGCTCGCCCTGGAAGACCTTGACGTCGACCTCGGTCTGGCCGTCCTCGGCGGTGGTGAAGACCTCGGAGCGGCGCGTCGGGATGGTGGTGTTGCGCTCGATCAGCTTGGTCATCACGCCGCCCTTGGTCTCGATTCCCAGGGACAGCGGGGTGACGTCGAGCAGCAGGATGTCCTTGACCTCACCCTTGAGCACGCCCGCCTGCAGGCAGGCGCCGACCGCCACGACCTCGTCGGGGTTGACGCCCTTGTGCGGCTCCTTGCCGCCGGTCAGCTTCTTGACGAACTCGACCACCATCGGCATGCGGGTCGAGCCGCCCACCAGCACCACGTGCTGGATGTCGCCCATGGTCTTGCCGGTCTTGTTCTTCCAGTCGGTGATCGCCCGGTCGAACGGGCCGCGGCAGCGCTCCACCAGGTCGGCGGTCATGCGCTCGAACTCGCCGCGGGTCAGGCGCTGCTCCAGGTGCAGCGGGCCCTCCGGGGTGGCGGTGATGAAGGGCAGGTTGATCGTGGTCTCCAGGGTGGAGGAGAGCTCGATCTTGGCCTTCTCCGCCGCCTCCTTGAGGCGCTGCATGGCCATCTTGTCGTTCGACAGGTCGATACCGTGGTTGTCCTTGAAGGTCTTGAGCAGCCAGTCGACGATGCGCTGGTCCCAGTCGTCGCCGCCCAGGTGCATGTCACCCGAGGTGGACTGGACCTCGATAACGCCCTCGCCGATGTCCAGCAGGCTGGTGTCGAAGGTGCCGCCGCCCAGGTCGAAGACCAGGATGGTCTGGTCGTTCTCCTTGTCCAGCGAGTAGGCGAGCGAGGCCGCCGTGGGCTCGTTGATGATGCGCAGGACCTCGAGCCCGGCGATCTGGCCGGCCTCCTTGGTGGCCTGGCGCTGGGCGTCGTCGAAGTAGGCGGGCACGGTGATGACCGCCTGAACCACCTGGTCGCCTAGGTACGCCTCGGCGTCGCGCTTCAGCTTCTGCAGGATGAAGGCGCTGATCTGCTGCGGCGTGAACTCCTTGCCGTCGGCGCGGAAGCGCCAGGAGCTCTCGCCCATGTGGCGCTTGACCGACCGGATCGTCCGCTCCGGGTTGGTGACCGCCTGTCGCTTGGCGACCTCTCCGACCAGCACTTCACTGGTCTTGGAGAAGGCCACGACCGACGGGGTCGTCCGCGAACCCTCGGCGTTGGGGATGACCGTCGGCTCACCGCCCTCCAGAGTGGCGACAACCGAGTTCGTGGTCCCCAGGTCGATCCCTACCGCCTTGGCCATCTGATCACCTCAAGCTCAACGTTTTGTCTTCTGGTTGCCGCCAAGGTAGATAGTTGAGTCCTGTGTTGTCAAGTTTGTGTGTCCCGCCGATTTATCTTGCCTCTGAGCTGCAGCTTTAGGACGCCCGCGGCAGGCTCGCGGAGTCCTCGGCGACCACTCGGTCGCCCTCCCCGACCCCGGCGGCGGTGAACGCGCCGGCGGGCAGCTCGACGGCGTAACGGTAGGACTCGCTAGGCGTGTAGATCGTGCAGGGGTCGGCGCGGCAGGGTGCCATCTCGAACAGGCTGACCACGCGGCCGTCGGCGGTGACGAAGGCGATCTGCAGCGGGACCAGGGTGTCCTTCATCCAGAAGGCGGCGGCGGTGTCGCTGGGGAACAGGAAGGCCATGCCGCTGCCCGGCGGCACCTCGGCACGGCGCGACAGCCCGCGCTCCCGGGCGGGCTCGTCGGCGGCCACCTCGAGCGACACCCGCGCCACCGGCCGCCCGGCGGGCTGCAGAAGGTAGATGTACCGCCGCGCCGCGCCCGTGGCCGCACCGCCGGCGACCGCCGCGGAGTCGCCGCTGGGACGCCAGGCCCCGGCGACCCAGGCGCCGACGACCGCCGCGACCACCACCGCGACCGCGACCGCGACCAGCAGTGGCCTTCGCCCAGCGGAAAGGGCGGGCGGGCTGGAGGGGCCGGGGAAGCGCTTCACCCCGCAAGCCTATCTCGTGGGAGCCTATCTGGTGCTCCTGGTGCCGGCGTAAGTTACCAGGCAGTAAGATTGCGCCGCGCCGCAGGGTCGGTCGTCACCTGGGAGGCAACCTTGAAGCTCGCCATCGGGGCCGTCATCACCTTCCTCGCCGTCGCCTTGGCGGGCCGCCGCGCGGAGCAGATCGTGCGGCTCATCGGGACCGGCCAGCCGGCGCCCGAGCGCTTCCAGGGCGCCTGGACCCGGCTCCGGGCCGAACTCGTCGAGGTCTTCGGCCAGCGCAAGCTCTTGAAACGGCCACTGCCGGGCATCGCGCACTTCCTCACCTTCTGGGGCTTCGTGCTGCTGCTCACCACCATCCTCGAGGCCTACGGAGAGCTGTTCAGCAACCGCTTCGCCCTGCCGCTGGTCGGACACTGGTCAGCGCTGGGCTTCCTGCAGGACCTGATCGCCGTGGGCGTGCTCGCCGGCCTGCTGATCTTCGCCGCGATCCGGGTGCGCGAGTCGCCCGCGCGGCTCCACCGCGGCTCGCGCTTCTACCGGTCCCACACCGGGCAGGCGTGGGTGATCCTCGGCATGGTCGCCACGGTGATCGTCACTCTGCTCGTCTACCGGGCGGCCCGCGCGGCCAGAGGAACGCTGCCCTACGACGACTGGGCGTTCGCCTCTCACGGCATCGGCAGGCTGCTCGACGGCCTGGCGCCGAGCACGCTCCAGGCCGTCGACACAGCCTTCCTGCTCACCCACCTCACCGTGGTCACCAGCTTCCTCGTGCTCATCATGTACTCCAAGCACCTGCACATCTTCACCGCGCCCTTCAACGTGGCCTTCTCGCGCCGGCCCGACGCGCTGGGCCCGCTCGCCACCATCAAGATCGACCCGGAGCAGATGAGCGAGGAGGACGTCTTCGGCGCTGGCAAGGTCGAGGACTTCAAGTGGAAGCAGCTCCTGGACCTCGTGACCTGCACCGAGTGCGGGCGCTGCCAGGACCAGTGCCCCGCATGGAACACGGGCAAGCCGCTCTCGCCCAAGCTGGTCATCACCGACCTGCGCGACCACATGGTCGCCAAGGCGCCATTCCTGCTGGGCGATGCCTCGGTCGAGGAGCCGGGCGGGTACGACCCGGCCGTGCTCTCCAAGGACCTGGTCCACGACGTCGTCGGCGACGACGTGGTGTGGTCGTGCACCACCTGCGGCGCCTGCGTCGAGCAGTGCCCGGTGGACATCGAGCACGTCGACACGATCGTCGACATGCGCCGCTACCAGGTGCTCATGGAGTCCCGCTTCCCCACCGAGGCAGGCACCATGCTGCGCAACGTCGAGAACTCGGGCGACCCGTGGGGACTCGGCGCCGCACAGCGCCTGGCCTGGACCGAGGGGCTCGAATTCGAGGTCCCGGTGGTGACCGACAGGATCCCCGACGAGGTCGAGTACCTCTACTGGGTGGGCTGCGCCGGCGCGCTGGAGGACCGCGCGCGCAAGACGGTGCGGTCGATCGCGCGGCTGCTGCACCGGGCCGGGGTCAGCTTCGCGGTGCTGGGGCCCCGCGAGTCGTGCACCGGCGACCCGGCGCGCCGGCTCGGCAACGAGTACCTCTACCAGATGCAGGCACAGCAGAACATCGAGACGCTGTCATCGGCGGGCGTGCGCAAGGTGATCGCGTCCTGCCCCCACTGCTTCAACACGCTGGCGCGCGAGTACCCCGACCTCGGCGGCAGCTACGAGGTCATGCACCATTCCCAGCTGCTCCAGCGCCTGGTCGACGAGGGCCGCCTGGTGCCGTCCACTCCGCTGGAGCTGACCGTGACCTACCACGACCCCTGCTACCTAGGCCGCCACAACAAGGTCTACGACGCGCCGCGCAAGCTGCTCGACGTGCTGCCCGGGGTCCGCTCGGTCGAGATGCACCGCTGCCGCGAGCGGGGCTTCTGCTGCGGCGCCGGCGGCGCGCGCATGTGGATGGAGGAGCGCATCGGCAAGCGCGTCAACCTCGAGCGCACCGACGAGGCGCTCGGCACCGGCGCGGACGTGATCGGCACCGCCTGCCCCTACTGCACGGTCATGCTCGACGACGCGGTCAAGCAGCGCCAGGCAGAGGGTGGGGCAGAGGGCATCAGGGTCCTCGACGTCGCCCAGGTCCTGGAGGAGTCGATGGACGGCGTCCCCCAAGGTGACCACGGCCCGGTGACCCACCGCACCACGAAACGACCTTGACCTTGGGGGCCGTGGGGGGAGCCCGGCACAGGCGCTCTTGGGGGGCCGTGGGGGGAGCGAGCCCCCCCCACATGGATCGAGCTGCCCTGGCGCGCGAAGCGCGCGCCGTGGGGGGAGCGAGCTCCCCCCACATGGGTCAGGAATCCTCGTCGCGGAAGTTCTCCCAGTAGCGCGATGGGGTCGGCCCGCGCTGACCCTGGTACTTCGAGCGCACGTCCCCGGACCCGTACGGTCGCTCAGCGGGGGTGGTGAGCTGGAAGACCGCGATCTGACCGATCCTCATCCCCGGGTAGAGCGTGATCGGCAGGTTGGCGACGTTCGAGAGCTCCAGCGTCACGTGCCCGTGGAACCCCGGGTCCAGGAACCCGGCCGTCGAATGCGTCAGCAGGCCCAGGCGGCCAAGCGAACTTTTCCCCTCTAATCTCGCCGCCAGGTCGGCGGGGATGCCGACGACCTCCAGGGTGGAGCCGAGCACGAACTCGCCAGGGTGCAGGATGAAGGCGTCGTCCGGCTTGACCTCGACCAGCTCGGTGAGGCCGTCCATCGGCTGCTTCACGTCGATGTAGGGATAGCGGGCGTTGTGGAAGACGCGGAAGCGGCTGTCCAGCCGGATGTCGATGCTGGACGGCTGGATGGCGGCGTAGTCGAGCGGGTCGACGATCAGGCGCCCCGCCTCGATCGCCTCGCGGAGGCTGCGGTCAGAAAGAATCACCTGGCGCTCCAGGAAGCTGCGCTGTTCACGTCCGCGGCATTGTGGCACGCACTCGCGCGCGATCGCCCGCCGTGGCACCCAGCGCGGCCGTTGCCGCGCCACAGGCCGGCTCGCTAGAATCACCGCCGCCAGCGGGCGTAGTTCAATGGTAGAACACAAGCTTCCCAAGCTTGCAGTGGGGGTCCGATTCCCCTCGCCCGCTCAAATCCCTGGTCGGCGGACCTGCTGATTTCGTGGGTCAGGTGTACGGGTCAGGTGTACAGGGTGCCGGCGAGGTATTTGAGGCCGCTGTCGACCTGGACGGTGACGACCCGGTGGCCGGCGCCGAGGCGGCGGGCGATCCGCAGCGCGGCTACGAGGTTGGCGCCGGTGGATGGGCCGGAGAAGATGCCCTCGGTGCGAGCGGCCTCGCGGGCCATGGCGAACGCCCCCGCTTCGGGGACGGCGACGACCTCGTCGAAGTCCCCGGGCTGGAGGAGGGGCGGCCACCGCCCGATGCCGCCGCCCTCGATGTGGTGCGTGCCTGGCGGGCCGCCGGACAGCACCGCGGACTCCGCCGGCTCCACCACCACGCGACGCAGCGCGGGCAACTTCGCGACCAGCGCGCCGCTTGTGCCAAGGAAGCAACCCGCCGTCCCGACGTAGCTGCAGAACGCCTCGATGGTGGGCGGGCCGGGCAACTGCTCGAGCAGTTCCTCGCCGAGACGCCGGTAGCCGTCGAGCATGTCGGCGTTGTTGAACTGGTCGGTCCAAAAGGCGCCGGTCTCCGCGGCGATCTCACCCGCGCGACGCACCATGGCGGGGATCAGCTGCGGCGTGATGCCCTCGGGGCTGTGGATCAGCTCGACCTCGGCGCCGAACGCCTGCATCGTGCGGATCTTCTCGGGCGCGAACGCGTCGGACGACACGATCCGCAGCGGGTGGCCCTTCACGGCGCAGACCAGCGCCAGCGACGAGCCAGTGCTGCCGCCGGTGTACTCGACCACCGCCTGGCCCGGCTGCAGCCGCCCGTCCCGCTCGGCCGCCTCGATCATGGCGAGCGCCATGCGGTCCTTGTAGGAGCCGGTGGGGTTCGCCGCCTCCAGCTTCACCCACACCTCGGCGGCGTCGTCGCCGGCCAGCCGCTCCAACCGCACGACCGGCGTCCCGCCGATGGCTTCGATCCCGCCCACGCTGCCTCCGGTGAGAATTGGTCGAGAGGGGAGGTCTTGGAGACTGTAACTCAGCCGCGGCTCAGCCGCGGGCGATAAGCGTGGCCAGCGACGCCACCGCGACCACCAGCCCGACGATCACGTTGGCCAGCACCCGGGTCCTCGACGGTAGCGGGGGAGCCTTCACGCCGGCGCCCCCGGTGGCTCCAGCGGCTTTGGCACCGCCAGCGGCTTTGGCACCCGCCGGAGCTTCGCCACCCGCCGGAGCTTCGCCACCCGCCGGAGCTTCGCCACCCGCCGAGGTTCTGGTGTCCGCCGAGGCGCGTGAGCGGCCGGCTCGCTTCGCCTCCTTCCAGCCTGGGCGCAGCCGCACATACGCCGCCAGGTTGCCGAGCAGGAAGGCACCACCGAGCGCCAGCAGGAACTCGGGAATGAGCTGGCTCAGCGGGAGCAGGGCGGCCTCCAGGCACTGCGGACGGGCATGGCCCCAAGGCTACTACTCGGACGACGGGGTGGTCGGGCCAGTCCCGGCGGACAGCGGGCGCAGCCTGCGCGCGGCACGCAGCGCCAGCCACAGAAGCAGCGCCAAGGCGCCGAGCGGCAGCAGCCAGACGAGCACCACCAGGGCGGCCGCGCCCATCGCGCCCAACCCGTCCACCGCGGTCGCCCAGGCGCGGGCGAAGCGGCCGGCAGGCTTGGTCCGCGCGCCCGCCCCCGGCTCGGACAGGTCGAGCTGGATGGTCGAGTAGGAGGACTGGTCCCGCAGGAAATCGACCTGGCCCTGGAGCCGGTTGATGTTGGACTGGACCTGCTCGAGCTGGTTCTGCACCGAGATGACGTCGGAGATGGACTTGGCGCGGTCGAGCAGCCGCAGGTAGACGCGCTCCTGCGCACGCCATGCCGCGAGCTGGGCGCTCAGGTCCACGTACTGGTCGGTAACGTCCTCGGTGCTGGACTGCTCGCCCCGGTACGTGCCGAGACCCTTCAGCTCACCCAGGGCCGCCTCGAAGGCGTCGACCGGCACGCGGTAGGTGACCTGGCCGTTGGCAGGGCCGTGGTCGGGCACGGAAGTCGAGGCGCTGACGTAGATCCCGCGGTGCCGTGTCACGGCGTCGGTGGCGCGCGAGATGGTGTCGTTGAGCTTGCCCGTGCCAACCTGGAGGTTGACCGTGGCCTTCCGCACGATCCGGTTGCCCAGGTCGACCAGCTTGATGGTGCTGGCCTGCCCAGTGTTCGCGCCCCCGCCCGACCCCTCGCCGCCAGGCGCGGCCGGCGCCGGGGATCCAGGCGCGCTTTTCTGTGCGCTGCTGCCGTCGTCTGCACCGGCCGAGGTCGCGCCCCCGCCGCCGCCCGTGGTGGTGCATCCCGCCATCACCAGCGCAACCAGGACGAGGCCGGCCAGCGTCCGGCTCTTGACACCCCTCATCGTGACCTCCCTCTCCTGAAGCCCCGAGCGGAGCCTCACCCACCTGGAGCGGGGCGCTCGGCCCGTTTCCGTCCTCCCGGGCACCCTCGATACTCGTCCATCGGACGGCGACAGCCGCCGGACGGTTCCCGGCCGTTTGCCCGATCGTGGTGATCTCTGGAAGCCTCTCGACCGGCCCTGCGTGTCGAGTGAATCGAGGAGCATCCCGTGGCCGTTGCGGTCTCTGCCGCCCGGACGCCGACCCACACCAGCCCGGCCCGTCGCGGCCTGATCCTTGCGCTCTTCATCGGCTCGGGCGCGGCAGGTCTCGTCTACCAGGTGGTCTGGTCGCGCGAGCTGGTGCTCGTGTTCGGCAACACCACCCAGGCGGTGTCCACCATCGTGACCGCGTTCATGGCCGGCCTCGGCTTCGGCAGCCTGGCGGGCGGCCGCTGGGCCGGCCGCACCGCCAGCCCATTGCCCCTGTACGGCTCGATCGAGCTCGGTGTGGCGGCCTTCGCGGTGCTCCTGCCGTTCGCCTTCGACGACCTGGCAGGGCTCTACCGAGGCGTGTACCCCAGCCTGGTCGAGCACACGGCCGCGCTGACCGCGGTGCGGCTGGCCCTGGCCCTGGCGGCGGTCGCGCCCGCCACCTTCCTGATGGGCACGACTCTGCCGCTGCTGGTCCGCCACCTCGTGCGCACGCTGGACGAGGCCGGCGCCCGTCTCGGCGAGCTGTACGCGGCCAATACGGCAGGCGCTGTCACCGGCACAGTCGTGGCCGGCTTCGTGTTGATCGAGTTCCTGGGTCTCCGGCTCACCAGCTACGTGGCGGTGGCGCTGAACCTGCTCGCCGGCCTCGGTGCCCGCGCCCTGGCGAGGCGTGACGCCACCGCCGAGGCTTTGGTAGAGGCCCAGGCTGCGGCGGAGGCCGCAGCTTCCAGGGCCGCAGGCGTTCCCGGAGCGACGGAGGCTCCCGGGACGGCGAGGGCGGTGGTTCCGGTAGGGACCCCTGGGGCGGGGAAGACCGCAGGGGCTCCCGGAGCCACCCGCAAGGGCCCCCGCACCTCGACCGGCGACGAGGCCGCCGCGGCGAGCCTGGCCGTCACGGCGGGCCTGGCCGGCGATCTCCCGCCCCGGTGGGTGATCCTGCTGGCGACGTTCGTCTCCGGCTTCGTCTCCCTCGCCCTCGAGGTGCTGTGGACCAGAATGCTGGCCGAGGGCACCGGCTCGAGCATCTACATCTTCACGGCGATCCTGGCGATCTTCCTCGCCGGCATCGCCATCGGTAGCGCACTGTACCGGCGCCGCTACAGCCCGCGCCGGGACCGCGCCGGAACCCTCGGCCTCTGCCTGGCCGGGGTCGGCGTGCTCGCCCAGCTCACGGTGGTCCTCGGCAGCGGAGAGGTCGGCAGCGGAGCCGGCACGGGGTCGTTCCTGGTCCGCACGGTCGTCGTGCTGCTGCCGGCGACCATTCTCATGGGCTACGCCTTTCCGCTCGCCGGACGCCTGATCACCCCGTCCGCACGGGCGGCCGGTGGCAGCGTCGGCCTACTCTACGCCGCCAACACCGCCGGCTCGATCCTGGGATCCTTCAGCGCCGCCTTCATCCTCGCCGGCACGCTGGGGACCAACGGCTCGGTGCTCCTGCTCGGCGGGCTGAACCTGCTGCTCGGCGCCGCCCTGGTCGCGGCCGGCCCAGCCTGGCGGGCTCTGGGCTCCACCGGCCAGCGCCGCGGTGCCACGGTCGCGGCGCGGGCGGGCGCGGCCGCTCTCGCCGCCGTCGCCGTGCTCGGCCTGGTCGCCTCGTCCCTCGATCTGCCGATCACCCGCACGGCAACACAGAACCGGCTCGAGGCGACCGGTCTGCCGACTACCCACGCCGAGGACGAGCTGGCGACCGTCGACACGCTCGGCGGCCCTGCCCGCAAACGGCGGCTGCTGATAAGCGGCGTCGGCGTGACCTCGCTCACCGTGGACACCAAGCTCATGGGCTACCTGTCGAAGGCGCTGCGGCCGCAGGCCAGGGACTTCCTGGTAATCGCCTTCGGGATGGGCAGCACCTACCGGGCGGGGCTCGAGATTGGCATGCACACCGACGCGGTCGAGCTCTCGCCCACCGTGCCGAGCCGGATGCCGGTGTTCTTCCCTGACGGCGAGCGCTTCCTCCACCACCCCAACGGTCGCATCATCACCAGCGACGGTCGCAACTACGTGCGGCTGAGTCGCAAGCAGTACGACCTCATCGCGGTTGACCCGGCGCCGCCCATCGAGAGCGCCGGCTCGGTGGTGCTTTACACGCACGAATTCCTGAGCGAGGGCAGGGCGCGCCTGCGGCCTGGCGGGGTCTTCTTGCTGTGGATGCCTTACGCCCTGCCGATGGAGGACCTGAAGGCCCACGTGCGTACCTTCCACAACGTGTTCCCCCACGTCAGCCTGCTGCTCTCGCCCGGCAGGCACGGCATGTTCATGTTCGGCTCCGACGCTCCACTGAGGTTCGAGGACCAGACGATCCTGCAGGTTCTCGGCAATCCCCAGGCGCTGCGGGACCTCGCCGACTCGCCCGACTACAAGCGCACTAACGGGCCCGGCTGGGTCCGCGCGATCCATCGCGCGGAGTGGCTGGCCGACGACCAAGTGAGTGCCTTTACCGGCCCAGGACCGGAGATCACCGACGACCGGCCGCGGTCCGAGTATTTCCTCTGGCGCCGGGCCTTCATGGCGGACAAGGCCTACGTCAACGAGAAGATCCTGCGGAACGCGGTGCCCTGACCACCCCCGCGGCGCCCGTGCCGGCCCTCGCCGCCTCGGTCTCGGTAACAGGGAGTGACCGGCGGGGGACAGGTGTCGCGTTGACGATCGAGGTGGTCGTTCGGCCGAGCGGCGTGAAGCGGTCCAGGACCGGCGCCAGCTCCTCGATCGAGCGCAGGTGCAGCTTGAAGAAGTAGCAGTCCTCGCCGGTGATGCGGTAGCACTCGGTGACCTGCGGCAGCTCGCGGGCGAGGTCCGGGATCAGCTTGAGGTCACGCGTGCTCGGGCTGACCCGGACGATGGCGCAGATGGTGTAGCCAAGCGCGCGCGGCTCGACCTCGGCGTAGACGCGCAGGGCGCCGCTGTCGGTAAGGCGGCGCAGCCGCTCGGCCACCGCTGGTGGCGACAGCCCGACCCGCCGGCCCAGTTCCGCGACCCGCAGCCGCGCGTCGCCGTACAGCTCAACGACGATCAGGCGGTCGATGTCGTCGAGCGGATCGAAGGTCTGATGCTCGGAACTGCGTTGTTGCGACGGCATTTCGCTCCAAGCTCCGATGTTCGGCCATTCATTTGGGCATACCGCCTTCGTAGCATGTTCCCATGCACACCAAGACGCAAGCGCCGACCGCTGCCGCCCGGCCGCCCGGTGGCCCGGCAGCGCTGTGGCGGCTGCGGCTCCAGGGCGTGCCGCCGCAGTCGTTCTTCCTGGTCAGCGCGGTGTTCCACTATCTGGGCCCGGCGTTTGCGGTGCTGCTGTTCGCCCACCTCGACGTGCTCGGGGTGGCGTGGCTGCGGATAGCGGCCGCGGCGACGGTGTTCGCGGCATGGCGCCGCCCCTGGCGGCTGCTCGCTCGCACCGACCGGCGCGGGCGCGTCCTGCTCGCCCAGCTCGGGGCCGTGCTGGCCGCCATGAACACGGTGTTCTACCTCGCGGTGGCGCGGCTACCGCTTGCCACCGTGGCGGCCATCGAGTTCCTCGGGGTGGTGCTGCTGGCAACCGCCGGTGCCAGGACGCCGCGCAACGCCGCAGCGCTGGCGCTCACCGTCTGCGGCGTGGCGGCGCTCACCGACCTGCGCCTGGCCGGGCAGCCACTGGGGTTCGCGTTCGCCTTCGCCAACTGCGCGCTGTTCGTGGCCTACGTGATGGCCGGGCACCGGATCGCCAATACCGACGCCGGCACTGGCGCGATGAGCGGCATCGACCAGCTCGGCGCCGCGATGCTGGTGGCCGCCGTGGTGGTGACGCCGGCGGGACTCGGCGGCGCCCTGACGGCATTCACCCACCCGGTCCTGCTGCTCGCCGGCGTGGGCGTGGGGCTGTGCTCCTCGGTGATTCCCTACGTCACCGACCAGCTCGCCATGGCGAGACTGCCCCGCGCCACCTTCGCCCTGATGCTGGCACTGCTGCCGATGCTCGGCACGATCATCGGCGCGATCGTGCTGCGCCAACTCCCCACCGGCCAGGATCTGCTCGGCATCGCGCTGGTCGTCGCCGGCGTCGCGCTGCACCAGGCCCCGCGCGCATGAAGACCTCAGCGCGGTCCGCGGTTTCATCAAGGGCGCAAGGGCGCCCGCTGGAGCACCCATATCGTGGTGCTCCAGCGGCCGTGGCACCAGCCAGCCGCGCGGGTGATTGCCGGTGCGAGCCGGCGCGGTCCAGACTGGCTCGGTGAGCGCACCAGGGCGATCAGTGAACCAGGGGGTACGGGGGACGTGGTCATCCGACGCCTGACCAGCGGCTGCGGGTGTTCGTCAGCTCCACCCTTGGCGAGCTGGCCGAGGAGCGGCGGGCGGTGGAGCGGGCCATCGCGGCGGTGCGCTGGTACCTGGCCAACGACCCCGCGCCGCTGCCCCATCTGTTCCGCGTCCTGTGGCCTTTCTGGTCGCAGCGGGACCACCTGGGCGAGGCCCGCGCCTGGGTCGAGCAGCTGCTGCCCACCGCCGACTCGCTGGACCCCCAGGCCCGGGCCGAGCTGCTGTGGACGGCGCTGGTGACTGCCAGGGAGGTGGGCGACGACCCGGCGGCGCTAGCGGCCCGCCAGCACCTGGCGCCGCTGCTGGAGGGGATCAACGACCCCTACCTGCACGCGGCGTCCCAGCTGGCCTTGGCGTGGACCTCGCCGATCGTTGGCGACTTGGACGGCGCGCTGCGGGAGGCGTCGGCCTCCCTGGAGGAGTTCCAGGGCCAGGACGAGCCCCTCGGGACCACTTCGGCCGGGCCTCACCCTCGGCTCTGTGGAGACGACCGTGGGCCGTTACGACGACGCCCTGCGCCACCTGCGCGAGGCTCGCGACCTGGCGGCGCAGCTCGACAACGCCTGGCTCGCCGCCACCTCCCAGGTGCTGCTGGGCACCCTGGCCCTAGTGCAGGGCCGGCTGCAGGAGGCGTGGGCACTGCTGGACGAGGGGCTGGACCTGAGCCTGGCGGCCCACAGCACCCAACTCGTGACCCTGTGCCTGGCCGTGGTCGCCCGGTTGGCGTTCGTGGAGGACGACCCCGAGCGGGCGTCGCTGCTGGCGGGGGCGGCCGAGGGCCTGCGCCGGCGGGTTGGGCTGCGGGCGTGGCCGTCGCACCGCGGGGCGGAGGCCGAGCTGATGGCCCAGGTCCGCCAGGCGCTGGGGGCCGACCGGTTCGACGAGCTGTTTGCCACCGGCGCCCGGCTCAACCAGCGGCAGGCCGCGGCCGCCGTCCGGGACCGAGGAGGCGCCGGCACCCGGGCGTCCTGAGCCGTGGCCGGCACGCAGCGCGGAAGCCACCAACCTATCGGGACAGAACACCTAGCCCGACCGTCGAGCACGGGTCCTGTGCCTTGTCGACCCGATGACCCAGAGGAGCGGAGCCCACTTTGCAGCTCGGGAGGCCCAGGCCTAGCTCCACAGCCACGGGCAGCAGCTCACGTCACGGCCTGAGGGCCGCGGCGCTCCCTTCGCCGCCGAAGTCCAAGTCCCCGAAGACGCCAGCGCCGTCGATCGCCCTGGCTGGCTTCCCGGCCGGCCCGTATGACCGCCGGAAACTGTGCCGTGGCGCGATGATCAGCGGGCCGGGTGCCGCGGCCGGCCGTGTCAGGTACGGCCTGGCGGAAGGGCGTAGGGGATGGGGCGCCGCCGCAGCCATTGCCACAACGTCCGGCGCGGCGGGCGTGCCTTGATACTGCTGCTGTCGACCTTGCCTGACACATCGATCCGGAACCTGACCGGCACATCGGGACCCCACGGCGCACGCACCTTCACGCTGCTCGCCAGGATCGCCAGGTCATCAGTGCTCACCAGGATGCCCGGCTTGGTCACCAGCGTCAGGCTCCCGCCGCGGACCTCAGCGTCGAGCTGCAGCAACGGCCACGAGGTGACCGCCTCGGTGAAATCCAGCGTCACGCTGCCGCTGGTTACCCGCACCTCCATGCGCCGGGGCACCATCCACGGGCCGTCACGCTGCGCGGTGCCGCTGTGGCAGACGATGCGCACCACGTCCTTCGGCTTCGCCTCAGGCGCGCCCGCCAGCGATTCCGGTGCGGCCGGCAGGTCCGAAACCAGCACCGCGAGCTCGCCGTAGGTGCGCGCCGTCAAGGCAGCACCCACCCGCTCGTCGAGCTCCTCCAGGGTCAGCCGGCCATCACCCGCGGCAACCCTGAGCACCTCGACCACCCGGTCCCGATCGTTATGCGCCGCGCGCAGGTCACCACGTGGCACCATCTCATCGCCGCGCGCCTGCGCGGATGCCTCATCCGCCATGGGCAGACTGTACGACGACGGCGGGCGTGTCCGCACCAAACGACCCGATCTGCGCGCCGCCAACAGGCTCGCACGGTGCCGCCAGCCCTGGGACACGATGGACTGGGACGCCGACCCGACTGGGACTGGCACTCGGCCGCCGAGGACACCCCCGAACAGTTCCTGACGCTCTGGCAGGACGCCGTGGCTCGCTCCCGGGTCGTTCGCGGCCGGCGCCCGGCTCGTGCACGCGATCAGCCAGCTGGCCGGCCTCGAGGACTACCACCCCGACACACCGAGGACGCGCAGGTCGAGATCGCCCCCCTCCTTACCATGCGCTCCGATCGACCGCTTGGCTCCATAAATGCTCCATGTCAGCACGCGCGATTCCTGCTGTGGAGCGGGGATTCCGGCGCGTTGTCGGTCTCCGAGCAAGCTTCGACCCGCTCTCTGAGGTCAAGCCTCCCCGGCGTCGTGGGCGAGCAGGGCGATCTGGACGCGGTTGTTGAACTGGAGCTTCTCGAGCACGCGTGAGACGTGTGCCTTGACGGTCGCGACGCTCATGTAGAGCTCGCGGCTGATCTCGGCGTTGGATCTACCCTGCCCGATCGCGACGGCGACCTCGCGCTCGCGTTCGGTGAGGCGCTCGAGCTGCTCGCGGGCGTGGCGTTGGCGCTCCCCGCCCTCGCTGTCGGTCACGTGGCCGATCAGCCGGCGGGTGATCGTGGGCGAGAGCATCGGCTCGCCGGCGGCGACGGCCCGCACGGCGCGGACGATGTCGGCTGGCGGCGTGTCCTTGAGCAGGAACCCGCTGGCACCGGCGCGCAGGGCGCGCAGGACATAGTCGTCGGCCTCGAAGGTAGTGAGGACGATGACCTCGGGTGCCTCGGCCTGCGCGCGCAGCAGTTCGGTGGCGGCCAGGCCGTCCATCCCGGGCATCCGGATGTCCATCAGCACGACGTCGGGGTCGTGCTCGGCCACCGCCTGTGCGACCTCGCTGCCGTCGGTGGCCTCGCCGACGATCCCGATGTCGTCGGCGCCCGCGAGCAGCATGGACAGCCCGGCGCGAACCAGCGCGTCGTCGTCGACGACGAGCACGCGGATCCGCTCGCTCACCTTGGCCACGGCAACCAGGCGCGAAGCCGGAAGTTGCCGTCCTCGTCGAGGCCGTGCTCAAGGTGGCCGCCGGAGAGCGTGGCCCGCTCGGCCAGGCCGACGAGCCCGGTCCCCGACCCGGGAATCTCTGGTTCGCCAGCGGCCAGGACTGGTGCCGGGTTGCGCACCTCGATCGCCAGCCCTTCCCCCGCCGCTCCCTCCACGCGCAGGTCGACCGCGGCCGACGCCGCGTGCTTGCGCGCGTTGGTCAGCGCCTCCTGGACGATCCGCAGCGCGTGGCGTCCGACCGCGTCCGGGACGGCGGCCAGGTCCGGCAGGCGCACGTCGGCATGCACGCGCATTCCGGCGGCGCGTGATTCCTCGAGCAGTCCGGGCAGCGCCGCCAGTGTCGGCTGGGGCGGCTGCGGCGCCTCGCCGTCGGCCCCGTCGCGCAGCAGGCCGATCATGGCGCGGAGGTCCTCCAGCGCCTGGTGGGCGCTGGCGCGGATCACCGCGGCGGCGCGCGCGACCTCCTCGGGCGGCGCGTCCGGGCGGAACTCCAGCGCGCCGGCGTGCAGGCTCAGCAGCGAGATCCGGTGGGCGAGCACGTCGTGCATCTCGCGCGCGATGCGCGTGCGCTCGGCGTGGCGGATCTGCTCGACGCGAAGCTGCTGCTCGGCCTGAGCGCGGCGCAGGCGCTCCCGCCGCCCCTGGCGGCGCCCGCGCCAGAACATGCCCCACCCGACGATCGCCGCTGTGCCCAGCGTGGCGACCAGGTAGTCCGCCACCGTCGGCAGCCAAGTGTCTTCGGGATGCAGGGCACGGTAGGCCGGCATCACCGCAAGCTGCAGCCCGGCGACGAGGAGCGCCAGCTGCCAGCGGCGGTAGGCGGCGACGGTGAACAGGATGATTGCGCCGGCGGCCCCGCCGGCGAACGACGAAACGGCCAGGATCGGCACCGAGGCCAGCCCGAGGCCGAATGGCCAGCGCCGCCGCCACCACAGGGCGAGGCAGAGCGCCGCCCCACCGATCGCATCGACAACGAGCAGCGTCCCGTCCAGGCCGCGGTCGACGTTGTCGGCCAGCGCAGAGCTGCCCGCCACGATCGCCAGCAGGAAGAGCGCGCCGTCGACGATCCAGTCGCGCCGCGAGCGGCGTGCGGGTGCCGCCTCGTCCTCCTCCGGGACGACGAGCATGCCGACGCGAAGACGGAGAGCGGTCATCACGCCCAGCCTAGGCGGCGTGACCGCGGTTGAACAGCCGACCGAAGTCGATCCGCAACACCGACTTTCGTCGCTCGACGATCGCCCTGCGGCCGATTGTCGGAGCCCGTCTCGCGGCGAATCCTGTCGTCCGTGATCGATCCCTCCACCGACGAACAGGAGCTTCCATGCTTACCCGCCTCGCGCACCTGATCGTCCGACACCGTTGGGCGGTGATCGGCACCTGGCTCGTCCTCACGCTCTTCGGCGGCTTCGCCGCCGCGAAGGTATCGAACCGCTGGTTCCAGTCGTTCTCGATCCCGGGCTACTCGGCGTACGAGGCGAGCCAGCGGACCATCGACCGTTTCGGCACCGGTGAGCGTCCGCCGAACGTCGTCGTGTTCCACACGAACGGCGATGCGACCAAGAGCGAGGCGATTCTCACGGCGATGGAGCGGGCGGCGAAGACGAGCCTGGGCGCGCGCACGAGCTCGTACTTCTCGACTGGTAGCGACGCGTATGTCTCCAAGGACCGCCACACGACCTTCATGGAGGTCTATCCAGCTGGGTCGCCGCGGTTCGACACGAAGAGCGGCGCCGAGGCGATGCTGAAGGCGGCGTCTGCGGGCCTGCCGGCGGGCACCACGGTGCACGTTACGGGCCACGACCCGATCCTGGAGGCGAACGCCAAGGGCGAGACGACTGGTCCGAGCGTGCTCGTCGAAGCGCTCATCGGCGGCTTCGGCGCGCTGATCATCCTCCTCTTCGTCTTCGGGACGTTGCCTGCGGTGTTGCTCCCGCTCGTCGTCGCGGTCTCATCGATCCTCAACACGTTCACGCTCGTCTGGGTCCTCACCTACATCACCGACGTGTCGATCGCCGTCCAGTTCTTGATCGCCCTCGTCGGCCTCGGCGTGGCGATCGACTACGCGCTGCTCATGATCTTCCGCTTCCGCGACGAGCTACGCGAAGGCGAGGACGTGGGGACGGCACTCGTCGAGACGATGACGCACGCCGGTAAGGCGGTGATCGTCTCGGGCACGACGGTCGCTGTGGGGCTGCTCTCGCTGATCGTGCTGCCGCTGCCGTTCATCCGCTCGGTGGGGATCGGCGGCATGCTGATTCCGGCGGTATCGGCGCTCTCGGCCGTGACGCTGGTGCCGGCCATGCTTGCCGCCCTCGGCGAGCGGATCAACAGCATTCGCGTGATGCCGAAGCGGCTCGTCGATCGTGGTCACCCCGAGGATGGGCCGTGGGGTCGCTGGGCGCGGTTCGTCAACGTGCGGCCGGTTCGCGTCGCAGCTGTCGGTCTGGCGATCACCGGTGTCCTCGTCTACTACGGCTTCCAGCTGAACCCGAACGAGGCGCAGATGAAGAACGTGCCGGGCTCGGGCGATGCGATCGTGGGTCGCGACGTGCTGAACGCGGCCGGGATCACGCCGGGCGTGCTCAAGCCCTTCGACGTGCTCGTCGAGAACGGCGAGGACCCGGAGACGGTGGCGGCGAAGCTGCGGAACGTGGACGGCATCGCTGCCGCTGTCGCGCCGAGGGATTGGCGCAAGGGCGACGCGGCGATCGTCGAGGCGTTCCCCGCCGTCGACGGTGCGGCTTCGGGGATCCAGGGGATCGTGGATCGCTCGGAGGAGGCGCTGAAAGGTACGAACGCGACGGTCAGCGGGACTCCGGCCGTCGATCGCGACCTCGTCCACGCGATCTACGGCAACTTCCCGTACCTGCTCGCCTTCGTGCTGGCGCTGACCTACATCCTGCTCGCACGCGCGTTCCGCTCGCTCCTGCTGCCGCTCAAAGCGGTCATCCTCAACCTCGTCTCGCTCGCGGCTGCGTTCGGGATCGTCGTCTTCGTCTTCCAGCTGGGCCACGGTTCGTCGGCGTGGGGGATCGATGCCACGCAAGCGATCAATGCCTGGATCCCGCCGATGATCTTCGCCTTCCTGTTCGGCCTCTCGATGGACTACGAGGTCTTCATGCTCACGCGGATGCGCGAGGCCTACGACAAGACCGGCTCGACAACCAAGGCGATCGAGCTCGGGCTCGCGCGCACCGGCAAGCTCGTGACGAGCGCGGCGCTCGTGCTCATGTTCGCGTTCCTCGTCCTCTCCTCGGGCCCCGGGTTCGAGCTCAAGGAGTTCGCGATCGGGCTCGCCGCCGGGATCATCTTCGACGCCACCGTCATCCGCGCCCTGCTCGTGCCTGCGCTCATGCGCTTGCTCGGCCGGGCGAACTGGTGGATGCCCACGTGGACGCGCGCCGCGCTTCGCGTCCACGACCGCGAACGGCTGCGTGACCAGGCGACCGAGACCGTCTAGCGCCGCGCGCACTGCGTGCCGGAGGTTACAGTCAATGTCTTCGCGGTTGCTACCCACAAGGTCTGTAGGTTCCGGCCATAGGTGAACAGTCATGGGGCGTCGCATCCGGCCGATCCGGCTTGTTGAACACGCTGTTGTGGCTCGAATTTGAACAATCCCGACCGGTCCTGGCCGTTGGGGGCTGTGTCGTCGAGGAGCCGCAGGACAGCTCGGGCTTCGGCGATGAACACCTCGCCCTTGGGGGTGAGGCGAAGCGGCAGGGACCGTTCGATGATCTTGAAGCCGAGTGCCTGCTCGACGATTGGAAGCTGATGGTGGAACGTGGCATAGCACAGGCCCATCGCGGTCGCTGCCGCCCGCAGCGACCGATAGCCGGGAAGGTCGACGACGCGGCGGATTCGTTCGACGGCGTCTTGGCCTGCGAATGCGGCTTCGATGTCGGGCGATGGGTCCAGGTGGGCTCTGATCGGGCCGAGCGGATCGGGCGTGTAGCCTCGGGGCCTGAGCGGAATGGGTGGATCGGCCGCCATGCGACCTCGAGGAAGTCGAACGCAAGGTCCGGTCGGGCTGGGATGGTGAGCTGTCCGGCGCGGGTGACGCCGTGCTCGAACATCTCCAACGGGCTCACCTCCAGGCCGGGAACCTCGGGGATGACCAGGCCGCGGTGGGGGCTGCGGTGGTAGCAGTCGCCGATCCACTCGCGGATGATCTGCTCGAGCTCGTCGAGGAAGAAGTACGCCTGCGGCGTCACCGAGTTCATGGTCTGGGCGACAAGTCTGCGCCAGCCCAAGGCCCACTCGGGTCACCGAGGCGGCCTTGGTATCGTCGCGGAGAACATCGACCCGCGCACGCTCGCCTGCTATTACGACTTGGTGCGCGATAGGGAGCGGGGCGGGTTGGGCTGACCGACCCGGCTGCTGCCCGATCAGCGTCGAGCAGCCCGGTCCGAGACCAAGCCCGCGACCGCCAGGTAGGTCTCGGCGAAGGACTCCCGGCGGCCGAGCCAGCGCTGCAGCGACCGCCAGTGCTTGTGCTCGGCGACCGCGTGCTCCACGCAGATCCGCCGGGAGGGCTGCTCGGTCCGGGCCTGCCTGGAGGCAGCCACCAGCTCGGCGGCGGTGTCCTTGGCGGGCTTGCGGGGCGGCGCGGTGACCTGCTCGGCAAACGCGCTGGCCAGCCCCCGGTAGCCCGCATCGACCCGGATCTTGACCGGGGGATGCTGGGTCAGCAGGTCGGCGATGCCCCCGGTCTTGACCGCGGTCTGGTCGTGCATGCGGCCCGGGCGCACCGCCCCGGCCCACAGGTGCGGCCCTGGCCCACAGGTGCGGCCCTGGCCGTCGCTGACCACGGTCGGCTTGCGGGTGCTGCTGCTTGCGCTTGCCGGAGATGAACGCGCGCCGGCCGGGTCGGTGGGCGCGGGGCCGGCGGACCTGGGTCTTGGTGGCGTCCAGGCGCAGCGCCACCCCGGTTGGCCGCCGCGTCGGCGACCACATCCGCCAACCTCCGCAGCCGCAGCGTGGGCTGGCCGGGCACGGCAAACCCGCGGGCGGCCAGCAGCGGGCGGATCTCCCCCGACGGCGCGGGTGATGGTGGCGCGGTCGACCCCGAACAGCGTTGCCAGGGCCTGGTGCGGCAGTTGCAGGCGCAGCACGATCAGGGTGGCCAGCACCCGGTCGCACAAGCGGTCGCACAAGACCAGCCGCTGGTGGGGCCGGCGCCGGCGGCGCGGCGGCGTGGGTGGCCGCGGCGGCGGGCCAGCGCGGCCTGCTGCTGGGCGGTCCACGGGTCGGCCAGCTCGGCGATGAGCTCGCCCAGGTGGTGCCGGGCGATGCCGGCCAAGCAAGGATGGGATAGGGCCGCACGGACCCATGTTGGAGGTCGCATCCCGGCATGATCGTGCGGCCCTGCTCATGCCCGCACGATCCCCGCGATCAACCCGCGTCTCGCGCACCGCGGCTCGCGCACCAAGTCGTTCCATGAGCCGACCTCCCGAAAGCCGTGACGACCTCAAGGCCCAGCCGGAGGTGCGTCACGACCCCGGAACTCGGCGAATGACGCCGGGGCACGTATAGTGCCGGCGGCGGGATGCTCCCGGGTGACAAGCGATGAAGCGTGGACTGTACCTGGCGCCGTTCGACGAGCTGGCGGACCCGCGGCTCCTGGCCGAGCTTGCCAGGGCGGCGGAGTCGGTCGGCTGGGACGGCGTGTTCCTTTGGGACCGGATCGCCTACCCGCCCAGGGAACGCGCCGTGGCCGACCCGTGGGTGGCGCTCAGCGCCATCGCCTCGGCGACCGACACCCTTCGGCTCGGGCCGATGGTCACCCCGCTGGCCCGCCGGCGCGTGCCGAAGCTCGCCCGGGAGACGGTCACGCTGGACCACCTGAGCAACGGGCGCCTCACGCTGGGCGTCGGGCTCGGCACCGGCGACGACCTGGAGCCGTTCGGCGAGGCCGTCGACCCGCGCGAGCGCGGGCGCCTGCTGGACGAGGGCCTGGACCGGCTCGGCGGGTTCTGGAGCGGGGGGTTCCGGCCGCTGCCGCTGCAGCGCCCACGGATCCCGGTCTGGGTCGCGGCCAGCTGGCCCAACCGGCGGCCGGTCCGGCGCGCGGTCCGGTGGGACGGGCTGTTCCCGATCGAGCTGCCCGGACCGGAAGGGCTCGCCGAGCTCGCCGAGGAGGTCCGACGGGCACGCGCCGGCAGCGACGGTCCCTTCGACCTGGTCGTGGAGGTGCCCCCGGGAGCTGACGTTCACCCCTGGGAGGCCGCCGGCGCGACGTGGGTGCTCACCAGCATCGACCCACAACCCCCGCAGCCCGAGGTCCGGGCGGTGGTCGATGCCGGCCCCTGACGGCATGCCCAGACCGCCGGTCGACTACGACGCCGAGCTGCGGCTGCACAACCAGGTGCTGCGCCGGGCTTGCGGCGTCCGGCGCCACGACCACGTCCTCGACGTCGGCTGCGGGACCGGGCAGACGACCCGGCAGGCCGCGCGCAAGGCCACCGCGGGCAGCGCGCTGGGGGTCGATCTGTCCGCGCCGATGATCGATCGTGCCCGCGAGCTCGCCCAGGCGGAGGGGCTGCGCAACGTCACCTTCCAGCGGGCCGACGCCCAGGTCCACCGCTTCCCGCCGGAGCAGTTCGACCTGGCCATCAGCAGGTTCGGCACGATGTTCTTCGACGACCCGGTCGCCGCGTTCGCCAACCTCGGGCGGGCGCTGCGCCCGGCCGGGCGCCTGGTGATGATGGTCTGGCAGGGCCACGAGCGGAACGAGTGGGACGTCGCGATCCACCGATCCCTCGAAGGGTTCGGGGAATCGCTGGCGGTCGCTCCCGAGGGGCCGGACCCGTTCTCGCTCGCCAATCCGGCGACCGTGGAGGGGGTCCTGGACGCTGCAGGGTTCGCCGGCGTCACCTTCACCGACGTGCATGAGCCCGTCTACTACGGTCCGGACGTCGCCGCCGCGCTGGACTGGGTGCGCGGCTTCACCTGCACGAACGACGTGCTGAAGCGGCTGGATCCTGCTGCCGCGGAGCGTGCGCTCAAGCGGCTGCGCAAGACGCTCGCCGCGCACGCGGGCGGAGAAGGGATCTGGTTCGACTCGCGCGCCTGGATCGTCACCGCCCGCCGACGCTGAGCGGGCGGCAGCCGGGTCGGTCAGCCCAACGCGCCCCGCTCCCTATCGTGCACCAAGTCGTTGGTGGTCCAGCCTGGATGTTCGTGCGTGTATGGCAACGGTGCGCGGGGGAGATCGCGGCTGATCCTGGTGTCGCTAGGCGTTCGGTCGCTCCTGGGCGATGATCTCCACGCACAGGTCGATGCATTCGTTGCAGATGTAGACGCCGGGGCCGGCGATCAGCTTCTTGACCTGGCGCTGGTGCTTACCACAAAACGAGCACGTCAGGGTGGAGGTGGACTTCCTCGCGCTGGCAGCGCGCCTCCTGATGCTGAACCGCATCGGTTGTCCTTCCTGTTGGGTGCTCAGCCTGACAGTTGGCGGCGGTCGCGTCGCGGTGGGTCCTGGAAGGTGATCACCAACTCAAGGCCGAGGGCGGCGGCCGCTCGGTCGAGGGTGTCCAGGCTTGGGGCGACGCGGCCGGCTTCCAGGCGGGCGATGGCTGGCTGGGTGCTGCCCATGCGCCGGGCCAGTTCGGCCTGGCTGAGGTGCTGCGCCTCACGCAGCGCTCGTAGCTGCTCGCCAAGCTCGAATGCCCGCTGGGCTCGCTGGTAGCCGGCGCTGGCCGCCGGTG
>JBKPDO010000426.1:0-10162 GCA_046727955.1 bacterium | reverse complement strand
GCCCGCTTCCGCCGCGAGGCGCAGGCGGCCGCCAGCCTGTCGCACCCCAACATCGTCGCGGTCTTCGACACCGGCGCCGAGGACGACACCTGGTTCATCGTCATGGAGTACGTCGCCGGCCGCACCCTCAAGGACGTGATCCGCACCGAAGGCGCGCTGTACTGGGCCAGGGCCGCGGAGATCGCCGAGGACATAGCGAGCGCGCTCTCCGCCGCCCACGCCCGCGGGGTGGTGCACCGGGACGTCAAGCCGGGCAATGTGATGCTGACCACCGATGGCAAGGTGAAGGTGATGGACTTTGGCATCGCGCGGGCGAGCGCGGTGCCGTCGATCACGCAGACCGCCGCGGTGGTCGGCACGGCGCAGTACATCGCGCCCGAGCAGGCCCAGGGCCTGGAGGTCGATGCGCGCAGCGACGTGTACGCGCTCGGCGTCTGCTTGTACGAGATGCTAACGGGGCAAGTGCCGTTCACCGGACCGACGCCGGTGGCGATCGCCTACCGCCACGTGCGCGAGGACCCGACGCCGCCGCGGATGCTGAACCCGGACGTGCCGGCGTCGCTGGAGCGGGTGACGTTGAAGGCGATGGCCAAGCGGCCGGAGGACCGGTACCAGACGGCGCTGGAGATGCGCCAGGACCTGGAACGGGCGCGGACCGGGCAGCCGCTGTCGGTGGGCGTGCCGCTGGCCTCGCAGACCACCCAGGCGCTCGGCGCCGCCGGCATCGCCGATAACCCGACCACGGTGCTCGACGCCGGCTCGACCATGGCGGGCGACCGCTCCATGGGCTACGGCGAGGAACTCCCCGGAAAGCGCCGCAGCTCGGCTGGATGGGTGGTGGCCGCGATCCTCGCGCTGCTGATCGTCGGCTTCGCCGCCTTCCTGATCACCCGGTCGCTCACCTCCTCCACGGGGACGTCGCAGACGAGCCCCCCGACTACGGCGCCGACCACCACGGCGGCGCCGACGACGAGCGGGCCGACCACCACTGAGCAGTCCACCACCTCGAGCCAGCGGACCACCACCAGCACCACCGAGCGCGCCACCACCAGCACCACCGAGCGCAGGACCACGACGAGCTCGACTCAGCGGACCACCAGCACCTCGGCGGCGGCGACCACGCTCACCTCGAAGCCCTCGAGCACGCTATAGCGACAGCGTGGCTTCCCGGGCCGGTTCCCGGGCCGGTTCCCGGGCCGGTTCCCGAGCCGGTTCCCGGCCCAGCGGCGTTGCCGGCAGCGCGCGCAGCCAGTTGGCCAGCAGCTCGCGGCCACACCGGGTCAGCACCGACTCGGGGTGGAACTGCACGCCCTCGACCGGGTACGCACGGTGGCGCAGCGCCATGACGAGGCCGGCGGAGGTCCAGCCGGTAACCTCCAGTTCGTCCGGGAGGGTGCTGCGCTCCACCACCAGCGAGTGGTAGCGGGTCGCGGCGAACGGCACCGGCAGGCCGGCGAGCACCCCGGCGCCCTCGTGGAGGATCTCGGACGTCTTGCCGTGTACCAGCTCCGGGGCGCGCACCACCCGGCCGCCGTAGACGTGGCCGATCACCTGGTGGCCGAGGCACACGCCGAGGATCGGCAGGCTCGCCCCGAGCTCGCGGACGACGTCGACCGACAGGCCCGCGTCGCGCGGGTGGCCCGGGCCCGGCGAGATCACCACCCCGTCGACGCCAAGCGCCCGTGCCTGCTCGACCGTGGCGGCGTCGTTGCGCCACACCACCGTGTCCGCCCCCAGCTCGCCGAGGTACTGCACCAGGTTGAACACGAACGAGTCGTAGTTGTCGATAACCAGGATCGTGCGGCCAGCGCCGATCATGGCGCCGCCGCCTTCGTCTCCCCGGCCCTGGCGCGGTCCTCCTCGACCAGGGCGCGCCGCAGGACCTTGCCCACCATGTTCTTGGGCAGCTCCGTACGGAACTCCACCGCCCGCGGCACCTTGTAGGCGGCCAGCCTGGACTTGGCGAACTCGCGCAGCTCCTCGGTGCTCGCCGCCTCGCCCTTTCGCAGGACCACGAAGGCCTTGACCATCTCACCCCGGTAGGGGTCTGGCACGCCGGCCACGGACACCTCCTGCACCTTGGGGTGCTCGTAGAGCACCCCCTCCACCTCGCGCGGGTAGACGTTGTACCCACTGGAGATGATCAGGTCCTTCTTGCGGTCGACGATGGTGAAGTAGCCTTCCTCGTCCGTCACTGCGATGTCCCCGGTGAGCAGCCAGCCGTCCCGCAGCACCTCGGCGCTCTCGTCGGGGCGGTTCCAGTAGCCGAGCATCACCTGCGGGCCGCGGACCGCCAGCTCGCCCCTCTCGCCGGAAGGGAGCGTGCGGCTCGGGTCCTCCGAGTCGGCGACCCGCGCCAGCGTGTCGGGGAGCGGCATGCCGATGGTCCCAGCCTTGCGCTTGCCGTAGATCGGGTTGACGGTCACCACCGGTGAGGTCTCGGAGAGGCCATAGCCCTCGACCAGGCGCCCGCCCGAGAAGCGCTCGAAGCGCTCGGCCACCTCCGCCGGCAGCGGCGCCGCACCGGAGATGCACGCCTTGATGCTGGAGAGGTCGTGGCCGCCCCTGGCGACGGCGCGGTTGATGGCGACGTACATGGTGGGCACGCCCGGGAACAGCGTCGGCCGGTAGTGGTCGATCGCGGCCATGACCTGCGGCAGCTCGAAACGGGGCAGGATCACCAGGGCGGCACGCAGGCGCACGCCGAGCAGCAGGCCTACGGTCAAGCCGTAGGCGTGGAAGAACGGCAG
This sequence comes from bacterium, assembly GCA_046727955.1. Taxonomy (GTDB): domain Bacteria; phylum Actinomycetota; class CALGFH01; order CALGFH01; family CALGFH01; genus DASVXQ01. Next base: position 7,412 of record JBKPDO010000426.1, on the reverse strand, counting down.
GACCGCCATCATGATCTCGTGGCCGGGGTCGGCGTCGGGGAGCCATGCGCGGATCTGCTCGACGTTGGCGACGAGGTTGGCGTGGCTGAGCATGACGCCCTTGGGCACGCCGGTGGTGCCGCCGGTATACTGCAACATGGCGACGTCGGTGGCCGGGTCGACGTCGGCCTCCGGCGCGCTCTCGGTGCGCTGCCGCAGCAGCTCACGCCAGCGGCGCACGGGCTCTTCCCTGCCGATGCCGGCGCTGGCGCTCCGGCCACGCCTGGTGTAGGGGGCGAGCGCGCGCTTGACCGCCGGCAGCTCGTCGAGCACCGAGGTGACGATCACCTCGCGGATGCCGACACGCTCGCGCACCGCCTTGACCCGCTGGTAGACGGGGTCGAGGCAGACCAGCACCTCGACCCCGGCATCACCGAGCTGATGCTCCAGCTCGCGCTCGGTGTAGAGGGGGTTGTTCTGCACCACCACGGCGCCGAGCCGGAAGGCGGCGAACAGCGCGACCACCGCCTGAGGGCAGTTGGGCAGGAGCAGGCCGACCCTGCTGCCCTTGGTCACGCCCAGCTCAGCCAGGGTGCCGGCGAAGCGCCAGGCCTGGTCGGCAAGCTCGGCGTATGAGGTCGTGCGGCCCTCGAAATGCATCGCGGGCGCGTGTGGGTACTCGCGGACGGCGTCGGCGAGCAATCGAGCGAGGTTGACCTGGGGGACCTCGACGTGCTCGGGCACGCCAGGGGGATAGCTGTCCAGCCATGGCGTCGCGACCTCGACCATGATGGGTCCCACCTCCAGGTCAGCGCGGGGCTCCCACTGGATCTCGATCGAGTCTCGCAGCGGGCACGTGCAACGACCCTCAAGTATCCGCTGCCAACTGCTGTTCGGACAATCTCCCCGCTGGAGTGGCACCGCAACCCTCGACTGGCGGCCCCCGCTCAGAAGTTCTCCGGGAGGATGCCCTCCAGCCAGGGGAAGAGGTAGAACCAGCACACCACCATGAGGAGGACGATCCACGAGATCAGCGCGACCACCCGCGGCCAGTTCGAGCGCCGCTGGCGGTGCTCGCCGGTCGGCTGGAGCCGGCGCGCCTCACCCGTCCGCAGGCTGCGGCCCGGTTGCGCGCGCCCACCAACCATCGACGGACCCCTGCCGTCCGGATCGTCCACCGCCCGCCCCAGCCGGACCACCTGCTCGTCTTCGCCCTCCAGCACGCTCGTGAGCTCGTAGGGTCCCGGCGGCTCGTAGGGTCCCGGCGGCTCGTAGGGTCCCGGCGGCTCGTAGGGTCCCGGCGGCTCGTAAGGCCGCGGCGGCTCATCTTCGTACCAGGCTTGGGCCGGCGGGTCGGCCCACGGCTGTGATCCCGACCCGCCGGCCCAGGCCTGTGATCCCGGCGCCGCCGCGGCGCCGCCGGGAGTAACGCCTTGGGCCTCGTGAGCCCCTTGGGACCACTGGAGCCCTTGCGGATCTTGGGGCGCAGCGCCCTGGTACCAGGGCGCTGCCGACGGGCTGGCGTATCCGTATGCCGGCTCCGCGCCCGTCGCCACAGCGCCCGATGCCGATGCTGCAGGGCCTGATGCCGCGGGGCCTGCCCCGATCGGTCCGGTGGAGTAGCCGGAGCCCTGTTCGCCGCCGCCGAACGCCGAGAGGTCACCGGAATCCGGATAGCTGTAGATCTGCCCACTGGTCTCGCCCGCGTCCCACGCCGCCGGGTCGGGGTGCGGAGCCGCGGCAGCCGGTGGCAGGCCGGTGCTACCCGGGGTCGCGGCCCATCGCCCACTCTGGTAGGCGGCGGGCTGACCGGGCTGACCGGGCTGACCCGTAGGGGTCCCCCAGCGGTCCTCCTGCCCAAGCGACGGGTCCGCTGCCTCCCAGCTCCCGGTGTTGGGGGGTGCCTCCTGCGTGGGCCACAGCCAGGAGCGGTCGTCGGGCTCCCAGGACTGCGTCGACTCCTCGAACGGCCAGGCGCCGCCCCAATGCTCGGGATCGGCCGCCGTGTCCCAGGGCTGCGGCTCCTGCGCCGGGGCGGCGGACGCCGAGTCGTCCGGCTCCCACGGCGCCGGCGCCGCGAACCGGGGGTCTGGCGGAGCCTGCGGGTGCTCCTGCACGCCCGGCTCCCATGCCATCGGCGGCGGCGCGTACGCAGCGGCCCCTGTCCCGACCCCGTGGTCCGCCGACGAGGCCCCTGTCTCCCACGACCATGCGGCCGCGGCGGGATCAGCGGTGGCGACGGATGGAGGCGGTGATGGAGGGGGAGGGGAAGGTGATGGGCGTGAAGGTGGTGGGGGCGGTGCCACGGATTGAGACGGTGGCGGTGGTGCGGGTTGTGGAGGCGATGGCGGCGGGGTGGCGGCTGGCCGTAGGGGGAGTCCGCCGGCCGGCCGGTAGCGGCCGGCGAGCGGCGGGTGCACCGGTGCCGCCCCCGCGCCCCCATACTCGCCGAGTGGCGCCTCGCCGAGGGGCGCGCGGGCCGGAGAGGTCCCAGGAGCCGGAGGAGCCGCGGGAGGGACACCGGCAGGGCCGTCCACTGGCACGGCGGGGAACTGGCCGCTCGAGGCGGAAGCTGCGCGCGTGCTGCGAAGCTGCTGTGCCCAGTCCTCCTCGTCCTCCCCCTCCCCCTCGGCCTGCTGCTCCATCTCCAACAGCCAGGTCGCGGTCTCCTCGGCCGGGTCGGTCTTGCGGCCCCGGCCGCGCCTGCCGTCCGGACGATGGCTCACGCCGCCAGCCCGCTCGTGTTGGGGGCGCTGAAGCTGAGATCGCCGTAGACGATCAGCCGCTGGGCGGCGGAGAACCGCGGGTTGCAGGTGGTCAGGACGATCTGGGGTTTCAGCTTGCCACCCGGCCCACGGACGTTGTCCAGCACCTCGACGGCGGTCGGCGCTACCACCTGAAGGTGGGAAACTTCGTAGGTATAGATCGCATAACGAGTCACAATCGTTATGGTATCGCCCTTGGAGAGCTCGTTGAGTCGGTAGAACGGCGCACCATGGGTCGTGCGATGACCTGAGATCGCGAAGGTCCCGGGCTGCCCGGGCATGGTCGTGGACGGCACGTGGCCCGGCCCCTTGGCGAGCTGCTCGGGGTTCGCGCCCTCGACGACGACCCTTTCGAGCTTGATCTTCGGGATCTCGATCACCCCGAGCGCCTTGCCGAGCGCCGGCGGTTCGGGCACGGGCAGCTTCGCCCCCTTCTGCGGGGGTGGAGCCGGCGCCGCCCACTCGCGCTCCAGGCTCTGGCGCAGGTTGCTCTGCTCGCGGTTGGTGGAGAGGTTGGTGCCCCAGAGCTGATAGACGAGGAAGTAGAGGACGAAGCAGCCCAGCCCGATGAACGTCCAGCCCGCCCCGCGCAAGACCTTCCGCATCTTTGCCTTCGACCCGCCACGAGCCGACGCAGGTCGCGTCATCGTACGTGGTTGAGTCTGCTGAGTGACAAAGGCGCTTCGCGGCGCAAACGGATCTGGCCCTGATTCAGGGTAATTTGGATGAGTTCGTGGTGCGGTGCGAGTGCTCATATATTCAGGCTGCGGTCAGGAGCTGGTCGATCCGGCTGCGGAGGTCGGCCACGCTCAGGGGACGGGGGATACGGCCGGAACGGGAGCCGTCTCTGGCAACGAACCATGTCTGGGGGAGGGAGGCCACCGACCAGGAGGTGGCGATCCCGCCGTTCAGGCCCGTCTTGTCGTACACCGTTGGATAGGTAACGTTCAAGTCGGCGAGCAGCTTGCGTGCGCTGTTACGCACATCCGAGGAGTCTACGCCGACAAAAGTGACCGGCTTTCCCGCATACTGCTTGCTCGCCTGCTGCAGGGCGGGCATCTCGGCTTTGCAGGGCCCACACCAGCTCGCCCAGAAGTTGACCACCACCACGCGGCCCTTCAGCGCGGCCAGGTCACTCTCGAACTGCGCCTGGCTGCGCTCCACCAAAGGCGACGACCCGAGCTTTGCCGCGTCCTTACCCGAACCGCCGGCCGGCGACGCGTGCCCTCCATTGCCGCCGCTGCAGCCCGCCAGCAAAATGGCGACCGTCAGCAACGCGGCGCCAATCCCCAGCCGCCGCCGCAGGCGCGGGACGGAGCGCCCGAAGCTGAGCGCTGGACGGTGGAGGCCCAGCCCACGGCACCGGAGGCCCATCGCCCGGAGAAGCCCGGCCACGTTACGATCGGAGATCATCACTGGGAGATCACGTCCACTCCACGGTCCTGGCCTGTGGACAGACTCCTGCCTGTGGATGTTCCTGTGGAAAGGACCAGCCGTCATGCCCAAGTCTCGCTCCAAGCGTCGCCGGTACATTGCGCCGCCTCGTCCCAGGCCGAAGCCGTCTGCGCCGTGGGTGGGCCCCACCATCGTGATCAGCCTCGTCGTCGGACTCGCCTACATCCTGTTGTTCTACATGCAGGTCCTGCCGCCGATGCTCGACCGCCTGAACAACTTCAACCTGGCAATCGGGTTCGCGCCCCTCATTTTCGGCCTCCTGTTGGCAACTCGCTGGACCTGAGCGGGGATCCTCGCTGAGCTGCCAAACTACATCTCTGTGATTCATCCCCAGTTGTGGATAAGTCTGGGGACAACCGGTGGGCAACGACCCGCCCCACCCATCAGGACCAGCGCGATGCCCCTGTACGAATACACCTGCCGCTCCTGTGGAAAGACCGAGGAGCACCTCCAGTCGCTCGGCGCCGGTGCGCCCGGCCCCTGCCAGGCCTGCGGCGGCGAGCTGCGCCGGCGCTACTCCCGCGTCGCCATCCGCTACGAGGGCTGGGGCTTCAATTCCACCGACAAGCTGCTGCCGGAGGACCGGCGCCGCCAGGACTACCGCGCCCTGCGGGAGCGCGCCGAGCGGATCGCCGACGAGCGCTGACGCCTGCCTCGACAGCAGGTTCAGTTCAGCTCCCTGTCCGGCACGTCGACGTGCCGCAGGACCATCTTCTCGGAGCAGTGGCGCGGCGGGGCGTCGGTGCCCCTCCGCAGCAGGACCAGCTGCTCGCCGCAGGTCTCACAGGCGTAGACCAGCAGCTTGCCGCGCTCCTCGATGTCCATCGCCGGACCGGTCGGGCCCTTGGTGATCGAGTAGGACCGGAACATCGTCCTGCCGGTGAGGAGCACGAGCGCGCCGAGCACCACCGCCACCACCACGTCGCCCTTGCCAACGATCCACAGCGCGACGACCGCGACCAGCATGGCCAGAGCCAGCCACGCCCTCCAGCTCCGCATCACAGTGCCACGCCCCTCTGCTCGTCACGGCCCTGCTCACCCGCGAAGTTCGCACCCCACCGCGCCGTCGTCAACCGGACACCCGGCGCGATGCCTCACTCCCCAGGTTGCGGCTCGATCAGGACACGCTCCAAGCGCTGCTCCTCGACCGGGTGGTCGCGCCCGTCCCGCTCGCTCATGGCGATCGCGTCCACCACCTCCATACCGGAGATCACCTGGCCGAAGACGGTGTGCTTGCCGTCCAGCCACGGCGTGGGCACCTGCGTGATGAAGAACTGCGAGCCGTTGGTGTTCGGCCCGGCGTTGGCCATCGCCAGACGACCCGGGCGGTCGAAGCGGTGCGGCCCGCCGAGCTCGTCCTCGAACTGGTAGCCAGGCCCGCCTGAACCGGTCCCGAGCGGGTCGCCGCCCTGGATCATGAACTCCGGGATCACCCGGTGGAAGACGGTGCCCTCGTAGAGCGGGCGGTGCTGCTCGCTGCCGGTGCGCGGCTCCTTCCACGTCCTCGAGCCGGTGGCCAGGCCGACGAAGTTTGCCACCGTCTTGGGAGCGGAGTCCTCGAAGAGCTGGACGCGGATCTTCCCCCGGGAAGTCACCAGCGTCGCGTAGGTGTCGGGCATGTGTGGGCTCCTTGCCATCGGGATCAGAATCGACCCACCCTACCGAACCCGTGCGCCACTCTCGACCCGTTGTCCACAGCCCCCTCGCCTGGTCCCACCGCTGTGGGAGAACGGCTGATCCTCGTCATGCCGAAGGAGGAACCGTGCGGCTCCGCCGCGGCCCGGTCCGAGCTGGTCTCCTACCGCCGCTCGAGCGACGACCCTTACAGGCCAAGCTCAGCGGCGATCTCCTCCCACGGAACCAAGCCCGACTCGTCGCCATCCTCGAGACGCTCGATGAGCGCACGCCACTCGGCGAGCTCCTCGGGAGTCGGGGGAGGGGGGACCTCCAAGCGCCTGCGGTCGCTCATGGGCCCGAGGGTCACGCACATAGACGCAAACTGTCAAGCGGGAACGATCAGCAGATCTCCCGTCGCAGGCCGCGGCGCTGAGCCGCCTCAGCCCCGCATGGCCTCGGCCGCACGCTTCGCCATCTCGTCCGGCGGCACGTCCTCGACGCGGGTGGCGACACTCCACCGATGCCCGAAGGGGTCCTCGAACTGACCTGTCCGGTCGCCGTAGAACTGGTTCTCGACCGGACGAAGCGCGTTGGCACCCGCCTTCACGGCCTTGTCGAAGACGCTGTCGACGTCCTCGACGTACACGCTTATCGTCACGGGCGTGCCGCCGATGGTCTTCGGGCTGCGCTGGCCCATCTCCGGAAACTCGTCCGACAGCATGATCATCGAATCGCCCAGCTCGAGCTCGGCATGGCCGATCTTCCCACCGGGCGCCGGCATGCGCATGCGCTCGGTCGCCCCGAGCACGTCGCTGTAGAACTCGATCGCGGCACTGGCGCCATCAACGCACAGATAGGGTATGACCTGCGGATACTCGTCAGGAATCGGCTTCACGGTCACCATGGGCCCCCTCTTGGAGCACTGCGGAACAGCGTGCACTATCCCTTCCTAGTGCGTCACCCGGGCCCTCGTCCCGAGGCGCCGCCGTCCCGAGGCGCCGCACCAAGGCCAAAGCCTACCCCGCGCCCCCGACACCAGGAAGCGCGCCTTCCCCACCGGCACCTGTGGTGTCGGGTTGCAGCATGCTCACTCCCTCAAAGTTGGTGTGACCAGGCGAGCGGGGTATTACCTGAAGTGCGGCAAGCATCGCTGCCCGGAGGTGTCGTGGCCGCAGCTCCGCCTGGCTGTCGACCAGCAGCTTTGCTCGCAGGCCACCGGTTGGCCAGGAAACTCAGGCCAGCTGGCGGGCCCGTAGAGCTATCCGCGGGCGGCAGGAGCAAGCAACGAGTTGAGGAGACATAGACATGCGGGCAGCGCTTGTGCGGGAACTGGGCGGGATCGGCAGCGTGGAGCTGAGTGAATGGCCAGATCCAACGCCCGCGGCGGGACAGGTGGTTGTCAGGGTGCGGGGCGCGGGCATCGGCCCGTGGGACGTCACGCGGATCAGCGGCGCCTTAGAGGGTGTCTGAGAAGGGTCAGCTGGTGGCGAGGCGGCGTACCAGGAGCTGGATAGTGGCCAGGTGGATCACCGCCTCGGAGGTCGCCGGGAGGTACTCGTAGTCCTTGCTGAGCCGGCGGAACCGTCCCAGCCAGGC
>JBKPDO010000425.1:0-9815 GCA_046727955.1 bacterium | reverse complement strand
GCGCACTATTCGTGGGCCCACGATCACCTCGCCCCGGAGCCGCGCCAGGGGCAGATTGACCACGCTGCCGACTATCGAGAGGCCCAGGAGCGCGAACAGCCAGTCACGATCGATGCCGATGCGCTCGTACGCATAGACGAGCGCGGAGCTTTACGGTACCCTTGGGCGGGAACGCGCCGACCAGGGAGAGCACCGATGGATGTAGGCTATGCCAGGACGAGTACCGCGGACCAGGATCTCCGCCTCCAGATCGCGGCGCTGGAGAAGGCGTCCTGCGGGGCGATCTATCGAGAGCAGAAATCGGGTGTCGCCAAGCAGCTGCCGGTCCGAGACGAGGTGTTGCGGACACTCAAGCGCGGCGACCGGCTTTCGGTTTGGAAACTGGACAGACTCGGGAGGTCGCTGTCCGAACTCGACGCCATCATCAACGACCTGCGAACGCGTGGCGTCGGATTCCGAAGCCTCACCGAAGCCATCGACACGTCCAGCCCACAGGGAAGATTGTTCTTCGTTTTGCTCGCCGCCTTTGCGGAGTTCGAGCGCTCGCTCATCCGCGAACGCAGCTTGGCCGGCAAGGAGCAGCGCGCCCTGGAGGGCAAGCATCCCGGTGGGCACCGCATGTACGGGCTCGAGCCGGACCGCAAGACCGAGGTCCCCCACGAGGCTCAGCGGCTCCGTGAGGCTGCCAAGCACGTGCTGGACGGCGGCAAGCTCGCCCGCCTTGCCGACATCTGGAACGAGGATGGCGTGCCCACCAGGAGCGGCTCGGGCCGATGGACCGAGACCACGATCAGACGCGCGCTCAGCAACGAACGCGTGATCCCCATCGTTGGCGAGGACATCTTCCAGCGGTTGCAAGCGCTGTTCCGCCGTCCCGACCGGCAGCGGCTCGGCCCACCGCCCACCTATCTGCTCTCTGGGATCCTGTACTGCGCGAAGTGTGGGTCGGCCATGTATCGCACCGGCTCGGACCCCGAGCGGCCCGTGTACCGCTGTCGGCGAGTTGGCGGTGGTGGGCGGTTCGTAGGGTGCGGCGCGGTCGCCATCGCCACGGCCGGCGCCGACGCGTGGGTGAGCGAGAGTTTCGTCGTGTTCGCGGCTGGGCCGCGGTTCCGGGAGACGCTCAATGAGCGCAGGGCGGCACTGCTCGCCGACGATGCGACGCCGCAGGCGGTTGACGCCTGGCGTGTCGAGATGGACGAGCTGGAAGCGGTACTGGGTACGCGCTTTGGCGTGAAGGACCACGAGCTGCGGTACCGAGAGCTGCAGCGCCTGGTAGACCGTGCCACCGAGCAGCTCATGCGACGCCCGGAGCTGCAAGAGCTGTCAGACCTGCCGGCGTCGGAAGCCGAGCTGCGCAAGGCTTGGGACGGCTGGACGATCGAGCGGAAGCGGTACTACCTCCGGGCCGTAGTCGAGGCTATCCGCGTGAAGCCGGCGCGGAAGGGCTATCAGCAAGAATTCGACGGGGACCGGCTCGATCCTCGCTGGCGGTTCTAGAGCCTGACCGTCCGCTGCCCGGCCGCCTTAGCGGCGTCCCACGCCGCCAGCATGGCGTCGATGCGCGCCCGGCCCGGCGGCATGGCCTCGGCAACCTCTCTCGCGGCCCGGATTCCCGCCATCTCCGCCTCATGGTGCGCCCGGCGCTGCTGCCGCCGGGCCTCGACCAGGGCGGCGGCATCGACGCTGGGGCGGCCGGCCTGGGCGGCGGCCTGGCATGCGGCGGCCAGGTCGGTCAGCAGCAGGCCGTACACGTCGCCGCACTTGTCGGCATGGCAGCGGTAGCGGACGCCGTCGGGGTCCTCCGGGTCGTCCTCCGGGTCCTGGCCCGACACGTAGCCCTTGTAGACGTGCGTGCGGCTCCCGGTCTGGGCGTCGAGCTTCAGGTCAGGGACGCCTGGCGTTGAGCTGACGTACCGGCCGCCGCGCCAGTCCGGGGCGGTACGGCCGCCCAAGACGAACCCATAGGGGTCGCCGGTCGGGTCGCCCTGGACCCTGAACTCGTCGAGCACCCGCCCGCACCGGCAGCGGAGCACGACCCGCGGCTTGGCCTGCATGATGGCAGTTTACCAGGTGGTACGGTACGCTTCTTGGGACAACTTGCTCCGGCGCGGCCACCTGGCCGCCCGAGGGCGGGAAACCAGGGGCAATCCCGAAACCCCTCCGTTGCTCGACCGTGCGGTCGAGCCGGGAGGGGTTTCCCTATGTTCCCCACGCCCCAGCCGATCAAGGCGGAGCTAGCCCGCCAGCGGAGAACCGTCGCCGGCCTGGCCCGCGCCACCGGCTACACCCGCACCTACGTTGGCCGCATCGTCAACGGCTGGCTGCCGCCATCGCCGCGCTTCCGCCAGGAGGCCGCTCGTATCCTCGGCATGGCCGAGGAGGAGCTGTTCCGGGCGGACTTCCAGTCCGGCCAGTCGCAGTACCCGGGCGACGAGCAGGGTGGTGCCGCATGACCCCCCAGGACCGGGAGCGAGTGCGCGAGTGGGTCCGCCGGACTCGCAAGGCGCAGGGCCTCAGCGAGCACCTTGAGGACCCCGGCCTGCTCGCCGAGCTGGCTGCCGACGTGCTCGAGCAGGACACCGACGACCAGAAGGCCAGGGCCACCCGCAAGAGGACCGCATCATGAGCGCCCCTGCCAGCCATCCCTTGAAGATCGGGATCGCGGTTCGTCGCAGCAAGAAGAGCGTCGGCGCCTTTGAGCAGTATGGCGTTGAGGCCAGCCCGGAGCGCCAGAAGCACGACATCCTCGAGTGGGTGAAGCGCAACTACGACGGTCCCGTCCTGCTGGTCGAATACGAAGAGGACGGCTATAGCGCTTGGGAGGTGAACGGCGAGCCGCGCAGGAAGCGGCCCGAGTTCGAGCGGCAGATCAGGGATATAGAGGCTGGCCGGCTCGACTGCCTGGTGTTGTGGAAGGTCGACCGGTCCAACCGCGGATATACAAATGGCGCGCGGCTGTGGCGGGCATGCCAGCACACCGACACCCGCCTTGTGTTCGTCAATGACGGGCTCGATTCCGAGCATCCGATGTTCGAGCAGATGTACTTCTGGATGCTCGGTGTGGCCAAGGAGTACAGCAACCGGATCTCCGCCGGGCTCAAGCAGTATCGTGAGGCGCTCAAGCGTGCAGGCGTCCGGCCGCCCACTCGACGGCGGTTCGGCTGGGCGCCCGACGGCCTCACCCCGCTGTGGGCCGACGGCCAACTGACATGGACGGTCAGGCGCAAGCCGCCCGAGGGCGGGCCTCCGGTTCAGGTCGAGGTGACCTTCGAGGCCGAAGCGGATGAACTTCTTGCCTCCGGCGAGCAATTCGTGGACCCCGACCGCCTGGACGACGATGAGCGACCGACGCGAGGGCGCGCAGGGCGCATCATCAAGGACTGGAACGCGCGTGGCATCCTCAGCCCCTACGGGCACCCCTGGTGCCACAGCACGTTCAATCTGGTCTTCAGAGCGCCCTACAACGAGCTGATCTTCGGCAGCGAACTCTACGCGGAGATCGAAACGATCCTGGATGACCCGGAGCGTGGCAAGTACCACCGTGGTAGTACCCGCGCCCACCTCCAGACCGGGCGCATCGACTGCGGTGACTGCGGGTGGCGATTGAAGGGCCACGTCGGCCAGGCTGACAGGGCCGCCGGCAAGGCACATTACAACTGCGTCAACCCGGACTGTCACAAGATCCACCGCCGGACCGCCCCGGTCGACGCGCTCCTGGTCGATGACCTCATATACCGGCTCCAGTGCCGCCAGGTCGAGCGGGCGCTGGCGCTCGCCAGCACGGACGGCCGGCACCGCGATCTGCCGGCCGACCGGCAGCGCGCCAAGGCCCGTTACGACCAGCTCGCCGACGAGCTGGCCGAGCTGGAGGCAGATCCCGAGTACAAGTCCGACCTCGAGAAGCAGGCCCAGGCCGATGGCAAGACGCGGGCGATGGCCAAGCTCACGGCGACCATGCGGGACATCGACCACCAGATCCGCGCGCAGAACGAGCAGATCCACGACGACAACGTGGTGGAGGAGGCAATCAAGCTCGGCCCGGCGCTGCGTGCCTGGTGGCCGACTCGCACACCGGAGCAGCAGCGGGAACTGCTGGAAGCGGCCGGCTGGGAGCGGACCGTCATGCATCGGGGCAAGCGCCGTGCCAGATTCCTCGACCCGTTGACGGTCGAGCGGCACTGGCGCAAGCCAGACGGAGAGCTGGAGATCATCTTCGGCCCCTCGCCAGGCGCGCTGCCACCCGAGCCGCGCCCCTCCTGCTCGGTCGACGACTGTAGCGAGCCGCGCCATGGCCGCAAGGACTGGTGCAAGACCCACTACCGCCGCTGGCGGCGGACCGGCGACCCACTGGGGATGCAGCGGACCCTGCGGGCACCAGCGCCCTGCTCGGTCGATGGCTGCGACCGGCTGCGCTATGGCCGGCAAGACTGGTGCCGGATGCACTACGGGCGCTGGAGCCGGACAGGCGACCCGCTCGGCAAGCACCCCGTGAGGCGGCTTCCGGCCGAGCGCAAGCGGGAAGAGGTTGCCTGCGAGCTGCGGCGCTCGCCGGAGCAGTCGGATACCCGGATCGTCAAGCGACTCCGCGCTGCTCACGACACCGTCGCCGATGTCCGGGCAGAGCTGGAAGCGGCTGGTGAGATCCCTCACCTGGAGCACCGCCTCGGTACCGATGGCAAGCGGCACCCTGCCCGGCGCGGCTGGTGAGACTCCTCACCTGACAACTGCGCCACCACGACCCGGCGCAGGTTCGGCTACCTGAGCCAAGTTCGCTACCCCTTGCTCACCTAGTCCGACCAAAGGGTGAGCAAGGGGTAGCGAACGATGAACCAACCGCAAGACCAACCACGAGACGACGTACCCAGGCTCTCACGGCTTGAAGATCCGGCCATGATCTCCAGTGTCGTCGCCGTGCTGCTGAAGTTCGGTTTTCGATGGCCGCCGCCGGCTCGAGCCGACCAGGCCGACGACCTCGCCGAAGCGGCGTGAGGCGGGCGGAAGGGCAAAGGCTCGCTCGAACCCTACGGTTCACTCTGTTCTCCCGGCTTTGCGCCCTCCCGCCCGCACGCCATCACAGTACCGCCCCGCCAAGGCGCCATCTGAGACCAGAACTCTAGCCGACCTCCTCGACGATCGATGCTTTGAGCGCCCGGTCGTCGAAGCGTGGCCAGTCCGGCGTGTGCCCTTCTGCGGCGTGGATCGCAGTCCGGATCGTGGCCATCGCTATGGGCACGGCGTCTTCGGGCGAAGGAGCGTCCACCGTCAGCGAGATGTCGACCTCGCCTGTCTGCATCGCGCCGCCAATCGCCGAGTCCTCCGCGCCGAGGCGGAGTAGTTCCTCCATGACGCGGTCAAGGGACGCTTCGATGTCTTCGGGAGCGCCGGTCACGTGCAGGTGGGTCGTGAAGGCCACCTTCATCGCTCCTCCTCCCCCCAGCAGTTGCAGCGCCGGAGCCAATGGCGAAGATCTGTCTCGTAGTTGGCCCCGGAGGGCGTCAGGTGAACCCATCTCCTGTGCTTCTCGGGACACGGGCAGAGGATCTTGAAGTAGCCGCGCGGACTCTTCGTGACTCGCCAGCCCCGCGACTCCGTCTCCTTGAGCACGGCCTCAAGTTCCCTAACCGGGTGTCTCGGCCTTCGCCTCCCTGGCGCTTGTGGCATTGGCACTAGCCCTTCTTGGCCAGCGTAAGCCCTGTGGACAAAGCTGTGCATCCCCCAATGGCCGTAGATCGCGCATTCTATGGGCTTGCCGTCAATCGGCAAGTCCTGTCGCGCCCGCATGCCACACTGACGCCATCATGGCCGTCTGCTCAACCTGCCGCCGCGAGATGCTGATCGCGCCGAGCTGCACGCCACGGCTCGGCGTGGTGCGCTACGGCAGCGAGCGCTACCTGCCCGCCGACTATCCCGACCGCTGCCGCGACTGCGGCGTGACCGAGGGCGGCGTGCACCATCCGCGCTGCTGCATCGAGGACTGCGGGACCTGCGGCGGGCAGCTGATCTCCTGCGCCTGCGCCTGACCGGTGCCAAGTCCCCCGTTGAAGCCAGGCGTTTGAAGCCAGGCGTTTGAAGCCAGGCGTTTGAAGCCAGGCGTTTGAAGCCAGGCGTTTGAAGCCAGGCGGTCTCAGCCCGCGGCATGGCCGACCGACCATCAGGCGACCGGCCGCCGCGACCATTCGACCATCCGGCCGCCGCCGGCCGGTCGAGCCGGACAGACCCGGCATGCCACCCAAAAACTACAAGCGCGACCCGCCTGCGCGACCCGCTCAAGGCTTCCCGCCCTTCTGTACGCGATCCGCGCTTTTCAAAACGAAACACTTAGGTAGGACAAATGAGCCGAGGCTTGGGCAAAATCGAGCGCGCAGTCCTCGAAACGCTGCGGGGAGACCACCCCACCGGCCCGTGGGGCGCCGGCCCGACCGTCCGCGAGATCGCCGGCCGCGTGCTCGGCCCGGCGCCGACCACGGTGCAGCTCGTGAGCTTCCGCCGCGCCCTGCGCTCCCTACAGCGCAAGGGATACATCGTCATCCGCCGCTCCGACTGGTGGCGTGGTGGCCGCCGCGTCGCCCTGGCCGAACCGCCGCCCATCGTCCGCTGAACCCGTTGCGCCACAAGGAAAACGCGCCCATGCCCATCTGCGATCTTTGCAATCTCGTCAATGTCGGCGATCTCCCGCGCCACGTGCGCCGTCGCCATCCCGGCAGCGTGCCGCCGCCGGCCGACACGGACCGGTGGCCGACGCCACTTGCCCCTGAGAGGAAGGCCATACCCGTGACCACGAAAACGCTCCCGCCGAGGGACTGGCGCGAGGCCCAGCGCGAGGAGCCGCGCCGCAAGAGCGACGCGGCCGACCCGAGGACCTGGCCCGCCACTGCCAGCAAGCACTACCGCGACAGTTGGGCCGCTGTCTCGTCCGAGGCGTACCGGCTGGCGTGGGAGCGCTGGCTCAAGGCGCCAACCATCAACGGGCGCGGCTGGACGGCCGAGATCGGCGCCGACGCCAACTTCGAGGGCCGGGACCTCCTGGTCCAGGTCGGGAACTGGCAGCAGGAGTTCCGCGCCGACCAGGGCGTCGGCAGCGGCGCGGCCGGCGGCTACACCGTTCCGCCCGGATTTCTCCAAAAGCTCACAGTCGGGCTAAAGCGTGGTTCGAGCATGCTGCGCGCGTCGACCGTGGTCGACCTGGACTCGGGCGACCCGCTCCAATGGCCCACAACGGACGACACCGGCAACTCGGGCGCGATTTTGGCGGAGAACACTGCGCCGACGGTGCAGTCGATCACCTTCGGCAGCAAGACCTTGGGCGCATACATGTATACGTCCCTACCGGTCAGAGTGTCATTTCAGCTCGCCAGCGACACCTTCCCGGCGTTCCCGCAGTACCTCGGGCTTCTGCTCGGCCGAAGGATCGGCCGCGCGTTCAACGCGCACGCCACCAACGGGACCGGCGCGGGCGCGCAGCCAACCGGGCTGGTGCCGAATGCGACGACCGGCGTGACCTTCGCCGTGGGCAACACCACGTCCTACGCGTACGACGACCTGGTCACACTGATGGGGTCGGTTGACCAGGAATACTTGGAGCCGCTCGACGACCCGGGTCCGGCGGTGCCCGGCGCCATGACGCCCGGTCCGCACGTGGGGTGGATGACCTCGGTCGCCGGCCTGAAAGCCTTGCGGAAGGTCAAGGATTCGAGCCTCGCGCCCATCGTCACCGAGGGCCGGCCGGTCATGGCGTTCGGCTACCCAATTATGGTGAATCCGGACATTCCGGTGCCCGCGGCGAACGCGCGGAGTATCCTTTTCGGGAACTTCGGCCACGGCTACATCATCCGGCGCTCGCTGAACGACGTGACCATCCTGAAGCTGGTCGAGCGCTTCGGCGACCAACTCCAATACGAGTACCTCGGGTTCCAGCGGCTCGACGGCGCGCCGGACGACGCGAACGCCATCAAGGTCGGGATCAACAGCGCGACCTAGACTGGTTGCGCCACAAGGAAAGGAAGACTCATGGTCGACTTCGAGCAGCTCGCCGCCGCGACCGACGACTGGTCCAAGCTCGTCGCGCTCCGCATCCTCGCCCGCGACTTCCCAGCCGAGATGTTCCAGCTCCGCATGGCGCAGGCCGGCGGGGTGTACCGCCAGCTCGCCAGCGCGACCGATGAGGAGCTGCTGAACACGCTAGCGCACCACCGGCAGCAGCAGGCGCAGGCCGAGGCGCCGGCCGAAGTCTGAAGGCGGGCGCCGGGCGTTCACGGCATCTGCGGCTCGGGAAACACAGACCGAGCGCGGACCGAAGGCAGGCCAACGCTCTCTACGTTTTGCGGGACCTTCACTGCCTGCCTGCGCCCGGCGCCACCCCGTTCCCGGGACGGCGCGGAGGAATCTTTCGGCAGGCCCGTGCCGCTCGAGGCAGCCTGCTGGCGGTAGCCCTCGGCCGACCCGGGACCAGTCCGCCACGGCGCCCGGTGGGGCGCACGGCGGCGGATCAGCCACCGCGCGCCCTGGCCGCTCCTACTGAGCACCAGGGCCGCGGTGGCGCCTCTACGCGCCCAGAACGCGGATCAGGTACGTGGCTGAGCGCTGCGCCGCGGACGGCCGCCACGGGCCGCCCAGCGGCCGGCACGGCGCCATACACGGCGGAGCCCCGGCCGGACAGTGATTCCCACGCGGCCGGGGCTCGTATGGATGGGCTTTGCCGAGCTGAGCGAGGTGTTCCAAGCAGAGGGCTCTTACGGGGTGCTCAGGCCCGGCCTGCTGTCAGAGACCACCCCCCTCCGCGTCGCTTCCGGTCGTCCTGAACGGCCCGGTCAACCGGCCGGCGGCGACCTGGTCGACGTATTCGCCGAGCTGGACGGCGGCGCCGGCGAGCAAGCTGGCGCGGCCACCGCGCCGCACGTCGCCGGCCGCGACCTCGAGCACCTGGCCGATCAGCCCGACGCCGTACCAGATGGTCGCCGCGTCGAGCCGCGGGTCCATCAGCGCGTCGCGGGCCGCTACCAGCAGGGCGGCGACCGCCTCGCGCTCGGTCGGCTCCAGCTCGGCCTGCTCGGCCATGTCAGCCCTTCACGTCGGTCGGTCGGAGCTGGCCGAGCACGTCGAGCACGCGCCGGACGATCCGTAGCTCGGCATCCAAGACGTTGCCGTGGACCACGAGCACGTCGTCACCGATCGGTTGCTTGTCGCATTGGGCTTGTTCCTCGGGTGTGTGGGCGATCAAGTCGATGCCACACGACCAGCATCGGATGTCGTCTTCTTCCATTCCCGTGCTCCTTCCCCAAGGGGCGCGGCGCGGCGGGGGAGTTAGGGGGTGCCGCGCCGCGCCCGAGCGCGGGGCGTTCGTAGGGTGGCTAGCGTGGCGTGTTCATCAGGCCCAAGACGCACCCGATGATGGTCACAGTGATCAGGGCGAGCGCCATCGAGAGCGCGCCGTTGAAAACAGCCTGCATGGGCATTCCTTCGCTTGGCTCTTTTACGGCTCCCTATGGCCACCTGGGAAAGGCTAGAGTTTCCTACTCCAGTTATCAGGTGTCAACAACCTGTCAGAAGTTTGCAGAAGATTGCATCTGTCGGTTGATACGCTTCAGGCATGCCAGAGACGCCCGAGCTGCTGACCGAGGCCGAGGCCGCCGAGCTGCTGACCGTTAGCATCTCGACCATGATCCGGTGGCGGCGCGAGGGCACCGGGCCACCCTGGTTTCGTCTGGGTGGCCGCCATGCCGGCGCCGTGCGCTACCGCAGGGATGAGCTGCTCCAGTGGCTCGAGGAGCAGCGCGGCGGCTGATTCGGCTGCTAGAAGACTTGTCTCTCGTCTA
>JBKPDO010000424.1:0-14800 GCA_046727955.1 bacterium | reverse complement strand
CGAGTCCTCGGTCACTTCTGTTTCGTGGCTCCCGCTGGGCGCCGTCCAGGCCCTGCCCGACCTCGCCTTCGCCAGCGGGGTCGCCCACTACGACCCGCCACCCCCCGACCAACTCCACGACCCGGCGGGGCTGCTGGCCAGGGACGGCGCCCGCTTCGTCAACCAGCTGCGCGCCTTCATCCAGGTGCAGGACGGGCGCATCACCGCCCACGGCCACCTGGGCGGGGGCCGCATCGGCGGCACCACCCTGCGGCTGGCGGTCGTGCCGGTCGACCCGGGTCGACCGGAGCATGCTGGAACAGGTGGCAAACCACCGCCACGACCAGACCACCGCCTGAGGGATTGACGCCTTCGCCTCACGGCATGGGCGTCTGGGCGATCACCAGACCCCGCCGATCCAAGTGTCGAGGCGATCCTGCACCTCGCGCAGGCGCCCCACCAGGCTCTTCAGCATGCCCACCGCCACCTTCGGGTTCTCCAGCAGGAACGCCTGCAGGCCGTCGGCGGGGATCCGCAGCGCCTCGACCGGCTCCACGGCCTTGACGGTCGCCTCGCGCCGCTGGCTGGCCAGCACCGCCATCTCGCCGAAGAAGTCGCCCCGCTCCAACCGAAAGAACCGCCCGCCCACGTCCACCTCGGCGGCGCCTGACATGATGATGTACATCGCATCGCCCGGGTCCCATCGTTCGACGATCGCCTGGCCACGCTCGAAGGAGACGCGCTGCCTGCGGCCAAGGACCTTCTGGAGATCCTCGCGGTCCAGCCCCGCAAACAGCGGCGTGCGCTCCAGCGCCGCGATCCCAACCGTTAGCTCGTCCATGGCATCCTCCGGCTCGCGTCGGGCGGTGCAGCGAGGATCTCACGCGTCGCGGGCCTCCAGCACCCGCACCGGCCGGGCGAACCCCTTGAACCGCAGCTTGCCGAACTCCACGAAGCTCACGCCCTGGGGCGGGGCCGGCTGGGCCACGCTGTCGCTGACCAGGACCTGTCCCGCACCGGCGCGGGCGGCGATCCGGGCGGCCAGGTTCACGGTGCGGCCGAAGTAGTCGCCGCCCTGGACCACCACCGGGCCGGCCGCGACCCCGACGTGCGCCGGTGGCAGGCCGGCCCGGGGGAGCTGCGCCACCAGCCGCAGCGCCGACAGCACCGCGCCCCCGGGCTCCGGGTAGTGGACCATCACCCCGTCGCCCAGCCACTTCACCGGCACGCCGCCGTGCTCGCGTGAGGACCGGTCGACCAGCACCGCCAGGGTCGCGGCCAGCTCGGCGGCGACCTGGTCGCCGCGCTCCTCGGTGAGGTGGGTGTAGCCCACCAGGTCCAGGAAGCACATCGCCGGCACCCGCCCGGGCCGGCCGAGGACCCCGGCCGCTTCGAGCTCGTCCTCGATGCGCTCGACCAGGTCCTCGGTCCAGGCCAGCTCCTGCTGCCGGCGGAAGATGGCCAGCAGCGCGGGGTCCACCAGCGGCAGAAACTCGATGGCCAGTTGGGCGGCCCGCTCCTGGGCGGTCTGCTGGTCGGCGCCGGACGCCAGCAGGGGCGCTATGAACCGCGCCTGCCAGACATCTTTCTCGACGCCGGCGACCAGGCGCATGCCCTCGGCGTAGCCGCGGCCGAACCGGGTCGACCAGACCTGGTCCAGGATGCCGGTGGCGAGGCCGAGCTGCAGCAGCGGCACCACCTCCAGCTCGTCCTCCCGGATCAGCTCGTCGGGCCCCATCCGGGCGAACCCCATCGACTCCAGGGCGCCGCCGAGCAGGTCCAGGGGCACCCCAGTCTCCTGGCTGACCTGCCGGTAGGTCCGCCCCGAACGGACCGCCCACCGCCGGTAGGGGGCGGCCTCCAGGAAGGCGAACGACAGCCGGCCCGCCCGGATCGCCGAGGCGATGCCGTCCATCGGCAGGCCGGCCTGCTCGCACGCTGTGGCCAGGCGGACCTTCTGCGCGTCAGTGGCTAGGAACGGACCAGGTCCGTCCCGGGCCACCAGGATGCCCAGGCCGACCAGGCGGTCGACCTCGGCCTTGGTCACGCCCGCCAGACCGGCCAGCTCGGCTGCCGACAGCACGCCCATCTCCGTCTCCATGCCGCCGCCATCCTAGACCGAATCCACCTGCGCTGTGATCCTCAGGTATGGCCTCTGAGCTGCTGGAACGGCTCCAGGGACGGCGTCTGGCCGCGACCGCCGTGGTCTCCTGCGTCCGGATAGTGGCGGCAGCACGATCACAGCGACGGCGGCACCAACGGGGACCCAGCGTAACTGCTGGCGGTCCACCGCCGCGGGAGGCCCGCAACCGCAGCACCACGCAGACCAGCGCGGCCGGCAGGCTGACGGCGTACAACGCCAGGCCGAGAAACCGGAGGCTCAGGCAGGCAGCTGCTTGCCGAGCAGGTCGACGATCGACCTCAGCCGCGCACCGGCCGGGCCGACCGCGGCCGGGACGCCCGGCTGGCCCTCGAGCTGGCGGCAGCGCTCGGCCAACATCGCAAGCCGCTCTACCAGCATCGTCCAGGCGGCCCGGCGGTCAGGGTGAAGTTGCCCATCTGGTAGAACATCTCGAAGCTCGGGCCCGCGGTCCTCCCAGGGTGGCTCGGGCCGGCCGGCAGCTCGGTGATCGCGTTGCCGAGCGGGCGCAGCACCGTCGCCATCAGCCGCACCGCTGCGGTGGCGAGCGCGTCGAGCTGCTCGTCGGACTCGTCGGTGTGGGTGAACAAGCGCACCAGGGTCTGCAACACCATCTCGTAGGCGACGTTGAACAGGTCCATCACCGCGCTGGTGGACGGGTCGTCGAGCACCGGCTGGTCCGGCGGGGCGTCGTCGGGCAGCCGCACCACCGCCGCGACCACCGGCCTGGCCGGCTCGAACGCGGGATCCTGCCGCTTGACCTCAAGGAACTCGTCGAGGACGCCGAGAAAGCGGCCGTAGTGGGCCTGCTCCCAGTGGCCGCGAGCGCCCTCGCCCTGCTCGACGATCTCCTCGATCGCGGCGAGCGCCGACGCCAGGTCGGTCACGGGCAGCAGCTCGGGCCAGCGGAACAACGCCGGGGTCGCCTGCGCCCGCGGCGGGCCGACGAACAGCCGCTCCTCACCGAGCTTGCCGGCCAGGTGGCGGAAGCCCTCCGCGATGCCCCGGTACAGGTGGCCCACGGTGGCGAAGTCCTTGCGCGCGAGCAGGTTGCCGGCCAGCGCCAGGTGGAGCATCTCCTGCACGGCGATACCGTCGACCACCTTGCGCCAGCGCTCGACCCCCGCGAGCTGCTCAGGGGTCAGGCCCTCGTCGACGCGCTGCTTGAGGCTGAAGGTCGCGTACAGGTACTGCAGCATCACCATGTGCTCCAGCACCGCCGCCTCGACCAACAGGTAGATGAGCTCCTCGCGGTGCTCGACGACCAGTCTGGGTTCCCGCATCATGCCGTGCCCTCCCGCGTCGCCGGGTCCCGTCGATTGTAACGATGCACCTGAGCGCAGCTCAGGGTGGGAGGTTCGGCGCAGCGTGAGCGGCCGAACACAGAGCAGGCCCAGGCCGTGCGTCCACAACCCGTGTCCCAGTCAATGTCGCACTGCAACCGCTGTCACGGGATTCTGTGACGCTTGGCCGCATGCGACACCCACCTGGTCCGTCTCCTGAGCCCATCGCCGGCGCCGCGCTCGGCGATGCCCGCGTCTCGGCGAATCAGGGCCTACAGGCGGGAGGTGCCGGGCGCCAGCCAGGTCGATGGCCGCGCTGCAGCGACTGACCTCACCGGTCGCGGCCGGCCCGACCGCCGCTTTGGGCCAGGGTCGCGCGCTCGCCGGTGGCGGGTGCATGCTGGGTGGCGAGGTGCTTCGGCGGGTCGGCCGCCTGCCGAAGTCGTCCACAACGGCCGGGCAGCATGCCTTCGTCATCTGTTCGCAGCAACGTCGCCAACGTCTTGGTGATCGGCACCGGCGCGGCCGGGCTGCGCGCGGCGATCGCCGCGCACCAGGCCGGCAGCGAGGTGGTGGTGATCGGCAAGCGGGCCCGCAAGGACGCCCACACCGTCCTGGCGGCCGGCGGGATCAACGCCGCGCTTGGCACCGTCGACCCGGAGGACTCCTGGCAGCAGCACTTCGCGGACACCCTGCGGGAGGGCTACTTGCTGGCCGATCCACGGGCGGTCGAGCTGTTGGCCCGGGAGGCGCCGGCGGCGGTGCTGGAGCTGGCCGAGTGGGGCGCCCCGTTCGCGCGCACCACCGACGGTCGCCTGGACCAGCGGTTCTTCGGCGCCCACCGCTGGCGCCGGACCTGCTACGCGGGCGACTGGACGGGGCGGGCGATCCTTGGCGTCCTGGCCGCCAAGGTCGCCGCGCTGGGCGTGCCGGTGATCGACGACCGGTACGTGTCGCA
Organism: bacterium; assembly: GCA_046727955.1. GTDB lineage: Bacteria > Actinomycetota > CALGFH01 > CALGFH01 > CALGFH01 > DASVXQ01. The sequence continues at coordinate 10,440 of JBKPDO010000424.1, read as the reverse complement.
GCTGCTGGTCTGCGACGGGACCTGCTTTGGGGCGCTGGCGTTTGACCTGGAGACCGGCGAGCGGACGGTGTTCCTGGCCGACGCGGTGGTGCTGGCCGCCGGCGGGCACACACGCATCTGGCGCCGGTCGTCGTCGCGGCGGGACGAGAACACCGGCGACGGCATGTACCTGGCGTTGCGGGCCGGCTGCCGGCTGGCCGACATGGAGCTGGTGCAGTTCCACCCGACCGGGATGGTCGCGCCCGAAGAGGCGGCCGGCACGCTGGTGACCGAGGCGGTCCGCGGCGAAGGCGGGCAGTTGACCAACGCGCTCGGGGAGCGCTTCATGGCCCGCTACGACCCCGACCGGATGGAGCTGTCGGCCCGCGACCGGGTCGCGCTGGCCAACTACACCGAGATCACCCAGGGCCGCGGCGGGCCGCACGGCGGGGTGTTCCTGGACATCACCCACGTGGGCAAGGACCGCATCCTGGAGCGGCTGCCACGGATGTACCGGCAGTTCCTGGAGTACCAGATGCTGGACATCTCCCGGCAGCCGATGGAGGTCGCCCCGACCGCCCACTACTCGATGGGCGGCGTGGTCGTGGACCCCGAGACCCACGCCACCGACGTGGCAGGGCTGTACGCGGCCGGGGAGGTGACCGCCGGGCTGCACGGCGCCAACCGGCTGGGCGGCAACTCCCTGGCTGAGACGGTGGTGTTCGGCCGTCGGGCCGGCGAGGCCGCCGCCCGGTATTCGGCCGGCCGCGACGTGCAGCTCCGCGCCCGCCAGGTGGTCGGGGCCGCCAACGACGAGCTGTCGGGGTTCGTCCGCCACGGGCGCCAGTTCGCCCGCCCGCTGCAGCGGGCGCTGCGTGACACCATGTGGGAGCGCTGCGGGGTGGTCCGCGACGACGCGGGGCTGCGGCGCGGCCTGGCCCGGGTGGCCGAGTTGCGCGAGCTGGCGCGCGAGGTGGACGTGCGTCCCACCTCGGAGGGCTACGCCGACCTGGCCCACGCCCTGGACCTTCGCGCGTCGTTGGTGGCCGCCGAGGCGACCCTGCTGGGGGCGGTGGCCCGCCGCGAGAGCCGTGGCGCCCACCAGCGCCGCGACTTTCCGGCGCTGTCACCCGGCCTGTTGGTGAACTTCCAGTCGCGCCTGAACACCGACGGCCGCTTGACGGTCGACTCCCAGCCTGTCCCACTGGCGCCGCCGCAGCTTGCGGAGTGGGTCGACGCGAGCGAAGAGCCGAGCGTAGCCGGGCGGCTGCTCGAGTAAGCTCCAGGCCCACCCCAACAAGGCTCAGGGGCCGAGCTGTCGTGCTCTGAAGACGCCGCACCGTGCCCTGGATCACATCGAGGAATCCTGACCGGCGACCGGCGTCCGAGGCGTCGCCGAACCGACTCCGGGTGCTCGCCGTCGTGCCGTTCACCGATATCGTGAGCGCCACCGAGCAAGCCGCGCAGCTGGGCGGCCGGCGCTGGCGCGAGCTGACCGTCCGGCTAGCTCGCGGCAGGTAGCCGGTCGCACAGGCCAACAGCACGGACGCGTGCCGAGGCGTTGACGGTCGCAGGCCGGCAGCGGGATGCCAAGACGGAGATCCGCGCCCCTCCTGGCAGGCGACCGGTCGGCGCTCGCGGCCGCCGCAGTAAACACCCAGTTGCTGCGGCGGCGGCCATCCCGAGCAGGACTGTCGGGCCGTCGCGGTAGCGTCGACCCAGCTGGATTTGTTGCGATGGAGGTCACGATGACCGGTCCCACGATCGCCGAGGCGCGAGTCGTGGCACCGTCCCTGGCACCCTACCGGCATTGCGGCCATTGCGACGCCTATTTCGGGTCCCGGTATTGCCGATCCGTGTACCGGCTCTGACCTGCGGTTACATCGGGATTGCCGCGATTCTCGGGTGATATTGTACCTACGGATCTGGCGGTTGGGGGTTCGAATCCCTCGCGGCGCGCTCATTTCGGCAGGTCAGGGGGCACTATGAGCCGTCTGGCGCTGGCGTTTGTTACCCTGCTTGACGGACTTGCCGGCTGTACATACCGCGGGTGTCAACTCCTACGACGAGCCGCGGTATGGACGACACCACGGCGGTCGGTCCTCGATGGTGCAGCGCCTCCGACCCGCCGGCCTTGAAGCGGGCATGCCAGACGCTCACCGCCTGAGGAGTGACGCCGAACCGACGGGCGTCTTGGCTTGGCGGACGCCGGCGGCGAACAGTTCGGCCGCGCGGGAGCCGGCGCGCCTGGAGCCGGTCGCGTTGTTGGGCCGCGGGCGGCGGGCAATGGTCGGCATGGCGGGATCCTGCCAGGCCGTCGGCGCGGCTCCACTGCTCAACCCAACACCCACAAGGGCCGGCCGGTTCCCCAGCCCGCCAGCGCGCAGCCGACCCGCCTGGAGCCGTCCGCGTTCGCGTCCTGCCGCCCGGCGGCAAGCTACGGTTGCATAGCCGATATCCTGACCAGCTCAGCTCCACAGCCTCGACACACGACCCATCAGACCAACAGTCAACCCTGTAGTCGTAAGGGTGCCGCTTCAAGATGGCGCGTTGGTTAACCTTGACTGCGAATCTATGGATGTGCACTCCCGGTCTTCCGCGACCCATCCGGCTCATGCGAATGTAATTGTGGCCAAACCGGTTACCTGGGAGGACCTAGCCGTGGCGTTCGCCGATGAAGGGGTTGGAGTGCCGCCCGGGGAGCAGTGTTTGCAGGATTGCCGCGGCGCCGTGCTCCCTGGCTATGGTGGGTTCCGCGGGGCGACCTTCGGGGACCGCGCCAGCTTCGGCGAGGCGGTCATCGGAGAGCTGAAGGTCGAAGGCCCCACCTTCCGGGGACCGCTGATTTCGAGGATGCAAGGTTCGGTAACGAGGCCAGATTTACCAAGGCGACTTTCGAAGAGGGAGCTCGTTTCGCTGGAGCGACCTTCGGTAGCGACGCCAACTTTGACGCGGCGACCCTCAAGCGGCGCGTCAGCTTCGGGCACTGGCCAGCCGGGAAAATGTCGGTGGCATCGGCCATCTTCGGCGACGGGGCCAAGTTCTCCGGGACAACCTTCAGGGGGGATGCCAACTTTGATGGCGTGACCTTCGGGGACGGGGCGCGACTTGGTGGTCCGCGACCCCGGCGGGCGCGAGGTCGCGCAGGTGCACCGCAAGCTGGCCGCGCTGCGGCCGACGTACAAGGTCACCGTCGGCGGCGAGGAGGCCGACGAGGTGCGCAAGCACCTGTTCACCCCGTTCGGCGACCGCTACACCATCGACGTGCCCGGCCCCGACGACCTGGAGGTGCGCGGCGACCTGCTCGACCACGAGTTCACCATCCAGCGCGGCGAGCAGACGGTGGCGACCATCTCCAAGCGCTGGTTCAGCGTCCGCACCTATGCCGTGGACGTCGCGCCCGGCCAGGACGATCTGCTGATCCTGGCGGCGGTGCTGGCGCTGGACCTGGCCGAGGACCGCGAACGCGAGCAGCGGTGACCGCGCTGGGCGAGCGGGGCGCCGCCGCGCCGGACGTCACGGCGGCCTGGCTGCTCAGCGCCGCCGAGCGCGGCAACCCGGCCAGCGCTATCGACGTCGGCCGCGCAGACGGGCGCGCCTGGACGGTCGGCAACCTGGTGCAGGTCCACGTCGACGGGGCCGCCTACTTCGCGCGCCTGTTCGAGCTGCTGTCCGGCCTGGGCGCCGGTGACTGGGTGTACCTGACCGACTGGCGCATCGACGCCACGCGCCGGCTGGATGGCCCCGGCAGCGAGCTGGGTCCGCTGCTGGCTGGGCTGGCCCGCCGGGGCGTGGCTGTCCGCGGGCTGCTGTGGCGCTCCCACCCCGGCCCTGGTGCGCTTCAACTAGGAGGCTGCTGAATGGGCTTGGTTCGGTCGATCTTCTTGCCAGCGTCGATCCGGTAGATCGCCTTGGGCTGTCAGCGCCCTCAGGCTGTGCAGGGTCGACTGGGCGATGGACGCGCTGGATGGGAGATGGCGTGGTCCTGCGGCGAGAGTGCCAAGGGCGACTGGTCGGCGACCTGCCCGGTGGGCACGTATCCGCTTGTGCTCCGGACACGAACGCAGGGTGCTGGTTACGCCGCTGGAGCTGGCGCCGGGTACGGTTTCGCCTCGGATCGACCCTGACCGCCGTTGGAGCGTGCCAGGAGCGCTCCGGTGCTGGCGAGGTCGCTACCGCGGCTGGATACTTGGCGCATGTCCCGCGCGGGCGATGATCCGCGCCTTCCTGCGGATCACGAGCATGGTTCGGAGCTGTCGGAGACGCAGCTCAGGGTCCGCGCGCTCGAGCGCATCTTGGTGGAGAAGGGCTATGTCGATCCGGCCGCGCTGGACGTGCTGATCGAGACCTATGAGACCAAGGTTGGCCCGCACAACGGCGCGCGGGTGGTCGCCAAGGCCTGGGTGGACCCCGGCTTCCGGCAGTGGCTGCTGACCGACGGCGGTGCGGCGATCGCCTCGCTTGGCTACACCGGCCGTCAGGGGGAGACCATGGTGGCGCTGGAGAACACCTCCAGCGTGCACAACCTGGTCGTTTGCACGTTGTGCTCGTGCTACCCGGTGCCGGTGCTGGGGCTGCCGCCGGTATGGTACAAGTCGGCGCCCTACCGCTCGCGCGCGGTTGCCGATCCGCGTGGCGTGCTCGGCGACTTGGGGGTGGAGCTGCCGTCGGACACTCAGATCCGCGTGTGGGATTCCACAGCGGAGGTGCGCTATCTGGTCGTGCCGATGCGCCCTGTGGGCACCGACGGCTGGGGGGAAGAGGAGCTCGCGCGTCTGGTCACGCGTGACTCGATGATCGGGGCTGGCCTGCCCAAGCGCCCACAGGACGTGCGTTGATGAACGGGGCGCACGACATGGGCGGCGTGCACGGCTTCGGCGCGGTCCTGCCCGAGCCGGACGAGCCGGTGTTTCACGCCAACTGGGAGCGGCGCGCTCTCGCGCTGACGCTGGCGATGGGCGCCACCGGCGAATGGCCCCTGGATGCCTCGCGCTTTGCGCGCGAGAACCGCCCGCCAGCGGAGTACCTCGCCAAGAGCTATTACCAGCTCTGGCTTGCTGGGCTTGAGCAACTGCTGGTGGAGCGCGGGTTGGTTGCGCCGGCTGAGCTCGCGGCGGGTCGATCGCTGCGGCCGGCAAAGGCGGTGAAGCAGACCCTGGCCGCCGGGGACACCACCGGGTTGCTCAAGCGTGGTAGCCCGACGAACCGGGAGGCTCCTCGCCCGGCCCGCTTCAAGGTCGGCGACCAGGTTCGGGCGAAGAACCTGCACCCGGTGACCCATACCCGATTGCCCCGCTATGTCCGCGGCCACACCGGGACCGTCACCCGCACGCACGGCTGCCACGTCTTTCCTGACAGCAACGCGCACGGCCACGGCGAGGACCCGCAATGGCTGTACACGGTGTCCTTCGAGGGGCGGGAGTTGTGGGGCGCTGCGGCCGATCCGACAGTGATGGTCTCAGTCGACGCGTTCGAGGCGTATCTGGAGTCCGCGCTGTGACGTCCAGTGAACCCACTCCCGCGCAGGGCGCACCCGAAGCCATCCCGGAGATTGCCGCCGACTCCGCCGGGCCGGTGTTCCGCGAGCCGTGGGAGGCACAGGCGTTCGCGATCACCCTTGCGCTGCACCGGCGTGGCCTGTTTACGTGGACCGAATGGTCCACCAGGCTCGCGGCCGAGATCAAGCGCGCGCAGGCTACCGGCGACCCCGATACCGGGGAGACCTATTACCGCCATTGGCTCGCCGCGTTGGAGCGCCTGGTCGCCGACAAGCGCCTGAGCGACCAGGCGGAGCTCGCGCGCTACCGCGACGCCTGGAAGCGCGCCGCCGACCGCACACCCCACGGCACCCCGATCGAGCTGGAGCCACAGGATTTCGGCTAGCAGCCTGCTGGACGGGCGTGCTGTCGTCGTTGATCTGGGCGTGGGCCGATTCGGGCGTTCGCGCCTGAGGCTGCGCGCGGGCAGACTGCCGACATGAGCCCAGCACGGCATGCCTCCGATGAGCAGTTGGACGCGGCGACCTGGTGTCGTCACCTGGTCCCTGACGGGTCGGTGTACGCCTTTCTGGCCGACCACCGCCACCAGCTGTTCCCACCCGAGCTGTTCGCCGACTTGACCCGCCAGGGCGGCGGGCACCCGTCGGTGCCCGCCGAGGTGGTCGCCACGGTGATGGTGCTGCAGACGCTGGAGGGCCTGTCGGACCGCGAGGCCATCGGCGCGTTGCGGCGCGATATCGCCTGGAAGGTGGCCTGTGGGCTGCGGCTGGACGACGAGGGGTTTCATCCCACCGTGCTGGTGTACTGGCGGGCGCGGTTGCGGTCCTCGGCGCGGCCGCGGCGGATCTTTGACGCGGTCCGCCAGGTGGTGGAGCAGACCGGGGTGCTCAAGGGACGGGGTCGGCGGGTGCTGGACTCCACCGTCTTGGAGGATGCGGTCGCCACCCAGGACACCGTCACCCAGCTGGTCGCGGCGATCCGCCGGGTCCGCCGCCTGGTGCCACGGGCACGTGGGGTCGAGCCGACAGCCCACGACTATGACCGGCCGGGCAAGCCCGGGTGTGCCTGGGACGACCTTGAGGCCAAGCAGGCGCTGGTGTCGGGGCTGGTCAATGATGCGCTGGCGGTGCTGGCGGCGGTCGCTGAGCTGGCGTTGGACGGCGAGCAGGCCGAGGCGGTCGCGCTACTGGCACTGGTGGCTGGCCAGGACGTCGAGCCGGGCGAGCGGCCCGGCTCCTGGCGCATCGCCCGGCGGGTCGCCAAAGACCGGGTCATCTCCACCGTCGACCCCGAGACCCGCCACACCCGCAAGACCAGCGCCCGCAAGCGCGACGGCTACAAGGGCCACATCGCCGCCGAACCCGAGACCGGGCTGGTCACCGAGTGCGCGCTGACCGCCGCCACCGCCCCCGACGGGCCTACCGGGGTCGAGCTGCTGGCCAAGGAGCAGCCGGGCCTTGAGGTGTTGGGCGACACCCACTATGGGTCCGGGCAGACCCGCGCGGCGCTCACCGCTGCTGGCCACTCGCAAACCATCAAGCCGATCCCCCTACAGAGCGCGGTCCGGGGCGGGTTCACCATCCACGACTTCCAGATCGACCAGCAGGCCGGCACGGCCAGCTGCCCGGCCGGCAACCGGACCAGGATCACCGCGTCCGGCACGGCCAGCTTCGCCCGCCACTGCCAGCGTTGCCCGCTGCAAGCGCGCTGCACCACCGCCAGGCGTGGCCGCATCATTCGTATCCACCCGCACGAGGACGAGCTGCGCGCTGCTCGCCGCCGCGCGGTGACCCGCAGCTTCCAAGACAGCTATCGGCGCTGGCGGCCGATGGTGGAACGCTCGCTGGCCTGGCTGGTCGCCGACGGCTGCCGGCGGGTGCCCTACCGGGGCATCGAACGCAACGACCTGTGGTGGTCGCTGCGGGTTGCTGCGGTCAACCTGCGCCGCCTGCTGGTGCTTGGCCTTGCCCGCCAGGACGGCGCCTGGGTCCTGGCCTGATGCGATGACCTGCGCTGCCAGCATCAGGGCCCGATCACGATCCGAGGCTAGCCTCCCCGGTTACCACCCATTTCCGGATCGGCCGCCTGAGGAGCTATCACAGGAACTACCGTTCTGACAGGACCAGGCATCTTCAGCAGGCTCCTAGGACGCCAACCGGGCCATGAGCACTCTGGTCAACCGGGCCGGCGGGCAGTTGGTCGCCGACCAGCGGGTGTGCCGCTTCGGCAGCCACCACCAGAAGCTGCTGGTGGTCCACATGCCGGACCGGCAGATCCGCTGTATCGCGTTCATCGGCGGGATCGACCTGTCGCGCGGCCGCCGCGACAGCCCTGACGACCACGGCGACGACGACCCGGTGCGGATCGACCTCCGGTACGGCCGCCGGCCACCCTGGCACGACCTGCAGCTGGAGGTGTGCGGCCCGGCCGTGCTGGACGTGGACCTGACCTTCCAGGAGCGCTGGGAGGACCGCACCCCGCGCGACCACCGCAACCCGCTGCGCTCCATGTGGCGGCGCCTCAGCCACGAGCCGCGCCGCCTGGGGCTGCTGCAGCGGCGGCTGCCGCCCCCGACGGTGGGGTCCCACGCGGTGCAGGTGCTGCGCACCTACCCGGCACGCCGCCGGGTGATCCCGTTCGCGCCCGACGGGGAGCGCAGACCCCCGCGAGCCGACCGACCCGGGCGGGCTGGGCGACCGGGCCCGCGTGTTCGCCGCCAGCTGCGGCTGCGGCTGCGGCTGTGGCGCGAGCACCTGGGGCCGCGGGCAGGGCGATGACGCCGATTTGTTGGACCCCGCCGGCGGCTTCCAGGACCACAGCACCCCTTCTGACCAGCGCGTTCGATTGCTGATTGCAACCGAACCCCGAGAGGCCTCTGGCGGGCGGCATGCAAGGAGGGCAGCGCGGCGATGGACGATCATCGTGCGCTGGCTGGTCCACCGGCCGCGAACTGGGTGACGGCTCCCGCGATCTGCAGGGCGCGTTCGAGGATGACCAGGTGCCCGGCTCCGGGGAAGCGCTGCAGGCTGGCCTGCGGGATGCCGTCGGCCAGCGTCCGCGCATGCTCGGGCTTGACCGAGCGGTCCTCGGCGCCGCACAGCACCAGCGTCGGCAGGTCCACCTGGTCGAGCCGGTCACTAAAGTCGAACCGCCACACCGCCTTCGCCGCGTCGATGGTCGTCTGGCGCGGCGCCGACGCCATGATGCGGCGCGCGAACTCCACCAGGTCCGGGTCGGGGTGAGCGCCGAACAGCGTGCGGGTGAACAGCGTGCCCAGCCGTCGGCGGCGCAAGACCCGGTGCACCAGCCCGGAGAGCACGATCGGGGCCAGCAGCCGGTTCTGCAGGCTGTCGTCCAGCCCCGCGGCGCGGTGGAGATCAGCACCTGCCCGCCAGGCGGGCACCGCGTGGCCGGTCGGGTGATCGCCAGGGCCAGCGCGCCGATCCCGCCGGTCGAGTGGACCACCACCACGCCGCGGTGGACGTCGAAGTGCTCCAGCACGGCCGCCAGGTCCTGCGCGTAGGCCTGCACGCCAAAGCCGGAGCGTCCGAGGGTGGAGCGGCCGTGGCCGCGCAGGTCGTAGGCGATGAGCCGGTGGCTGGCGGCCAGCAGCGGCTGCCACGGCAGCGCCCAAGTCTCCAGCGACATCAGCCCCCGTGGGTCAGCACCAGCGGCCGACCAGTCCCTGCGGCGACCGCGTGCAGTTGCCCGCCGTCGCCGGTTGTGACCTGGTGGCGGTCGCCGGACGGCAGGACGCTGCCGGCTGGCAGCAGCGACGACAGCTCGAACGAACCAGCAGGCACCGGCGTGACCTCCTGGCAGGGACGCGCTGAGTGTGCCCGGGGGTTGCCCACACTGTCTACTGCACCCAGGCCGGCGTCGTGGAGGAGCTCAAGCCGTTCGGCCTGAGCGGGTCGGCGGGGTCCACCCCGCTGCGCGTCACCGTCAAGGGCGACTCGCCCAGCTACCTGTTCGGCAAGCTGTACGCCCGGAGCCACCTGCGCGCCGACCGCTGGTACAAGCTGGGCCGGGAGCTGCTGTATGGCCGGCTAGAGGATGAGAAGCCGTTCAACACTGTGCGGCGGCTGGTGCAGCAGGAGGACTACGCGCTGTGGCTGTGCCGGGCTGCCGGGCTCCCCAGTCCGGTGCCGTACGGGTTCGTGGAGATCACCCCTGAGCGGGAGTACCTGCTGGTCACCGAGTTCTTCGACGGCGCGGTCGAGCTGGGTGAGGCCCAGGTCGATGATGGCGTGATCGACGACGGCCTTGGGATCATCCGCCGGCTGTGGGACGCCGGGCTGGCCTACCGCGATATCAAGCCGGCCAACCTGCTGGTCCGTGACGGGCGGATGCTGCTGATCGATGTGGCCTTCGTGGAGGCCCGGCCCAGTCCTTGGCGGCAGGCGGTCGACCTGGCCAACATGATGCTGTGTTTGGCGTTGCGCAGCGATGCCGGGCGGGTCTACCGGCGGGCGCAGCGGCAGTTCAGCGTTGAGGAGATCGGCGAGGGGTTCGCGGCCGCCCGCGGGCTGGCGCTGCCCTCGCAGCTGCGCCGCATGCTGCGCGACGAGAGCCGCGACCTGCACGCCGAGTTCATCAAGCTGCTGCCCACCCCGCCACAGCCCATCCGGGTGCAGCGCTGGAGCGCCCGCCGGATCGGGCTGCTGGCGCTCGTGGCGGTACTGCTGGCGTTCCTCGGGAACACCATCGCTGGGGGCGTTACCAGCAACCGCTGGGGGCGTTACCAGCAACCGCTGGGGGCGTTACCAGCAACGAGGCCACCAAGACGCCGCTGTACATCGGCAACCTCGCCTGCACCGATTCCCGCGTTCCGCAGCTAATCAGGGTTCTGGGCTACGGCTGGGGCTGAAGCCGCAGGTAGGCGGCCTGCGGCCTGGTGGGAATCCCGATTCGGCATAGATACACGCCTGTCCAATGACATGTTGATCTGCCTCGGAAGATG
>JBKPDO010000423.1:0-5102 GCA_046727955.1 bacterium | reverse complement strand
CTTCGAGCGCGACGACCTGGCACGGGCGCTGCGGGCGGCTGGATACCGGGACGGCGCGCCGAGCCTGTTCCTCTGGGAAGGGGTGACCAACTACCTGACGCCCGCCGCCGTGGACCAAACGCTTGGCGCCGTGCGCGGCCTCGCCGCCGGCGGCAGCCTGGTGGTGTTCACCTATGTCGACCGCGCCGTGCTTGCGGGCGATCATGGCCGGTTCCCGGAGGTCCGCCGTTGGGTCGGAGGGGTCCGGCGCAGGGGCGAGCCGTGGACGTTCGGCCTGGATCCGGCCGAGGTTTCAGAGTTCCTGTCCCGCCGCGGCTTTGGGCTCGTCCGCGACCTGTCCACCGCCGAGGCCGGCGAGCGGTACTTTGGGCCGCTGGGCCGTCGGGAGCGGGGATCGGCGCTGTATCACGTGGTCACGGCCTCGGTCCTGGCAAAGGCATGAGCTGGCGCTTCCACACGGTCTGGGCGCGTGGAGGGCGTCGGATGCCGATCAGTGGCCAGGCCAACCTGGTCGACGTCGCGGCCGCGGCGGGCGCGGCGTGGGTCGCCACCGCAGACGAAGTCGTGCGGGTTGACCCGGCGCTAGTCGGGTGAGCGACTCGAAACGCCTCTCTATGGGACCAGACCCTTTCAGCAGCCTGGTAAGAATCGCCATATTTTGTGTTAAAGCCGCGAGCGGGTAGAATAGGCCATGGCCCACAACTTCGTGCGCGGTGACCGCGACCAGCCCTTCCTGCTGCCCCCGGACCTGCGCGACTGGCTGCCCGACGGGCACCTCGCCTGGTTCATCCTCGACGTGGCAGACCAGCTCGACCTTCAGCCCTTCTACCGGGCGTACCGCGATGACGGGCACGGGCATCCCGCCTACGACCCCAAGCTGCTGCTCGGCGTGCTGCTGTACGGCTATTGCCTTGGGGTGCGGTCCTCCCGGCAGCTCGAGCGGCGCTGTCACGAGGACATCGCCTTCCGGGTGCTGGCCGCCAACCAGGTCCCGGACCACGTGACGATCGCGCGGTTCCGCGTCCGCCACCAGCAGGCCCTGGCCGGCTTCCTTGTCGAGTCCTTGAAGCTGTGCGCCGCCGCCGGGGTACTGGATGGCACCAAACTGGCCGGCAACGCCGCCGACAAGGCCAACCGCACCCTCGACAAGATCCAGACCGAGGTCGCCGAGATCCTCCGCGAGGCCGCTGAGGCTGACCAGCACGACGACGAGCAGTATGGGGATGCGCGTGGGGATGAGCTGCCCGAGCCGCTGGCCAGCAAGGCAGGACGGCTGGCGCGGCTGCGACAGGCCAAGGCGCTGCTGGAGGCCGAGGCGGCCGAACGGGCGCGGCGCTTTGCCGAGCGGGTCGCCGCCAGCGCTGCGGCCGCCCGGGCGAGGGGCAAGCCGCCACGAACCCTCAAACCCAGGCGGCGGGACGAGGCGCCCAACCCCAAGGCGACCGCCAATGTCACCGACCCGGACAGCCGCCTGCTGCACACCCGTCGCGGCTGGGTGCAGAGCTACAACGCCCAGGCGGTCACCACCTTACACCAGCTGGTCGTGGCCGCCGAGCTCACCTGCGAGGCCAACGACATCCACCAACTCGAGCCCATGCTGGCCGCCACGGCTGCCACGCTGGCCGCCGCCGAGATCAAGGACCGGCCCGAGGCGGCGCTGGCGGACTCCGGCTACTGGTCGATCGACAACCTCACCGCAATTCCCAACGCGCCCGACCTCTACATCCCGCCGGCCAAGCACGCCCGCCAAGGCAAGCCCCGCAAGGACGGCAAGCCCTCGGCATCCAGGAGCGACGGCCTCCGCGCCACCATGACCGCCAAGCTCAACAGCGAGGACGGCAAGGCCCGCTACGCCAAACGCCGCGAGACCATCGAGCCGGTGTTCGGCCAGATCAAGGAACCGCAGGGCGCCCGCCGGTTCCTGCGCCGCGGCATGGGCGCCTGCCAGGCGGAGTGGAAGCTGCTGTGCGGCACCCACAACCTGCTCAAGCTGTGGCGGCACACGGTCACGCCGCGAGCGGCCAGGCCGGCGACCGCCTGAGCGGTCGCCAGGCGAGCTCGTCGAGGCTGCGGCCACCGCCATCGACCAGCCACCTGAGCTGTCACCCGAGGTTCCCGAACGCTCGGCCACCATCGGCGACACGGCTGCGACTCTTTGAACAACAGCTTGTGCAAGCGTCAACAGGAACAGGGAGCTGGTTCAGGTGCGCACCGCCGGCGGTCGCAGCCACAGCGACACCATTGTCGGCTCCATGGTCTGGTCCACCACGGCCAGCAGCTCCGCCGAGAGCGAGTCCAGGTCGATCTGCTCCCGCAGCCGGGCGCTGAACGCCTCGATCGTCTTGACCGCATCGTAGCGGCGGCGGTTGAAGCGCCGGTCCACCGCCTGTTGGATGCGGCGGCGGGCGGGCTGGAAGGCCGCGGCGATCGTCAACGTCGCGATCGCCACCGCAAGACTCGAGGAGCGGCCGAGCAACTGCCCCAGCACCAGCACCAGGCCGGCGTAGCTGCCGCCGAGCAGCGCGGTGAGCAGCCCGTAGACCAGCGTGCGGTTGATGAGCCGGTCGATGTCGTACAGCTGGTAGCGCAGCATGGCGACGCCGATCGCCGCCGGGACCGCGACCAGCCAGACCAGGAGGACCGGGATCCCGAGGGCGGCCGGGAGCCGATCCGCCATCCCGGTGACGATGAACACCAGCCACACCAGCACGCTGACCACGGCGGCATAGGTGAACCACTTCAGCTGCTGGCGCTCCTCACCCCGCGCTCGCCGGAAGCGCACCACCATCGACGCCGCCGCCAGGATCGTCGCCAGTAGCAGCACCGCCCCGGCCGCTTGGAGCACCTGGAAGATGGCCTCGAAGTCCTGGATGCCCAGCGGGTTGGTCAGCTGCGCAAGGCCGGCCCCCTCCAGCGGATGCGGCGCGAACGCCGCCCAGAGCGCGAACAGCGCGGTACCGGCCGCGGCTGCCCAGGCAACCGGCCGCCACCGCGCCGACAGCAACCGCCCGCTAGGAAACAGCAGCAGCAGAACTGACAGCAGCCCCAGCACGACCCGCCACGGCCACTGGCCCAGCCCGCCATGGCCACCCCGCCCGGCAGCGAGCCCGGCTTGTGGACCAGGGCGTACCAGGCGTAGTCCTGGCCGAAGAAGGCCGGGCCGAGCAGCAGCCCGACTGCGCAGCACAGCCAGCCGACCGGGTTGCGCGGCCGGCGCGCGACGATCACCGCCCCAACGGTCGGATAAGCGCCCCAACCCAGCCGCGTAAGCACGGCGCCGCCGACGTCCGTGGTGGGATCGTTGATCGCTCGCAGCAGGAAGCTCGCGGTGGTCAGGCCCCAGTAGGCCGCCACGGTGACCCAGGCGACCCACACACCAACGTGGCCGCTCGCATCGGCGTCGCGCCGCCAAGGGACCCAGCTGGCCGGTCTGCCCGAACGCATTGCCACGTGCTGCCCTTCCAGTGTGGTCAAACGACCACGAGCACTGTCGATTCTGTGGTGACCGTGCTCCAGCCGCCAAGCATGCACCGCGAGCGTTCCGAGAACGTTACGAGCTACATCAGAGTCCCGCGACCGCAGAGTTTGTGAAACAGCCTGTTAATAGGACTCTGTCAGGTCGGTGCGGCTGGGTCCTGTTCCACGTGCCGCAGGGCACGCCGCCACGTCGGTCGCCTCGACATGGTCCGTGAGCTTGCGGACGGCACCGTCGGCGAGGTGCGCGCCCCGTGGCGGCCGGATCAGGTGTTGCGCAGGGGGCCGGGAAGGCCGCCACTAGTACGTGAGCCAGGCATCCACGTCGACCGGCTCCAGGTGGTCCTACTCCCCGCGTGGTAGCGCGGGGCCACTGGGCTATCCGCGGGGGAGTAGGGCAAGAGCCGCCCGCAGCCCGACGACAGTCGAGCAGCCCGGCCGCAGAATCGTGGCATGAGGGCCGGATGAGCTGAGGGCACGCCATTTGCCGACTGCCCGCCGGGCGGAACGAGGAGGAGCCATGACGGACAAGTGGTGGCGCGTGACCGGTGCCTTTGGAATCGGACTCCACGATCCACGCCCTGCTGGACGCCAACGCGGTCGCGATCGCGGCCATCGGCCTGCCCATGGCCCTGTTCGCCTTCGCGGCCTCCGCGGTGGTGTGGGCGACCGGCGCGCTTCCCCGCTGGCTTGCCGGCATCGGCTCGATCGCGGGCGTGCTGCACCTGGCCGGGGCGGCGTTCCCGATCGAGGGTGAGCCCGACGGTGTCCTGTTCACCCTGCGATTTGTAGGGCTGATCGCGTTCGGCCTGTTCGTGCTGCTGACCTCGATCAGCATGCTCACCGCGCGGGAACCTCGCCTGCGTGATCTTGCCCCCACGCCCCAGTAGGACCCTGTCGGGTTTGCGCCTGACGGGCCGCCGGGCAGCAGGCGTGTGTCGACCTCATCTGGCGGCGGGGCAGCAAGGGCTTGCAGCGCTCCCGGTTCCTGGCCCTGCGGGTCCGCCCGGCCGGGATCACCCCACGCCGTCAGGCCGCGGCACGTGCCGACGGTGCCGGGTACCAGCTGCCGGTGCGCTGGCTGCTGGTCGAATGGCCCACCGACAAGCCGGAGCCGGTCAAGTACTGGCTGTCGAACCTGCCCGACGATCCCCCAATGGTGGAGCTGGTCCGGCTGGGCAAGCTGCGCTGGCGGATCACAGGGACTATCGGGACCTGAAAGGCGCGCTCGGCCGGGACCACTATGAGGGCCACAGGTTTCGGGCTGGCACCACCACGTGACCTGGTCGCCGTCACGCACGGCTTCCTCACCCTGGAGCGGCTGCGCCGCCCAAAAACCGGTGGTGTCGGCCTGACCTTGTGGCAGCTGCTCGGTGAGCTGCAGGTCCTGCGCGCCTGTTGGGCCGGCCCCTGCCCCCTCTGCAAGCGCTCCGCGCCCCGCCAGCTACGCAGCCGAGGACGAGCCCACGCTCCGACCTGACAGAGTCCTATTAGAGGGTGTCTGAAAAGAGGGTAGGCTGGGGTGTTGTGTTCCTCGGCCTGTAAGGAGCGTCAGGGTGCCTGCCCCGCGTCGCCGCTACCCAACCGACCTGACCGATCAAGAGTGGGCGCTGCTGGCCCCGCTGATC
>JBKPDO010000422.1:0-28354 GCA_046727955.1 bacterium | reverse complement strand
TATCGCCGCCGCCCTGTCCTACGACTTCTTCCTCACCACGCCCTACCATTCGCTGGTCATCGACTCGCCCGCCCAGGTCATCACCGTCGCACTGCTGCTGGCGACCGGGCTTGCCGCCGGCCTGGCCGGACGTGGCCGCCGGCAGCTCACCCTCGCCGTCGACGAGCAGGCTGAGCTGATCGGACTGCTCAACACCGTCGCGCAGGCCGCTGCCGACGGGGACAACGCCGACCAGATCGCCGCCGAACGCATCCGCCGGCTCCTGGACGCCCGCCGCGTCGCGATCCAGCGAACCGGCCAGGCCGGCATGCTCACTATCGCCGACGCCGGCGACCAGGACGTGCCACTTGACACCAGCGACCTGTTGCACCTCGACGAGCAAGGCCGCACGTTGGCGCGGGAGCACCTGCTCGTCGCCGCGGGGCTGGTGCGGTGGAGGATGCCCGAGCGCGGCGTGGTCTTCGACCTGGTCCACCACGGTCACCCGGTCGGCTGCCTCATCGTGATCCGCGGCCACACCTTTCGCATGTCACGGCTCACCCGGCTCGCCCTTGCCACCGTCGCCGAGACCCTCGCCGCGACCGGCCCGACCCCCCTCCGACGCTGAGCCCAAGGCAACGAGCGGTTCCCGCCGCGGGACCGCCAGCGTCTGTCGGCGCGTTCGCGATGGATCTCGGGCCCCGATCGGATCTGCATTTCTAGACCGGTGGCGCCCAGACCCACCCGATCCATCGTTCCGCTTCGGGCGAGGTGGGCGGGCGGCCGGGCGTCGGACAGCCGCCGACACACGAGGGAGAGCCGGAGATGACGGCATGACCGTAGCTCAAACCGACCGTACCGCTGCGCCTGACCGCCGCCGTTGGGTGGCGCTGGGGCTGCTGTGCAGCGCGTTCTTCATGACCATCCTGGACATCGCGATCCTGACCACGGCGCTGCCGTCGGTCCAGGCCGACCTCGGCTTCCGCGCGGCTGACCTGTCCTGGGTCGTCAGCGCCTACGGCATCCCCTACGGGGCGCTGCTGCTGCTGGGCGGCCGCACCGCCGACCTGCTCGGCCGCCGGACGGTGTTCATGACCGGCGCGGCCCTGTTCGCCGGCGCGTCCCTGCTGGCCGGCCTGTCGTGGGCGCCGGGCGTGCTGCTCGCCGGTCGGGCGCTGCAGGGACTGGGCGCCGCGCTGCTGGCCCCGGCGGCCCTGGCGATCATCATGGCCACCTTCCCGCAGGGCGTCGAGCGCAACCGGGCGCTGGGCATCTGGGGCGCCGTCGGCGGCCTTGGCGGCAGCGCCGGGCTGCTGCTCGGCGGCGTGCTGACCGACAGCGTCGGCTGGCAGTGGATCTTCTTCGTCAACGTCCCAGTCGGCCTGCTGGTGGTCGCCCTGACCCCCTTGTTCGTCACCGACAGCCGCGACACCAGCGCGGCGCGGCGCTTCGACCTGGCTGGCGCGGCCACCGTCACCGCCGCGCTGGTGCTGCTGACCTACGCGATCGTGGAGACCTCCAACGACGGCTGGGGCTCGGCCCGCACGATCGGCCTGCTGGTGGCCGCCGGCGTGCTGGTGGCGGTGTTCGTGGCGATCGAGGCACGCTCGGCGCGGCCGCTGCTGCCCCTTGGCATCTTCCGCACCGGCGCGCTGGCCGGCGCCAACCTGGTGGGCCTGACCGCCGGCATGAGCACCTACTCGGTGTTCATCGTCGGCACCCTGTACGTCCAACAGGTCCTGGGCTACAGCCCGCTGAACGCGGGCCTGGCGTTTTTGACCGCGTCGCTGAGCGCGGCCGTAGGCTCGCTGGGCGCCCAGGCCCTGGTCACCCGCACCGGAACCCGCCTGATCGGTGCCGCCGGCATGGGGCTGCTGATCGTCTCGCTGGTGCTGCTGCGCGGCATCCCCGTGCACGGCCACTACCTTTGGGACCTGCTGCCGGGCCTGGTCATCTTCGGCGTCGGCATCGGTGCCACCTGGACGGTCTCCACCATCGGCGCGCTGGAAGGCGTCCCCGAGCGGCAGGCCGGGGTGGCCTCCGGGCTGATCAACACCGCCCAGCAGATCGGCGGCTCGCTCGGCGTGGCGATCCTGACCACCATCGCGGTCCAGCGCACCACCGACCTGCTCGCCGGCGGCGCCACCCCACCGGC
Source organism: bacterium (assembly GCA_046727955.1). GTDB lineage: Bacteria > Actinomycetota > CALGFH01 > CALGFH01 > CALGFH01 > DASVXQ01. The sequence goes on along the minus strand of JBKPDO010000422.1, from coordinate 26,220 downwards.
CGCGCTCACCGCGGGCTTCCAGAGCGGCTACACCGCCGCACTGGTCTTTCCCGCCATCGGGCTGCTGGCCGCGCTGCTGCTGCTCAAAGGCGCCAGGCGAGCCGCCGCTCCCAGCCCAGCGCCCCACCGCCGCCAAGAGACCCAGCCGCCCGTCACTCAGGAGGCCTTTGAACCACGCCGACCCCGGGTCCCGCACCCGACAGCACGTGAGTAGGGGGAGACCAAGCCCCCGTCAGGCAAGCACATAGAGGAGGCCACAATGCCATTGCAGGAGCTCTCAGGAACCACAGCGCTCGTCACCGGCGCCAGCCGAGGCTTCGGCCGCGCCGTCGCCACCGCGCTCACCCAAGCCGGCGCAACCGTCGTCGGCGTCGCCCGCGACCACGCCCGGCTCCAGGAGCTGCGCAGCCAGCTTGGCGACACGTTCACCCCTGTGGCCGCCGACGCGACCGACCCCACCATCGCTGGCCAGCTCATCGACGCCTACCGTCCGCGCACGCTGGTGCTCAACGCTGGCGTCAGCCCGCTGTCGCGACCGCTGCACCACCACACCTGGCAGACGTTCAGCCGCACCTGGGACGTCGACGTCCAGCACGCGTTCCACTGGACCCGCGAGGCGCTGCTGGCTCCCCTCGACCCGGGCAGCGTGGTCATCGCGTTGTCCAGCGGAGCCGCGCTGCAGGGTTCGCCGCTCAGCGGCGGCTACGCGGGCGCCAAGGCCACTATCAGGTTCCTCACCGCCTACGCCGCCGCCGAGTCCGAGCGGGCGGCGCTCGGCATCCGCTTCACCTCCGTGCTCCCCAAGCTGACACCAGCCACCGACCTCGGCGCGACCGGAGTCGCCGCCTACGCCAAGCGAGAGGGCGTGGACATCGCCACCTTCCTGGAGGGTCTGGGCCCGACGCTCACCCCGGAGCAGGTCGGCAAGACCATCGTCGACCTCGCCATCGACCCCAGCCACGACCAGGACGCCTACCTGCTCACACCCGCTGGTCTCAATCCGGTTGGGTGATGGCCTCCTCTCACAATGAGCGGGATGAGGCGACGTCCACAGGGAAGAGGGTGCGACGATGAGCGATCTGAATACCACATGGATCTAACAGCTATGAGCATGAATGGATCCCATCCCAGCCGGGTCGTGCACCTGGAGCTGCACACCGGCAACCTAGCGCGCGCCAGCGCGTTCTACTTGCGGCTCCTGGGCTGGCGCCCGGAGCGGGTCCAGGCCGGGTCCGGCTCCTACCATGCGCTCGAGCTGGGCGGGTTCAGTGGCGGCATCGTCGAGTGCGGCACCCGGCGCCCCCTATGGCTGCCCTACGTCGACGTCGACGATGTCGAGGCGCTCACCGAGCGGGCGTGCCGACTGGGGGCATCGGTGTTGCTGGAGCCCCGCGAGGGCCCGGCGGGATGGCGCAGTGTCCTCGTGACCCCCGCCGGCGGCGAGATCGCGTTCTGGCAGGCCAAGCGATGACGACCCAGCCTGAGCGCAAGCCGAGCCCCGCTCGCATAGCGTCGACCCCTGACGAGCGCGAGTTGCTCCAGGCCGCCCGCCAGGGTGACGGGCAGGCCTACGGTCAGCTCATCGGGCCCTACCGCGCCGAGCTCCACGCCCACTGCTACCGGATGCTCGGCTCGGTCCCCGATGCCGAGGACGCACTGCAGGAGGTGCTGCTGCGCGCCTGGCGCGGGCTGCCCGGATTCGAGGAACGAAGCTCGCTTCGCTCCTGGCTGTACAAGATCGCAACCAACGCCTGCTTGAAGGCCGTCCAGCGACGGCCCAAGCGGGTGCTGCCGATCGACTATGCACCCGCCGCCGATCCCCACGACGGCCCAGGCGAGCCGCTGGTCGAATCGGTGTGGCTGGACCCCTACCCCGACGAGCAACTTGGGCTCCAGGACGGCCTGGCCACCCCCGAGGCCCGCTACGAGCAGCGCGAGGGCGTCGAGCTCGCCTTTCTGGCGGCGCTGCAGCATCTGCCGGCGCGACAGCGCGCCGTGCTGATCCTGCGGGACGTGCTCGGCTTCTCGGCCCGCGAGACCGCCGAGGCGCTCCAGACGACGCCGCCTTCGGTGGACAGCGCCCTGCAGCGTGCTCACAAGACGGTCGACGAGCGGCTCCCCCAGCAGAGCCAGCAGGCGACGCTGCGCTTCCTCGGCGACGCCGCGCTGCGCGACGTCGTGGACCACTATGTCGCCGCGTGGGAGCGCAACGACGTCGACGCGGTCGTCGCCATGCTGGCCGACGATGCAAGGATGACGATGCCGCCACTGCCAACCTGGTACGGCGGGCGCAACGCGGTCGCCGCCTTCCTCAGAGGCTGGCCGCTTGCGGGCGTGGATCGCTGGCGCCTGATTCCTATCCGCGCGAACGGCCAGCTGGCGTTTGGCGCCTACACCTGGAACGAGGCGACGAGGAGCTTCACGCCGCACGGCGTCACCGTGCTCACCCTGCGCGGCACCCAGATCGAAGAACTCACCGTGTTCCTCACCCCGGAGGCCCTCCGTCACTTCGACCTGCCCGAGCAACTCCAACCCTGAGGCCGGCCCAAGCGCACCGGGACTATCCCCGCCACCGACGCCGAGGGTCAGGCGCGGCGACCGCGGGCCTGGTCGAGTTGGCGGCGGTCACGCTTGGTGGGGCGGCCCGCACCCGGGTTGCGGGGACCGAGTCCCGCGAGGGGATCGCGGGGCGGCGGCGGGCTGCGGTCGATCAGGCACGCAGCGGCCAGCTCGGCACCGACGCGGCTGCCGGGCAGCCGGGCCACCTCGACGACCCGCTCCCGGCCCCCGAGCCGAGCCCGGACCGTGTCGCCGACGTTGACCGGCGCGGCGGGCTTGGCCCGCACCCCGTTGATCTGCACGTGCCCGGCCCGGCAGGCCTGCGCGGCCAGGGAACGTGTCTTCACCAGCCGCACCGCCCACAGCCAGCGGTCGATCCTCGTGGCGTCCATGCCCCGATGGTGACACGGGCAGCGGCACGCTGGGGGCCGTCCCAGCACGTCGACCAGGCCGATGAGGCGTCGGCCGTCTTGAGCCTGGCCGAGGATCGCCACAAGCTGGAGCAGCTGTTGGGAGGAAGGAGTGTCGTAGGAGGAGGTTGCGCTGCCGAGCTTCGCTCTGGGAAGCTCCCACGCGCAGATCAAGGGACGAGCGGCGACTTTACGGGCAGGCCGCGGCGCCACAGAAGGGGAACCCGTTCCGGGACCAGACGGGGACCGGGAGGGTGTCGGAAAGGGAGTGCCGATGAGGCCCTTTTCGCGCTACCGAGGGACACGCCTACGGCGGTCAGGGAGCACGCCGAGGCGAGGGGCTGGCAAGGGGAGGATGCGGCGACGCGGTGGCGTCGTCGTCGGGCTCGTCCTGGTGGCTGCCGCGCTTGGTGGGCTGGCGCCGAGGGCGTCTGCCGGCGGCCTGCCCGACTTCTCCTCGCCGGGGGAAGCCTGGAACGTGCTCCCTCCGGGGGAGTCCGGCAGCCCGACCCCGGGTCCGCATTCGGCCGATCAGATTCCCCTCTACGACGGCCTGACGCCGCTGTTCGACCAGGTCCGCGACGCGGACCTGCCCACCTATTTCAAGCCGAACATCTTTGGCTTGGGCAGCGAGGAGCCCGAGCGCGTCGAGCGGCCGCCGGCGCGGCCCGGGTTGCACATCGACCGCGACAGCAGGGGCGTGGCGCATGTCTTCGGCGACACGCGTGGCGACGTGATGTACGGCGCGGGCTGGGTGACGGTCGAGGACCGTGCCCCGCTGATGGAGTTGCTGCGTGGGCCTGGGCGGCTGGCGGCGGTCGACGCGCCGGGCATCGACCCGTTCCAGATCGTGTTGAGCCTGCGGCAGTTCACTCCCAGCGTCCAGACCGAGGCGTTTCTCGCGCAGCAGATCCAGCTGCTGCAGAGCCAGGGGGCGGCCGGGCAGCAGATCGTGCGGGACATCGACGACTACCTCCAGGGGATCAACGACGCCCGTTCCCTGGCAGGCGTGCCCGGGCCAGCCTGGACCCGCAACGACGTCGTGGCGGTGGCCGCGTTGGTCGGGGCACGGTTCGGCAAGGGCGGCGGCGACGAGGCGCGGCGGGCGCAGTTCCTGTCAGCGCTGCAGCAGCGGCTTGGCAACGGCGCCGGCCGCAAGGTCTTCAACGACTTGCGCGAGCAGAACGACCCGGAGGCCCCGGTCACTTTGCCTGGTAAGTTCAAGCTGGTCTCGGGGGAGGGGACCGGCAACGCCGTCATCGACGCGGGCAGCATCGGCGCCTCGGCCGCGCAGGCCGCGGCGACCGCGCAGTCTGCGCAGAGGAGCGCGAGCAACGCTCTGCTGCTCGGGGCAGATCTGTCCCAGAACGGTCACCCGCTGTTCGTTGCCGGCCCGCAGGTCGGGTACCTGTACCCGCAGGCCCTCTTCGAGGCCGACCTGCACGGCGGCGGCATCGACGCCCGCGGGGCGTCCTTCCCGGGATCGGGCCCCTACGTGCAGCTCGGCCGCGGGCAGGATTTCTCCTGGAGCGCCACGTCGTCAGGGACCGACATCGTCGACCAGTACGTCGAGACCTTGTGTGGAGGCGTCGACACGAAGTATGTGTTCAACGGCGACTGCCTCGCTATGACCCCGTTCGACGCGGGCACGCTCGGCCCCGGGCCCGGGCCGCCGGCTGGTCCGGTGGTGTTCAACGAGACGGTCCACGGGCCCGTGAGCGGGTACGCGAGATCGAACGGCGTGCGCGTGGCGATCTCCAACAAGCGCTCGACCCGCGGACGTGAGCTGATGAGCGCGCTGGGATTCGCCGACCTCAACAGCAACGCGGTCCACGACCCCGCGAGCTTCATCGCCGCCGCGTCCAAGATCGAGTTCACGTTCAACTGGGTCTACGCGGACAACCAGAACACCGCGATGTTCTCAAGCGGCCGCGTGCCGGTGCGCGCCGACGGCGTTGACCTGGGGCTGCCGACCATCGGCACGGGCGCCTACGAGTGGCAGGGCTTCCTGCCCGCCTTCAAGCACCCGCAGGCGGTGAATCCCAGCGGAAGCATGATCGTCAACTGGAACAACAAGCCGGCCGCCGGGTGGACCGCCGCCGACGACGAGTGGGCCTACGGATCGGTGCATCGCTCCGAGTTGCTGCAACACGCGGTCGCCCGGGTGGAGAAGCACTCGCTCGGTTCGCTGGTGGCCGCCATGAACCGCGCCGCCACGCAGGACCTCCGCAACGCTGAGGTGCTGCCGGCGATCGAAGGGGTGCTGGGCAACAGTGCCGCCCCGAGTCCGCGCGAGCCGCGGATGCTCGATCTGCTGGAGCAATGGCGGGCGAAGGGCTCCAGTCGTCTGGATCGCGACCTCGACGGCAAGATCGATGACCCGGGCGCTGCGATCATGGATGCGGCCTGGCCCAGGATCGCCGACGCGGTGATGCGCCCGGTGCTCGGACCGCAACTGGCCGATCTTGCCAGCCTTATCTCCCGGGACAACAGGGCCAATAGCCAGGGCTCGTCGTACGGGAGCGGCTGGTATGGCTACGTCGACAAGGACCTGCGGAGCTTGGCCGGCCAGCCGGTGGCGGGAGCGTTCAAGACGCGCTTCTGCGGAGCCGGCGACCTGACCGCGTGCCGGAGCTCGCTATGGCAGGCGCTGAGGGACGCCGGCGATGCGCTGGCTGCGGCCCAGGGCACCAACGACCCGGCCCAGTGGCGCTCAGACGCGACCGCGGAGCGGATCAGGTTCCTGCCGAGCTTCCCGATCACGATGCGCTGGACCAACCGGCCGACGTTCCAGCAGGCGATCTCCTACAGCGGCCACCGCTAGAACACAGCCGTCACCGCACGAGGTCTGCCGGAGCTCGACCCAACCCAAGGCGGTTCAGGCCGCCGGAGCCCGCCGAGTGCGAAGGCGAGGTTCGGTCGGCGGTCCTCAGAAGCTGACGTGTTGGCTGAACACGTCCATGGCGTTCGGCCCGTTGCCGGTCCACAGGACCTGGGCGACGCTGTCGGTCGACGCCACGGCGATGTAGTCGCCCAGGAAGAAGAACCCGCAATTGGGCGGCTCCACGAACGCCAGGCACGCCTGGAACTGGTCACCGTCGAAGCCACTGCTGGTGAGCGCTGTGATGCCCCAACTCTGGCCAGAGTCCAGGGTCGACGCCAGCGTCACGCAATTCCGGGTGTCGGCCGGGTCGCAGGCACGGTCGTAGAAGACGAGGTCCACCCGTCCGCCCGGCGCCGACGCCAGCCATGGGAAGAACTGCTGGTTCGAGCTCGCCTTGACGCGGACGGGCGCGCTCCACGCGGAGAGGTCACCGGCGTGGAGATTGTGCACCGCGTAGATGTTGGCGGCGCCGCTCTTCCTATCGGTGTAACCGATGACGAGTTCGCCACTGGCCTGGTCGACCGTGGACCAGGCGTCGGTGAACACCCGGTAGCTGGAGTTCGGGAGCCGGCCAGGGATCGGCGCGACGATCGGCGCCGCGGTGACGCTCGGGCTCCAGGTGCTGCCGCCGTCGGTGGACATCGCCGCCATGACGACGTTGTTCTTCAAACTGGTCTCGTTGGGCCCGTTGACCCAGGTGACGTAGACCGTGCCGTCCGGACCGATGGACGGCCGCGCATCCTGGTCGAACTGGTGGCCCTGATCGCTGACGCGGATCGGGCCGGTCCAGCTCTGCCCGTTGTCGTCGGAGTAGGCAAGGTCGATCGGTGACCGACCCAGGCCGTTGAACTCCGCCCACGCCACGAACAGGCGGCCGAAGTGGTGCCCCGGGCCACTGCCGGTGTCCACCGCAATGGTCTCGTGGTCGGGGAACTGGCCGTTGCTCCCCTTCTGGGTGCCGTTGGAGTGGCCGCTGGTCACCGCCGCCGGGGCGGTCCAGGCGGGCGCGCCGCCGACCGCCGTTCCGTAGCTGAAGTTGACGTCCGCGCGCGGGTTCGCCTTGGCCGGGTCGAAGGAGGTCGCCAAGAGCTGGATCTCGAACGGCGGGCTGCCGTTGAACGCTTGGCACACCACGTCGAAGGTGCCGAACTTGGGGTTGAAGGCGACGGCCGGGTCACCGGCGATCTCGAAGCTGCCCGTGCCGGGGACGTCAGGGCTGTTGGTGAACTGGGTCATGCCGGGGACGAACGTCTCTGGGGCCCAGCTCGTCCCGCCGTTGGCCGAATAGCTGAAGCCACAGCCGTCGTTGAACTCCCAGTCGTTCCACGCCCCCGCCAGCAGCCTGCCGTCCGGGCTCATGCCCAGCGACTCCTCGTTGTTGGCGAACTGGTCGCGGGTCACGTCGAGGGGCGCGCTCACGCCTGTCGCAGACGGCGCGGCGACGGCGGCAGCAGCCCCACCGGCACCTGCGAGCAACGAGGTACCCGCGAGCGTCGCCAGCACGATGAACGACGTGGTGATCGAGCGAAGCAGCTTCATTCTGGCCCTCCCAGTACCTGCTCGTGTTCCAGAACCACTCGAAATCCAGCAGCCGCGATCTCAATCACGTCGATTCGGCCCTTGCCCACGTCGATTCGGCCCTTGCCCACGTGGATTCGGCCCCCGCTTTGAAAGCGCCCGGGCCGTTCGCGCTGTTACACCCGCGAAGCCGGGGAAGCCGGTCAGCGGCGATGGTGCGGGTATCGAGGACCCGTCGATCGGTTCTCTCGTATAAATGCCGATAGGCTGCGTGAGCGTATATATGCACCCACGAGGTCGTCGGTGGGCGGACCACTGGCCCGCCGGTCGCTCTCGGGACGCATCCGCACCTGATCCGGAGCGGCCTGGTAGGTGGCAGGGCAGCGCGGGACAAGGAGACAGGGGCTGGGCGACGATGGGCTGGGCGACGATGAGGATGGAGAGCGCATTGGCGGCGGTGAGCGCCGACCGGATCGCCAATCGGATCGAGGCCCTGGCGGCGATCGGCCGCGACCCGGCTGGGGGCATCACCCGGCTTGGGCTGACCGCCGAGGAGCAGGCGGCACGGGACCTGGTGTGCTCATGGCTGGCGCCGCTCGGCTACCAGTGCGGCCAGGACGACGCCGGTAACCTCCACTGCCGGGCGGGAGGTGGACCCAGGGTGCTGGTCGGCTCGCACCTCGACACCGTCCCGCGGGGCGGAGCCTACGACGGCGCGCTCGGCGTGATCGCCGCGGCAGAGGTCGCCGAGGCGCTCCACCAGGCCGGGATCGCCCTGCCGCTCCACGTCGTGGCCTGGACCGGCGAGGAGGGCGTGCGCTTCGGCACCGGCCTGTTCGGCAGCGCGGCGGCGTGCGGCGTGCTCCCGGCGGGGGCGTGGGAGCGCCGTGACGTCGGCGGTACCAGCGCGCTTCAGGCGGCCGCCGAGCTGCTGGGCCGCCCCGTCCGGCCGGAGGGCGCCGCGCTGGATCGTGACGCGGTCCGCGCCTACTTGGAGCTGCACATCGAGCAGGCGTCGGAGCTGGAGCGGCGCGGGTGCCCGCTCGGGGTGGTGACGGCGATCGTCGGCCTCTACCACGGCCGGGTGCAGATCGTTGGGCGGGCCGACCATGCCGGCGCCGCGGCGATGGGGGAGCGCAAAGACGCACTGGCCGCAGCGGCCGAGTGCGTGCTGGCGGTCGAGGAGGTCTCCACGGCGGCCGCCGGTGGGGCCATTGCCACGGTCGGTGAGATCGAGGTTTCGCCGGGGGCCCAGAACGTCGTGCCGGGCTCGGCGACCTTCTCGCTGGACGTGCGGTCGGTGTCGCCGCAGCGCCGTGCTGATGCGCTGGCTGTCATCGTCGACCGGTTCGAGCGGATCTGCGAGCGGCGTGGGCTCGGCTGGCGGGTGGAGGGGCTGGGCGACGCGGCCCCTGTGCCCATGAGCGGGGAGGTCGCCCGCGCGCTGACAGCGGCGTGCGAGCGCCTGGGGGTGGAGGCGCCGCGGCTGCCGAGCATGGCCGGCCACGACGCCCAGAACCTTGCGGTCATCGGCGTGCCGACCGGGATGCTGTTCGTCCGTTCCACCAATGGCAGCCACAACCCGCACGAGCACGCCGAAGCCGCCGACACCGCCCAGGGCGCCAGGGCGCTGCTGCTCGCCTGCGCGACGCTCCAGCCCAAGGGCTAGGCGGTGCATACTTGACTTGCTGAGAACGAGAATCAATACTTCTCGCCCAGGCAGCATCCCATACTATCCAGGACGCTCGAAGCGTACGTACTCCATGAGGACCAGCCACCGTGAAGATCGCGTTCGTTGGCAAGGGCGGCAGCGGCAAGACGACCCTGGCGTCGCTGCTCGCCAGGCACCTGGCAGCACAGGGGCTGCCCGTGCTCGCCATCGATGCCGACATCAACCAGCACCTCGGCGTCGCCCTCGGCCTGGACGAGGCCGAGGCGGCGGCGCTGCCCGCCATGGGCGAGCACCTGGAGGCGATCAAGGACTACCTGCGCGGCGACAACGCGCGCCGCGCAGCTCGCCGGGCCGACCGAGGCGTCCATAGCGGCGGAGGCCGCCACTGAGGTGCTCCGCGAACACGTCACCGCCGGGGAGATGGACGACCTGCTCCAGATGCTGCCGGCCGCTGTCCGCGTGGTGCTGCAACCGTCGGAGCGAGCGTAGCCTGGCTCAGCGCGGCCCCCATTTTGTTGTCCACGCAGGCGCGAAATATGCAGCAGCGCGCGACGGAGCTGGACCATGGAATACCGCCGCGCCCAATCCGTTGTCTGTCCGGAGACCTCGTTCGACCAGGAAAGGAGGTGAGGCACATGGACAGAACCAGGTCGAAGGTCCGTCTGAGCCGCGCGCTCGGCATCCCGCTGACCCCGAAGGCGGCGCGCCACCTGGAGCGGCGGCCGTACCCGCCCGGCGACCACGGCCGCGGGCGCAAGCGCACGTCCGACTACAAGACGCGCCTGCTCGAGAAGCAGCGGCTGCGCGCGCAGTACGACCTCAGCGAGGCGCAGCTGCGCCTGGCGCTGGCCCGGGCGGCACGAGGCGGCGGCAGCACCGGGGAGGCGCTGCTGGTCGACCTCGAGACCCGGCTGGACGCGCTGGTGCTCCGCGCCGGCTTCAGCCGGACGATCTATCAGGCAAGGCAGGCCGTGGCCCACGGCCATATCACGGTGAACGGGCGCCGGGTGGACCGGCCGTCGTTCCACCTCCGCCCGGGCGACGTCATCGAGGTCGCGGAGTGGAGCAGGTCCAAGACGCCGTTCCTGATCGCGGCCGCCGGCGGGTACGCCGCCGCCGCTCCTCCGTACCTCGACGTCGATGCCGAGGCGCTCAAGGCCCAGCTCGTCCGCCTGCCGGTGCGGGCCGAGATCCCGGTCATCTGTGACGAGCGGCTCGTAGTCGAGTTCTACTCCCGCTGACCCGCGGCGCAGCGTCGGATCCACCGGCAGCGCCTTCGGCCGGGCGCGGCGGCGTCCTCAGGGGCCCGCCGCCTCCATGGCCCTGGCGATGATCTGCCGCGCCTGGCCGATGATGCGCTCCAGGTGATCCTCGCCGAGAAAGCTCTCCGCGTAGAGCTTGTACACGTCCTCGGTGCCGGACGGACGGGCCGCGAACCAGCCGTGCTCGGTCATGACCTTCAGCCCGCCGATCGGGGCGCCGTTGCCCGGGGCCAAGGTCAGCACGTCCATGATCTTCTCGCCGGCGAGCTCGCCCACCTCGATCTGCCCCGCGGAGAGCCGCCTGAGCACGTCTTTCTGCTCCGCGCTGGCCGGGGCGTCGATGCGCCGGTACGCCGAGCGACCGAAGCGGTCGGCCAGGTCCTCGTAGAGCACACCAGGGTCGCTGCCACCGGTGGCGGTGATCTCGGCCGCGAGCAGGCACAGCACGATCCCGTCCTTGTCGGTGGTCCACACGCTGCCGTCGCGCCGCAGCAACGACGCGCCAGCGCTCTCCTCGCCGCCGAAGCCGAGCGAGCCGTCGAGCAGCCCGTCCACGAACCACTTGAAGCCCACCGGGACCTCGACCAGCCGCCGGCCGAGATCGGCCACCACCCGGTCGATCATGCTGCTCGACACCACGGTCTTGCCCACGGCGACCGTCTCCGGCCAGTCCCGGTGGCCGCCGAACAGGTGGCTGATGGCCACGGCCAGGTAGTGGTTGGGGTTGAGCAGCCCGGCGCCCGGGGTCACGATGCCGTGCCGGTCGGCATCGGCGTCGTTGCCGAACGCCACGTCGAAGCGATCCTTCAGGTCGACCAGCCCGGCCATCGCGGAGGGCGACGACGGGTCCATGCGGATCTTGCCGTCCCAGTCGACCCGCATGAAGGCGAATCTCGGGTCCACCTGGTCGTTGACGACTTCGAGGTCCAGGCGATGGCGCTCGGCGATGGCCTGCCAGTACGCCACGCTCGCCCCGCCCAGCGGGTCCACGCCCAGGCGGGTCCCCGACTCGCGGATGGCGTCGACGTCCACCACGGTGGGCAGGTCGTCGACGTATGCAGCCACGTAGTCGTGGCGGCGCACCGTCGCGACGGCCCGCTCGTAGGGTGCCCGCCGAACCTCGTCCGGGCCGGCGGCCAACAGCCGATTTGCCTGGTTCTGGATCCAGTCGGTGATGTCGGTGTCGGCCGGGCCGCCGCTGGGAGGGTTGTACTTGAAGCCGCCGTCCTCGGGCGGGTTGTGGGACGGGGTCACCACGATCCCGTCGGCCAGCTGGTCGTTGTGGCCGCGGTTCCAGGTGAGGATCGCGTGGGAGATCACCGGCGTAGGCGTGTACCCACCGGCGCTGTCCACCACGGTCTCCACATGGTTGGCGGCGAGCACCTCGACGGCGCTGCGGAAGGCTGGCTCAGACAGCGCATGGGTGTCCCGGCCCAGGAACAGCGGCCCATCGATGCCGTGCTGTCGGCGGTAGCGGCAGATCGCGTTGGTGGTGGCGAGGATGTGCGCCTCGTTGAAGGCCGTCCTGAAGGCCGAGCCGCGGTGACCGGAAGTGCCGAAGACGACCCGCTGCGACGGCTCCGACGCATCGGGCCGCCGCTCGTAGTAGGCCTGCACCAGCTTGTCCACATCGACCAGCATCCACGGCTCGGGCGGCCGTCCGGCGAACCTGCTCACGGTCATTGCGGCCCCTCTCTCGTCGCGGTCGCGGACCTCTCCACCGACCGGTTGAGGCCCAGCCGATGACTTCGTGCGCACGGCCCCATGACCTATCCCTGCGCCAGCTCCGGTAGGAGCCGGATGGCTGCGGCCAGGTCGTCGTCGAGCGGCCGGTCCTCGGTGGCCGGGTCCAGGACAGAGCAGGCCCGCTCGTACGCCTCCCGCAACGGGCCCGGCCACAGGGTGACGGCACGAAGCCGCAGGGCCCGGACGGCGGCGACGAGCTCGCAGGCGAGCACGATCTCGTACGCCGGCAGCGCCTCGGTCGTGCGCCACGCAGCCTGCGTGGAGAAGCTTGCGTGCTCCTCGAGGCCGCGGGCGAGCACGGCGCTGCCGAGCGCGGCCGGCGCGGCCTGGTGCCGAATGTCGGCAAGAGCCGAGTGCGCGAGATACTCGAGGATCATCACGCCGGAGCTCGATTCCGGGCCGTCGGCGAGGAACGGTCGCAGCCCGGTGGACTCCGGCTCGGCGAGGGCGCCGGACCGGGCCACGGACAGCGCGGCGGTCTGGAACAGCGCGGCGCGCGCCTTGTCGAGGGCCAGGGTGAGGTAGGCGGTGTGGAAGTTGCCGTTGTGAAGCACGTCGTGGGCGCGCACGTCGACCAGCGGGTTCTCCCCGGCCGCGTTCATCTCCACGGTCAGGACGCGCTCCAGGTCCTCGGCCGCGTCGACCGCGGGGCCGTGGACCTGGGGGAGCACGCGGAGGCCGTACGGGTCCTGGATGCGCCGGGCGGGCCGCCGGGCCCTGGTCCCGAGCAGCTCGCGCATCCGCGCCGCGACAGCCCACTGGCCCAGGTGCGGCCGGGACTCGTGCACGACCGGGGCGTACGGCTCCGGCGAGCCGTCCACCGCTACAAAGGACAGGGCCGCGATCACCGGGCCGGCACGGAGCAGCCGGCGCAGGTCGTGACACGCGAGGGCGGCCTCCCCAACGGTGGCCGCGTTGCTGCTGATGAAGGCGAGCGCGTCGGAGGACCCGAACGGGTGGGCCGGCGTGGAGCCACCGTCCCACGGGCGCTCCCCGAGGATGCACAGGGCGGTGGAGGCCAAGGCGGTCAGGTCTGCCGTGCCGACCGCGCCGTACCGGAACACGCGGGGGGTGAGCCCGCGGTTGAGCGCCTCCGCGAGCACCTCCAGCAACGCCGGGTCGACCCCCGAGCCGCCCGCGGCCAGCTGGTTGAGCCGTACGACGAGCATCGCGCGCACGCTCGCCCGGGCCAGTAGTGGACCGGCGCCGCCGGTATGGCTGCGCAGCAGGCACAGGCCGTGGCTGGCGTTATCGCCCGCACCGACGGCGACGGTGCGGTTCGCGCCGACCCCCGTCGTAACGCCGTACACGGGCCGCCGGGCCGCGACCTCGCGGGCGACCTTGTGCGCGGCTCGCGCCCGCTCCATGCCCGCGGCGGCGACCTCGACCGGTGCGCCGTCGCGGGCCACCGCCCGGACGTGCTCGCAGGTGAGGCCCCCGCCGTCCAGCGTGATCGTCATCTCCGACACCCCGGGCCAGCCTACCAAGCGGGGCCGACGGATCGCGCACGTCAGGCCGCCGGGTCGAACGGGCGCAGCTCTTCGGCGTAGCTGACCGAGATGCGGCGCATGATGCCGTCAGCGCCGATGGCATACTGGCCGAGCCGCCAGGGCGGTGGCGAGTACGCGTGGATGGTCACGCTGCCCTCGCCCTCGCCGCTCATCCGGTGGATATGATCCGGCCCGAAGCAGAACGACCGGCCGGCGGAGAGCACGGTGACGACGTGCTCGCCGCCGAGCCGTGGGCTGGACTCGGTGACGGCGCCCTGCACGACCTGGACCGCCCCCGAGGAGATGTCGTGGTCGTGCCACCCGGTGTCGTTGGTCCTGGTCCAGCACAGCAGCCAGACGTCCACGTGCTCGTCGCGGTACAGCGAGACGTAGTGGCGCTTCTCGTGGGAGAACGCAACGTGCTCGCGCCACAGCTCAGGCCGGGTCGCGAGGTCGTCGACGAGCGCTTGGAGCTCGTGTTTGTCGAGGATCCGCGCGGGCAGCGCCTCCCAGATCATCCCATCACCCCTTCGAGGTCGAGCAGCCGGATCGGGTTCGTGGTGTCCATGGCGTGCGCAGCCGCCACGCCCAGGCCGAGGTCGCTTGGGCAGGCGTACGGCCGGTCCGAGCCGAGCACGACCGCGTCGACGCCGAGGACGCGGACGACGGCATCGACCGCGCGCGTCCCGTAGGACGAGCCTTCGACGAAGACGTTCGGGTCCACCGCGCCCCGGTCACCGCCGCGTGCCCGCAGGCGCTCCCCGTGCAGGGGCGCCAGGCCGGCGAGCATCGCGAAGCAGACCCGCAGCCGCGGGTGGCCCGACCGGCCGAAGGCCCGGAACGCGAACCAGGCGGCATGCATCTGCTGTACGTACGGCACCAGCGCAGGCCACCACTTCGGGGCGCCGTGCAGCGCCGGCGGGGCGGCGCCCGGGTGAATGAACACGGGGCGGTCATGTGCCTCGAGCAGGTCCAGCAGCGACGCGCAGCGCTCATACCCCTGCGCGTCGAGGACTGCGGTCGCCGGCAGCTGCAACCCGACGCACCCCCGGCGTAGTTGCTTGTCCACTTGGGCGGGGTCGACGTCGCTCAGGCACGCCGAGGCCCAGGCCTGGAACGGCGCGGGCAACGGGAGGACGCCTTCGTGGTAGGCATCCAGCAGCGGCAGCGCCTCTTCCGCCGGAAGCCATTCGATGCCGAGTGGACTGGACGGGGACACGAGGACAAGATCGAGTCCGTCCTCGCGCGCCTGGGCCTGACGCCGCACGACGTCGTGGTCGGCCGGGTCGACGGCGAAGTCTGGCTCGCCGTCCAGGACCAGGGTCCAGCCGGCCATCCGCGGCGCCTGCCGGCGCCTGCGCAGCGCATCCACGAGCGAGTCGGGCCACAGGTGCTGATGAACATCGACGCGCATGCGGACACTCCAGAAGCGAGCCGTTTCGTGAAGCGTTTCAGTGAATCGCTTCACTTGAGCCCATGTCAAGCAGCCTCACCTCTGCGGACTATGACAGGACCACGACAATCGTCCCGGGGTAGCCTGTTCTCATGTCGAAGCCACGCAAGCGAGCCACCATCAGGCAGGTCGCGGAGGCCGCCGGACTGTCCACCGCGGCCGTCTCTTACGCCCTGCGCGGCATTCACGTCTCCAAGGAAACCGAGGAGCGAGTCCGCCGGGTGGCCGCCGAGCTCGGCTACGAGGTCCATCCGATCGCCCGCGCGCTGGCGAGCGGCCGGACGGGCATGGTCGGGGTGCTCTACGGTTCGCTGGAGGACCTGTGGCAGCAGCAGGTGGCCGCTGGCGTCGGACGTGAGCTGCTCGCGCGGGACCTGTACGCACTCATCGTGGACGCGGGCGGTGAACCGAAACGCGAGCAGGCTCTGGCGTTGCAGCTATGCGACCAGCGGGTCGACGGTCTCCTCGTGTTCCCGCTGGACCCCTCCGCGCCGCTGTGGGCTGACCTCACCGAGACCGTGCCCGTGGTGGCGA
Organism: bacterium; assembly: GCA_046727955.1. Lineage (GTDB taxonomy): Bacteria > Actinomycetota > CALGFH01 > CALGFH01 > CALGFH01 > DASVXQ01. The sequence goes on along the minus strand of JBKPDO010000422.1, from coordinate 10,692 downwards.
TCGGAGACTCCCTGCAGGGCGCGCGGCCCGCCGGCGAGGTCCTGTTCGACAACCGGACCGGCGTGACACTGGCGCTGGAGCACCTGCACCAGCTCGGGCACCGGTGCGTCGCGGTGCTGACCTCGACCCAGCCCAGCACCCCGGACCGCCCGACGGACACCCACGTGCTGGCCGAGGCAGACCGGCTCGGCCTCGACGTCACCGTTCGGGCATCGCCCCACTCCCTCGCCACGGCCACACAGGCGGCCAGGAAGGTGCTCCGCGCGCGCGACCGGCCGACCGCACTGTTCTGCCTCTCCGATTCGATCGCCTACGGTGGGTATGCGGCAACTCGGGACTTGGGCCTGCGGATCCCCACCGACCTCTCGATCATCGGGTACGACAACCACCCCGTGTCGGGCCTGCTGTCCCCGCCCCTGACGACGTTCGACTGGGACCGCGAGGGGATCATCCGCGTGGCGGTGCAGCTCGTCGCCGCCGCCATCGACGGCAAGCCGCGCGGCCGGCGGGTCGTCAAAGTTCCAGTGCTCCACCGCCGCGAGTCCACCCGCCCGCCCCGCGAGCCCAGGCCACGCCGTCGCTAGCTGGCCTGCGCCGTTCCGCGGCACACCGGCCTCTCAGTCCCATGAGCCGACCGCAACCAGCAAGCCAATACGGGTTGTCAGGTCCAGCGCGCCAACCCGCCGCCCTCGCCACCCTCGACGGCGCGGCCGGCCACCGGCCGGCCAGCCTGGAAGACCAGCCAGATGGAAGCTCGATCGGTGAGGACACGGATGTCCGCCAGCGGATCGCCATCGATGACCACCAGATCGGCCACCATGCCCGGCGCGACCACACCGACCTCGTCCTGCAGGCCCAACGCCCGGGCAGCGCCGCTGGTGGCCGCCGTGATGGCCGCCAGCGGCGGCAGCCCCCCCTCCACCATCCGGACCAGCTCCGCCGCGTCGTCGCCCGGCGGGCCGCTGTCGTGTCCCATCGCCAGCACCACTCCGGCACTCCTGGCCGCCGCAAGCGTGGCAAGGGAAGGCATTTCTCCCCGACGGGAGGCTCTGCAGGAGCAGGGCACATGGGCCGCTGACGTCGGCCGCCGAACAGCTGAGGGTGGGCCGTGCAGCGGTTCCGGGATCCCCGGGGGTGGGCAGTGGACGAGTTGCAACGCCGGGTCGGCAACGTCCGGGCCAGCCGGACCGAGCTCGAGAACCACCTCATCGATGAACTGGCCGCCGGCCGAATCTCGCGGCGGGAATTCATCCGGCGCGGGACGGTGCTCGGGATGTCAGTGGGGGTGCTCGGCTTCCTGGCCGCGGCCTGCGGGCAGTCGTCGACGAAGACCACCGGCGGGGGCGCTGCCACCGTCAAAAAGGGCGGCACGATGAGCGTCGGGATCATCGCGCCGACGGCAGCCGTCAATCCCCTCACGGTGGCTGACGAGGGGGGGCTGGCCGTGCTCGGGCAGGCCGGCGAGTATCTCACCTGGTCTGACAAAGACCTCAAACTGACGGGTGTGCTCGCCGAGAGCTGGTCACACAACGCCGATGCCTCGGTGTGGACCTTCAAGATCCGCCAGGGCGTGACCTTCAACAACGGCCGGCCGATGAAGGCCCAGGACGTGGCCAAGACCCTTCAGGTCCACTCCGACCCCAAGGGGGGCTCCAGCGCGCTCTCGGCGTTTACGGGGGTGCTGACACCGGCCGGCATCCGGGTGGTGGACGATCAGACCGTGGCCTTCCACCTGGACGCCCCGAACGGGAGCTTCCCTTACCTGGTGAGCTCGGACAACTACAACACGATCATCCTGCCGGCCGACTATGACTACGCCGGCAAGTACGAGAGCTCGTTCGTCGGGACTGGCCCCTGGAAGATGACGAGCTTCAAGACCGGGTCGTCCGTTACCTACGCGAAGAACCCCAGCTACTGGCAGGCGGGGTCGGGGTTCCCCGTCCTCGACGGGATCACGCTCAAGTTCTACGGCGAGGAGCAGCCGCGGGTGCTGGCGCTGCAGAGCGGGCAGCTCGACGTGGTGAGCCAGTTCTCCGCTTCCACCGGCGCGCCGCTGTTCAGCAACCCCAACGTCAAGATCCTGGAGCTCCGCTCGGCCGCGCACCGGCAGGTGCACATGCGCACGGACAAAGAGCCCTTCACCGACAAGCGCGTGCGGCAGGCCGTCGCCCTGCTGCTGAACCGCCCGGACCTGGTCAAGGGGCTGTTGAACGGCAAGGGCGATGTGGGCAACGACTCGCCCTTCGGGCTCGCGGTCCTGACGCTCTGGCTGCTCGCGACGATCGTCTTCCTCGGGGCCCACGTGCTCCCCGGCGACGTCGGCCGTCGCATCCTTGGGCCCTTCGCCGCGCCGCAGGCCGTCGCCGCGCTGAACCACCGGATCGGGGCGGACCGGCCCGTCGCTGTCCAGTACTGGGACTGGCTCTCGAGCGCGGCGCGCGGGAAGCTGGGAGAGTCGCTCTCCTACCAGGTCTCGGTGTCCTCGTTGCTGGGCCCGGCGCTGCTCAACTCGCTCAAGCTTGCGCTCGTGGCGTTCCTGATGGTGGTGCCGCTCGGCATCATGGGCGGGATCGTGGCCGGACTCTCCCACGGCCGGTCGTTGGACCGGCTCGTGACGGTGGGCGGGCTGTCCGCCACGGTGGTCCCCGAGTTCGTGTGGAGCATCGTGGTGATCCTCGTGTTCGCCGTTGAGTTGCGGCTGCTTCCGGTCACCGCCCAGGCGCCCAGCGGGAGCGGGCTGGGCAGGCAGTTCTACTATCTGATCCTGCCCGCGATCCCGCTGGTGTTCGTGCTGTTCGGCTACATTGCTCGGATCACGCGCGCGGGCATGATCGAGGCGCTGGACGCCGATTACACGCGCACCGCGGTGCTCAAGGGCCTCCCACGGCGGACCGTGATCTTCCGTCACGTGCTCCGCAACGGGCTGCTGCCCACGATCGCGGTCGTCGCCACCCAGACGGGATACCTCATCGGCGGGCTGGTGGTGATCGAGTTCATCTTCAACTATCAGGGAATCGGGCAGCTGTTGTTCCTGACCGCCCAGAAGAAGGACTTCCCTCTGCTACAGGGCGCGGTGATGGTCGTTGGCATCGTCTACCTCGCGGCCACGCTGCTCGCCGACATCGCCTACTCGCTGCTCAACCCGCGCATCCGCTACGGGGCTGCCGAATGAGCACCGTCGAAGAGGTCGCTGCCGAGCTCGAATCCCTGCGAGGCAGGCAGGAGCGGCGGGCCGCCCGCCGGGAGCGCTGGCGCGTGCTGCGCCGCTCTCCCACGTTCGTGGTGGGCGCGGTCATCGTGGGGTTCTGGGCCGTGTGCGCAATCTTCGGCAGCCTGCTAGAGCCGCACGACCCCTTCGCGGTCAACGTGGTCCACAGGCTCACCGCGCCCTCGTCACGTAACTGGCTCGGGACCGACGAGCTCGGGCGCGACGTGCTCTCCCGGGTCATCGCGGGCGCCCGGGACATCCTCATCGTCGCCCCGCTCGCGACCGCGATCGGCACGCTCGCCGGGACCACTATCGGGCTCGTGACCGGCTTCTACCGCGGCGCGGTCGACGACGTCCTCATGCGCCTGGTCGACGCCTTCCTAGCGGTGCCGGTGGCTGCTCCCCGAGCCGGTCGAGGTCGCCGCCGACGGCACAATCGCGCCCCCGCCCGGTCCTGGCCTCGGCGTCACGCCCGACCTCGAGGCCCTCGAGCCCTACCGGAACGGATGAGGTCCGGTGACGCACGAGACCTCCCTGGTGCGGGCGGCGGTGCTGCACGAGTCACCGATGCCGCTGGTGGTCGAGGAGGTCCGGCTCGAACGGCCGCGCGCCGGCGAAGCGCTCGTGCGCGTCGCCGCGGCCGGCGTCTGCCATTCCGACCTGCACCTGGCCGAGGGGCACCTCGGGGGCGGGCGCTGGCCGACCGTGCCCGGGCACGAGGGCGCTGGCGTGGTTGAGGAGGTCGGTGCGGGGGTCGGGCACGTCGCGCCCGGCGACCCGGTGGCATTCTGCTTCGTGCCGAGCTGCGGCACTTGCCTGGAGTGCCTGGCGGGACGGCGGAATCTCTGCCGGACGGCGGCCGACCGGTCCCGGGCGGGGAGCCTGCTCGACGGGACCTCGCGCCTGTCGCTGGCTGATGGCCGGCCACTCAAGCACTTCAACTTCGTGTCGTGCTTCGCCGAGCGGTGCGTGGTCCCGGCGGCATCGGCCGTCCCGATCCCGCCGGCCCTGCCGATGTGGCAGGCGGCCCTGATCGGCTGCGCGGCTCCTACTACGGGCCCGGCGATCCGGCCGCGGATCTCGCCGAGCTCGCGCGCCTGGCCGCCGACGGGCTGCTCGACCTCGCCGTGGGGATCTCCGACCTCACTGACCTCGATGGCATCGAGGCCGCGTTCGACCGCCTCCGCCGGGGCGACGGGGCGGCGCGCACCGTCGTCATCCTCGACCCCGCGCTCGCCGGTGCGGCACCCGGGCGGTGATCCGGCCGCACATCCTCGACCCGAAGATCCACACCGTCAGGTTCGCGCCGACCGACATCGCCTCGATCGGCCGCGGCTTCGGCTGCGAGGGCGTCACCGTGCATGCCGGGGGAGGCTTGCCGCACACGGCGTTCCCCGGCTTCGTACCACCGGTCAGGCTTGTGCCAGCGACAGCTCGACGACAACCTGCCCCTGATCCCGGCGGTCGCTGGCGTGCACCCGGGTCAGCGGGCGGCCGAGCAGCTCGCGGGCCGACGCCTCCAACACGGAAGCGAGCTCGCAGGCACGCCGGCCAAACGGCCGGTCCAGGCGGCTGAGGACGCCCTCCGGCGGCTCCTGCAGTGCGCCGGGTGGCTCCGGCTCGGCCAGGACGACCCTCACGCAGGTGTCATTCAGCGCGACAGCGGCCGCTTGCAGCGGCAAGCCGGTTCCTGCCGACCACAGCGCCGCCACCGCATCGGCGAGCCGCTGGAGGGGCTGATCGCTGTCGAGCTGGCCATCGGCCCAGGCCGATAGGTCGAGTGTGGCTGCGGTCATCTCGCACCTCCTCGTACCTCCGTTGTTGTTTCGTGCTCGGGCTGTGATCTACCCGTGATCGATAGGCACAACACACACCATAGTTATTTCTACTGACGTATTCGGCAAAGAGGCTTGATCAGGATCATGCTCCGTTCTCGGATGGCAGCACCTCACCGAGCGGCTTGGAGTCCGCGCCGCGTCTGATCAGGTCGAGGAGTCGCTTGATCTGACCGGTGTCTGCGCCGGCCAGCGCGATCCCGTTGGCCAGCGCGAGCAGGTCTGCCACCTCAAGGTCGGCGCGGACGGTGCGGGATCGCTGCACCGCACCAGCAGTGCGCGGGCATCCGGGCAGCCCGCCGCCGGGCGGCGGCCCCCCCGCCGCCCGGCGCGGTCCCCCCCGGACGCGGCTGCGACTGCGGCACGTCCAGCCGTGCTGGCGCGCCTGTCTTGAAGCAATCAGCAGCGATCCTGGCTCCGCCCGGACGGTATCGGGGGACGTCCGCTCTGTCATGAGTAGTCGATTACTCTACGGCGCCGGTCCGGCGGTATAGCATCACCTCGTGGATGTCTCGTGGCGGCTGGTCGGGCGGCGCGCCGAGCTCGAGGCGCTGGTTGCGGCCATCGGCGATGCCAGCGTTGGCGGCGTGGTGCTCGCTGGCGCGGCTGGGGTCGGCAAGACCAGGCTAGTCAGGGAGGCCCTGACCCAGGCGCAGGCGGCCGGGCGGGACGCCGAATGGGTGGCCGCGACCCGGGCGGCCGCCTCGATCCCGTTTGGAGCCGTGTCCCATCTGCTGCCCCCGGCCGAGCGCCTCGGCGACGACCGCCTCGACACCCTCCGCCGAGCCGCCACCCTGCTCGCCGAGCGGAGCCGCGGGCGGCCTCTGGTTCTCGCGGTCGATGACGCCCACCTGCTCGACGATGCCTCGGCAGCGCTCGTTCATCTGCTGGTGCTCCGTGGCCTGGCGGTGGTGCTCGCCACCGTGCGGACAGGCGCGCCGGCTCCCGACTCTGTGGTTGCGCTTTGGAAGGACGGTCTGGCCCGTCGCCTCGAGCTGCCCACATTGACGCCGGAGGCGACCACCGAGTTGCTCAGCGTCGCCGTGGGTGGGCCGGTGGATGGGGTGACCAGGCAGGAGGTGCTGCGGGTGACCGAAGGTAACCCGCTGTACCTGCGTGAGCTGGTCGTCGGCGGATTAGAGACAGGTGCTCTGCGCCGATTCGACGGAGTGTGGCGGTGGAAGGGTGGGTTGGCCGCCGCGACTCGGCTGGTCGAGCTGGTCGAGGCGCACCTGGCCGCCCTCGGCGAGACGGCCAGCGCCGTCGTGGAGCTGGTCGCCTGGGGCGAGCCCCTGCCTGTTGGCGTGCTCGAGCGTCTGGTCGACGAGGACGCGGTCGAGGCGGCCGAACGGAGTGGCCTGCTCACGGTGGAGCGGTCCGGCCGCCGCGTCCTTGCCCGCCTGGCGCACCCGCTGTATGGCGAGGTGCTTCGGGTGACGCTGCCGGTGAGCCGGGCACGGGCGGTTGCCGAGCAACTGGCGGCCGTCTTCGGCACCGGTGGTCTGCGGCGGCGGGATGACCTCCTGCGGGTTGGCGCTTGGCAGCTGGAGGCAGGCGTGGCCGCCCGCCCGGCCCTGCTACTGGAGGCGGCCGGTCGGGCCGCCGCCCGCTTCGACCACGAGCTGACCGAGCGTCTGGTCCGCGCCGCTGTCGACGCGGGCGGCGGCCCGACCGCCGTCCGGTTCCTGGCCGAGACCCTCGAGCGGCAGGGTCGGCATGCCGAGGCGGTGGCGGTCATGGACGGTGAGCCGCCAGACCAGGGCAGCGACGCGGAGCGGGCTCGTTGGGCCAGCGTCCGGGCAGGCAACCTCTACTGGGGGTTGGAGCGGACGGCATTGGCGGAGGAGATCCTGCGCCAGGCGGCAGTGGCCGAGGAGGGTGGCGAGGAGGCGGTCGCCATGCTGGCCTGGATCCTGTTGTTCGACGGGCGCCTGCTGGAGGCGGTGGCGGTCTCGGGCCGCGTGCTCGACCGGCCCGGCGCACCCGCTCAGGCGCTCGTCTGGGCCTCGACCGCCGCTGTGCCCGCCCTTGGCTCGCTCGGCCGGCTTGGCGAGGCGCTGGCCGTGGCCGAACGAGGACTTGCCATGGCCAGGGCGCACCGTGAGGAGCTGCCCTGGGGCGAGACCCAGCTCAGTCTGGCCTACTGCCAGCTCCTGCTCGGGGCCGGGCGGCTCACCGAGGCCAGGGCGATCGCCGACGCCGGGTACCGGGCCGCGGTCGCTGACCGCTCACCCGAGCAGACCGGGGGCTGGGCTGGCTTCCGGGGATTGGTCGCCAAGGCGCAGGGCCAGGTCGCCACCGCCGAGGCGTCGTTCCGGGAGGCGGTCGCCCTGCTCGACGAGCAGGACCCCTACCGTTTCATGCACTGCTGCCTGGCGGAGCTGGCCAGTATGGCCGCGATCCGTGGCGACCAGCCGGCGGCGGCCGCCTGGCTCGACCGGGCCAACACCCGCCAAGGTAACGCCAACCGCCTCTTCGACCCTTGGGTGGAGCTGGACCGGGCGTGGGTTGCGGCCGGTGCCGGCGAGCTGACCCGGGCGGGCCGGCTGGCCAGGCATGCGGCCGAGATGGCCAGGGCCTCCGGGCAGTTCACGTTCGAAGCGGTCGCACTGTACGACGTGGGCCGGCTGGGCGCTCCCACGGCGGCGGTCCGGGAGCGCCTGGGGGAGCTGGCTGGCCTGCTCGAAGGACGGTTCGCCCCGGTGCAGGCCACGTCGGCGGCCGCTCTGGCGGCCGAGGACGGGGCGGCCCTTGACCGCGTCGCGGCAGCCTTCGAGGATCTCGGCGCGCTGCTGTTGGCGGCCGAGGCGGCGGCTGCCGCCGCCCACGCCCACCGTGCTGCGGGCCGCGACGGCAAGGCCAACGCCAGCCAGGAGCGGGCCGCCGCTCTGGCCGCCGCCTGCCAGGGCGCGCGAACCCCTGCCCTCGCGTCGGGCACCCTCGCCTCGGCCCTCACCGCCCGAGAGCGGGAGGTGGCCATGCTGGCCGCCGCCCGAACCTCCAGCCGCGAGATCGCCGCCCGGCTGGACCTGTCGGTCCGCACGGTTGACAACCACCTGGGTCGCATTTACGCCAAGCTGGGCATCTCCGACCGCGCCCAGCTGGCCGCCCTGCTCAAGGTCGGGACGCCGCGGTGAGCGCCAGCCACTCGTGGCTGGGCGACGGCTTGCCACGCAAGGCGCAGGCTGTACTCTGTCTCCTTGTCGGTCTGCCTCTTGGCCCTGGACAGACTCCGTCAACGTCTCCAGGGCACCAGCGCGAATGGCCCCCGCCGGCCCCCCGCGGGGGCCGTTCGCTCGTTCAGTCGTAAACGCGGGCGTCCCTTCATGCGGCCCACTGATGGTGGCTCTTCCCTGGTCGTGAGGTCACAGCCAGTCGAGACGTTTGAAGAGGAGGTACAGGCCGCCGGACAGGACGACCAGCAGCGCCATCGAGGCGACGAAGCCGGCGCGCTGGCCGAACCCGGGGTAGGGGACGTTCATGCCGTACCAGCCGGTCACCGCGGTCGGCACCGCGATGATGGCCGCCCAGCCGGTGACCTTCTTCGTGATCGTGTTCAGGCGGTTGCCCTGGATGGTGAGGTTGGTCTCAACGATGGTGGAGACCAGGTCGCGCAGCGACTCGGTCCACTCCGTCGCCCGCAGCACATGGTCGTAGACGTCCTGGAAGTAGGGGCCCATGGCCTCGTCGACCAGCCCGAGGTCACGGCGCAGCACGGTGTTGACGACCTCGCGCATGGGCAGCACGAGCCGGCGCAGGACCACCAGGGACTTGCGCAGCTCGAACGAGCGTCGCTGCACCTCGGCCCCGCGGGGCCGGTCGTCGAACAGCAGGTCCTCCAGGCCCTCGATGGCCTCGTCGAGGCGCTGCACGGTGGCGAAGTGCCCGTCGACGACGACGTCGAGCAGCCCCCACAGCAGGAACCCGACGCCGTGGGCGGCCAGGTCGGCCGAGCCGTCCCAGCGGGCCACCACGCTGTCGATGTCGAACCAGGGGTCCTTGCGGACGGTGATCAGCGCGCGGGGGGTGACGAACGCGGCCAGCTCGCTGCTCTTGAGCCTGCCGGTGGCCGCGTCGAGGTCGACGGCGTAGGCGGTGAGGAAGGCGTGGTCCTGGTAGCGGTCCAGCTTGGGCCGCTCGTGCTGCTGGACGGCGTCCTCGACCGCTAGGGGGTGCAGCCCGAACTCTTGAGAGATGACCTCCAGGTCGGCACGGTCGGGCTCGCACAGGTCCAGCCACACGACCGTGCCGGGTTCCTCGAGGTAGTCGGAGATCTGGGCGGCCGGGAAGTCCTTGGCCTCCAGGACCCCCTGGCGGTACATCCGGGTGTGGCGCATACGATCAGCGTAGGCGGCGCGACCAGGGTGCGTCCACGGGCCACACGTCAACGGCCTGGGTTTCATCAACTTCGACGCCTGCACTGCTAGCCTTTGGATGCCGGGCTCGGCTCGGTCGGGAGCCATCGCCGCCGCTGATCGCGTCGACCTGGCAGCGGCCCCTGCTCGCCTTCCTCAACCCGTGGAGTCCCTGGAGTGCCTGTGGCCCCTGATCCTTCGATCCGACCCGCCGTGCCCGGCGGCGACTCGATAGCGGCTGTGGGCGGCCCCAAGGTCCGGGTCAAGCCCCGCCTGCGCGGGGTGTTCCACCAGTACGCCTTCTTCGTCTCGCTCGGCAGCGGCGCGCTGCTGGTCCTGCTCGCCGCCACCACCAGGGCGTCGCTCGCGGTCGCCGTCTACGCCGCGTCGGTGTCGGCCCTGTTTGGGGTGAGCGCCCTGTACCACCGTGTCACCTGGACCGGGTCGGCCCGGCGCCGCATGCGCCGCCTGGACCACGCGATGATCTTCCTGCTCATCGCCGGCACCTACACCCCGGTTGGCCTGCTGGTCCTGAAGGGGACGCTGGCCACCGTCGTGCTGGCGGTGGTGTGGGGCGGGGCGCTGGCCGGGATCGTGCTCGAGCTGGCCTGGGCTGGGGCGCCCAGGTGGCTCGGCGGGGCGGTGTACCTGGCGCTTGGCTGGGTGGCGGTGGTGGCGATGCCGCAGCTGTTCGCCCGCCTCGGCGTGGCCGGCGGGCTGCTGATCGTCGCCGGGGGGCTGGTCTACTCGGCCGGGGCGCTGGTGTACGCGCGGCGCCGACCCGACCCGGTGCCGGCCGTGTTCGGCTACCACGAGGTCTTCCACCTGCTGGTGATCGTCGGGGTCGCCGCCCACTTCCTGGCCATCAGCCTGTTCGCGATCCCCATCGGCTGATTCCCCCGGTGCCGCCCGCGGCCACCGTGCCGGCCGGCACCGCGGTGAACGAGGACAGCACCCGGCGGACGATTCACTCCTGCGGGGTGGTTGCGACGTGGTGGGGCAGCGCTGCGGGCGAGCGGTGGGCACGGCGGCGGCGGGCCGGGCCGGGTGCTTTGGCCTTGACCTCGACCTGGGGCAGGGCATCGGCGACGGGGTCGACCAGTGTGGCCCGGTCGAGGCGGAGCCGGCCGCCGGTCATCGACGCAAGCTCGGCGAGCGCGGTGACCAGGGCCGCCTGCGCGACCATCACCCGGGCGCCAACGGCCGGGGCGACGGTCGCGTATCCAGGCGCGAAGGCGAAGCCGCAGAACGGGCAGCGGAAGCCCTGGCTGGGCTGGGTCAGCTGCACCAGCAG
>JBKPDO010000421.1:0-2707 GCA_046727955.1 bacterium | reverse complement strand
CATCTTCCGAGGCAGATCAACATGTCATTGGACAGGCGTGTATCTATGCCGAATCGGGATTCCCACCAGGCCGCAGGCCGCCTACCTGCGGCTTCAGCCCCAGCCGTAGCCCAGAACCCTGATTAGCTGCGGAACGCGGGGTTTATGGGCGCGGTGAGCGGCGCCCATCTCAACCCCGCCGTCACCCTCGGGTTCGCCCTGCGCGGCGACTTCCCGTGGCGCCGGGTTCCCGGGTACATCATCGCCGAGCTCCTGGGCTCGACCCTCGCGGTACTCCTGCTCTGGGCGATGTTCGGCAAGGTCGGGTCGCTCGGAGCGACCGAACCGGGCGCCGGGATCACCGACGTCCACGCAATGGTCATGGAGATGATCCTGACGGTCGGGTTGCTCAGCGTGATCATGGGGACCGCGTCCAGGTCCCAGAACCTCGGCCCGCTGTCCGCGCTCGGGGTCGGCGCGTACATCATCCTGGCCGGTTTGTGGTCGAGCCCGATCAGCGGTGCGTCGATGAACCCGGCGCGGTCCTTCGGACCTGACCTCGTGCTCGGGAACTTCGACCACTACTGGGTCTACGTGGTCGGCCCGCTCGCCGGTGCGACAATCGCGGTGGGATGCGCCTTCATCCTGCGGGGCCACGCGGACGTCGGTGGCGCGGGCGCGGCACAGGGCGCGCTCGGCCGACTCAGTCTGGGACCGCGCGGGGGCGGTCCCAGAACGTCCGCCTGACTCCGGCTTCCGAGCTCCGCTCCTGGCAGGAACGGTGCTGCGCGGGGACCCCTGACCGCCGCTTCATAGCTGACGCCCCGGGGTGCTGGGCAGCAGATGGAAGCCTGCCCCACCCCCGGCCAGGGCCTCGTGCAGCCAGCAGTCTTGCCCGTCGCGGGTGATCTGGGCGTCGGGGAGCCAGTCGCCGGACCTGTCCCGCGGACCGGCCAGGGGTGGCGTTCGCCATGCCCGCTCAGGTCGGCGTACGGGCTGGCCCAAGCAGCCGCTCCAACAGCCCCGCGTTCCCCGGCCAGGCGTCCAGCAGGACCTGGCGAGGGACCTGCCGGGCGGCGTACCGCAGCGCCAGCGCCACCACTACGACGTCGTCCAGCGGGCCGATCACTGGCAGGAACTCTGGCAGCAGGTCGATCGGGGAGGCCAGCCACACCCCCGCCAGCACGACCGCGACCTTGGCGCGGCGCGGCACCCGCGGATCACGGCGCAGCCGCCGCACCGTGGTCACACAGTCCGGGATGAACCGGGCCAGCTCCCGCAGTGGTCCAGGCGGCAGCCGGCGGGCGAGCACCAGCAGCAACGCCCAGCTCGCCATCATCACCCCCACCCCGATGCCAGCGGCGAGCAGCCAGTCACGCATCATCGGGCTCCGCGTCAACGGGCTCCGCGTCAACGGGCTCCGTTGGGATGTCGGGGCGGCCGTGCGCGGCGCGATAGACCTGCTCGGCGTAGTCGGCAAGCACCGCCTCGCAGGCTTTGAGCCGCGTCTCGGCGTCGCTGGCGGTAGGCAGGGCGAGCACGTCACGGGTCCTGAGCTCCCGGTACCAGCGGCGCAGGCGCTCCAGGCTGTGCTCCTCCTCCTCCAGCTCGGCCACGATCAGCTTGCCGAGCCGGACCTCCTTGGCGATCTCTGCCTCGAACTTGTCGCACTCCGACAGGAACTCGGCCCATTCGGCCTGCCGTGCCTGCCGGAAGGCCGTTTGGAGCAGGGTCTGGGTGGTCTGGTCGCGGGGTCGGGCGTCCAGGGCGAGCACGTCGCCGTCGCCGCGGCGGGCCAACTCGCCGGCACGCTCGATGGCGGGTTGGAACACGGGGGCGGCGGGCACGGCCCAGACCCCGGGGCCGAGCGAGATGGCCCCAGCGCGGCGCAGTTCCCGCCAGACCGCCACGCGGTGCCGCGAGGGTTCAGCTGGCAGGCGGACCAGCAGCACGACCCACTCCATCACCCACCTCCCACCGGGAACTGTTACGATCCTGATCGTAACATATGTTACACCGAAGGTGGGCGCCGGGCCAAGCTATCGGCGCACCACTGTGCCGGCCGCACGGCGGAGCCTGCCGCGGATCACATGGCGGCGGGGTCCAGGCGCAGCAGCACGTCGGCAGCCGGCCGGAGCAGCCACAAGGCACCAAACCCCGCGGCCAGCGCAGCCGGGCTGAGGTCGCCGGTGCCGGTCTCGATCGTGCCGCGCAGGCGGCCGCTGGCCGGGTCCACCCGGTCGATCACGGCGCGCGGCAACCCCTCTTGCGGCTGCCGCAGCCCCTGGACCCAGACGCCGCCAGCGCCCACGACCAGCTGGATATGGTAGGTGTGTGTCGCTGTCGAGGTTGGGCAGCGGCGTAGTCGCCGACACCCGGTTGGTGTGGGGGTCGATGCGCACCAGCCCAGGATCGACGCGGGAGCCAAGCGCGGTCGCATGCTCGACGCTAGTAAGCGTCCACACGGCCCCCTCGCCGACGACGAGCTGGCTGGGGACATCGGCCGAGAACCGGGCCGACGGCAGCCGCACCCTGGCCACCCGCCCGCCAGCCAGGTCGACCCGTCACACCCAGCCTTCCCGGCCTTCCCGCTGGCCCAGCAGCCACGCGCCGCCCTCGCCGACCACCAGCGGCCCCGCCGGCAACCCTGGCAGCGGGAAACCGGCCAGCACCCGCAGGCCGCGCGGGTCAAGGCGCAGCAGGCGACAGGGCCCGTCTTCGCTGGTGC
>JBKPDO010000420.1:0-9234 GCA_046727955.1 bacterium | reverse complement strand
GTCGTCATCGTCGGGGCGTCCAAGCCAGTCCCAATCCGGCGCCCCCGCAGCACCGCACGCCGACGCGCTTCCACCCGCAGCGGCGCCACGACCAGCACCGAACCAGCCGAACAAACCTAAGTTACCGGCATTGAGGTTAGCCTTGGGTTTCGTGGCGGTACAGCGGGAAAGTCCCGGGCTGAGCGGAGGCCCGTCCGCCCGGTGGAGTACAAGGCTGTCGGCCTGTGGGGTGATGTGCCGGATGCCCTGTGGCGATACCTTCTGGCCATGAGCCGGCAAGTCGGGCGCCTGCGCTGGCCGCGTGGCGGCCCGCCACCGTTCGACGTGCTGCTCGCCGTCGGGTTGGCCGCGCTCAGCCTGCAGTTGGTGGCGACGGCTCCCGGGCCGACCGGTGCACCGGCGTATGTGCTCACCCTACTGCACACGCTGCCGCTGGCGGTGCGCCGACGGTTCCCCTACGGGGTGCTGGCGACCAGCGTGGCGAGCGGGCTTGCGGTCGCGATGCTCGGGCTCCCGCCAGTGTTCCTTGGAGTGGCCATCCTCGTGCCGGTCTACACGGTCGCGGCCTACCGCGATCCGCCCGGCTCGCTGGTGGCTCTGGCCGTGGTGGAGGCGGCCGTAGCGGTCGTCCAGCTCACGCCGGGCGCGACCGGGGTGGTCACGTGGCTGGGCAACACGCTGGTCCTCACCGCAGCCTGGCTGCTCGGCCACTTCGTCCACGACCGCCGCGTCTACGCCGGCCGGCTCGAGGAGCGGACCGCCCAGCTCGAGGAGGCGCGTGAGGAACTCGCCCGCCGGGCGGTGGCCGAGGAGCGCCTGCGCATCGCGCGCGAGCTGCACGACGTGGTGGCGCACAGCATGAGCGTGATCGCCGTGCAGTCGGGCGTTGGCGCGCACGTCGCGGCGACCCAACCCGAGGAGGCGCGCAAGGCGCTCGCCGCCATCGAAGTCACCAGCCGGACCACGCTGAACGAGCTGCGGCGGCTGCTGGGCGTGCTGCGCGAGGACGGCGAGCCACGGGGCAGTCTCGCCCCGGTGCCCGGCCTGGCGGGGCTGGACGCGCTGCTCGCCCAGATGAGCGAGGCGGGGCTCGCGGTGAGGCTACGGGTCGAGGGGGCGCGGGCACAGGTGCCAGCCGGGATCGACCTGTCCGCCTACCGGATCGTCCAGGAGGCTTTGACCAATGTGCTCAAGCACGCCGGCGCGGCACGGGCGCAGGTCGTGATCGGCTACGGCGAAAGGGAGATCACCATCGAGGTCACCGACGACGGCCGGGGCGCCACGGCGCGGGGCGCCGTCGACCGGGCAGGGACCGGCCATGGCCTGATCGGGTTGCGAGAGCGGGTGGCCCTGTTTGGCGGCGAGCTCGAGGTCGGCCCGCGGCCCGGTAGCGGCTTCCGCGTCGCCGCCCGGCTGCCCTTCGAGACGGGCCCGCCATGACGACGCGCGTAGTGGTGGCTGACGACCAGACCCTGGTCCGGGCCGGCTTCCGGCTGCTGGTCGAGTCGGCGCCGGACCTCGAGGTCGTAGGCGAGGCCGCCGACGGCGCCCAGGCGGTGGAGCTGGTCCGCCGGGAGCGCCCCGATGTCGCCCTCATGGACATCCGCATGCCGGTCATGGACGGGCTCGAGGCGACCCGCCGGATCGGCGCGCTCCACGACACCAGCGCGACGCGCATCCTGATCCTCACCACCTTCGACCTGGACGAATACGTCTACCAGGCGCTGCGGGCAGGTGCCAGCGGGTTCGTGCTCAAGGACATCCCCCCGGCCGACCTGCTCGCCGCGATCCGGGTCGTGGCCGCCGGCGACGCGCTGCTCGCCCCGAGCGTGACCCGCCGGCTCATCGCCGAATTCGCCCGCCGGCCCGGCCCCACCCCGCTTGCCCCCACCGCGCTGGACGCGCTGACCGACCGGGAGCGCGAGGTCCTGGCCCTGGTCGCCCGAGGCCTGTCCAACGGTGAGATCGCCGCGCACCTGGTGGTCAGCCCGGCCACGTCGAAGACCCACGTGAGCCGGCTGCTGACCAAGCTCGGCGCCCGCGACCGGGCGCAGCTGGTGGCGGTCGCCTACGAGACCGGCCTGGTCATCCCCGGGGCGTCCTGAACCTTCGGCGTACGCCTCGCGGCCGAGGCGCAGGTGTCATCCGCGGGCTGACGACGGCGGCCTCCCCGGTTCGTACCTTCGAGGCGTCAAACACGCCCTCGACCTTATCGGTCTCGACCAGGAGACCGGTCGGGGGCGGGGGAGAACGCTATGGCTGTCATCACCATCGAGGGGCTCACCAAGCGCTACGGCGATGTCGTCGCCGTCGACGGCCTCAGCTTCGAGGTCGACCAGGGAACGGTGACCGGCTTCCTGGGCCCCAACGGGGCGGGCAAGACGACCACCCTGCGCATGCTGCTCGGCCTGGTCACCCCGACCGCGGGGACCGCCAGGATCCAGGGCCGGCCCTATCGGGAGCTGGCCGCGCCGCTGCGCCACGTCGGCGCCGTGCTGGAGTCCTCGAGCTTCCATCCAGGCCGCACGGCACGCAACCACCTGCGCGTGGTGAGCATCGCCGCCGGCCTGCCCCGCGCGCGGGCCGACGAGGTTCTCGCCAAGGTCGACCTGGACCAAGCGGCCGACCGGCGCGTCGGCGGCTTCTCGCTCGGCATGCGCCAGCGCCTGGCGCTGGCCACCGCCCTGCTCGGCGATCCGGAGGTGGTCGTCCTGGACGAACCGGCCAACGGCCTGGACCCCGAAGGCATCCACTGGCTGCGCGGGTTCCTGCGCCATCTGGCCGACCAGGGCCGCACTGTGCTGGTCTCGAGCCATGTGCTCGCCGAGGTCGCCCAGACCGTCGACCAGGTGGTGATCATCGCCCACGGGCGGCTGGTCGCCCAGTCCACGCTGGCGGCGCTGAACGCCCGGACTGAGCAGGTCGTGCGGGTCCGCACGCCGCATGCGGAGGCCTTGCGGCCGCTGCTGGTGGCCAAGGGCATGCGGGCCGACCTGGCCGGCCCCGACCAGGTCGTGGCCGTCGGCACCACCGAGGCAGTGGGCAAGGCGGCGGCCGCCGCCGGCATCGTCATCTACGAGATGGGGACCGAGCGCTCCAACCTCGAGGAGGTCTTCCTGGAGCTCACCGGCCCGCAAGGAGGCACGTCATGACCCGACTCGTCCGTGCCGAGCTGGCAAAGCTCCGCACGATCCGCCTGTTCTACGGTGTGGCGGCCGCCATGGCGGCCTTCGGGGTCCTCACCGTGGTAGCCAACGTCACCTCAGCCGGACAGCAGGGCAACCCCCCGCTATCCGCGGATGACCTGCCCGCCCTCGTCGGCGCCCCGGCGACGCTGCTGTCGGGCGCCGCGCTGCTGCTCGGCATCCTCGGCATGACCGGGGAGTTCCGCCACCACACCATCACCCAGACCTTCCTCACCACCCCCGCCCGCGGGCGGGTGGTGGCGGCCAAGCTCCCCGCCTACGCGCTCGCAGGGATGGCCGTGGCCGTCCTGACCCTCGCCGTCACCATGGCGGTCGCGCTGCCGTGGATGAACGCCAAGGGCCTGAGCGTGTCCGTCCTCGACGGCGGGCTCGGCCGCGTGCTGGGCGGGACGCTGCTCGCCGCCGGCCTGTGCGGGCTGGTCGGCGTGGGCGTCGGCGCGCTCATCCGCAACCAGGTGGCCGCACTGGTCGGCGTGCTCGTCTGGGTCCTGGTGGTCGAGGGGCTGCTCCTCACCCTGCTGAACGCGCCCAGCCTAGGCAAGTGGCTCCCCAGCGCGGCCGCGGCCGCGCTCACCAACCCATCCGGCGGCCACCTCTCCAGGTGGGCCGGAGGCCTGCTGTTCGCCGCCTATGGCCTCGCCTTCTCCGTGGTCGGCACGCGCTTCGTCATCCGCCAGGACGTCACCTGACCACCGCGCACCACTTTAGTGGCAGTGCCCCCCGCCGATCGGGTGGCGCTGCTCACATGTCAGGTCCTTGAACTCGCCGGTGTCCGGGAGGTTCTGGACCCCGGCACCACGTGGACGACGGTCGAGTCGTCGGTGTTCGAGTTCGGCGTCACCATGGTGTGCCCGTCAGATGACATCCAATGCGCGTGTGGCTGGCCTGGATCCCCGGAGCTCTGCACCTGGATCCTCCGGTCGATCCGCTTCCCGAGGCGGCTACGCCGGCCTACGCCGACCTTCCCTCCCCACGCCAGGTGGTTGGCGCAGTGCTCGATCAGGCCGGCTTCCATCCCGGCCGGACCGGACGAAATCACCTTCGCGTCGTGGCCCGCGCCGCCGGCATGTCACGGCGCCGGGTCGGCGAGGTGCTCGAGTTCGTGGAGCTCAGCGGAGCGGCCGATCGCCGGGTGGGCGGGTATTCGCACGGCATGCGCCAGCGCCTGGCCCTCGCTGGGGCGCTGCTCGGCGATCCTGGCGTGCTCATCCTCGACGAGCCCGCGACGGGCCTTGATCCGGCCGGCATCGCGTGGTTGCGCCGCCTGCTTCGCGACTGGGTGGGGCAGGGACGAACGGTGCTCTTCTCGAGCCACGTGCTCGCCGAGGTCGAGATGGTTGCCGACCGGGTGGTGATCATCGACCGCGGCCGCATCGTCCGCGAGGGAACCACCGCGGCGCTGACCAGGGCGGAGCCAGGGGTCGTGGTCCGCGCGCTGGATGGCGCCCGGCTCGGTGAGATCGCGGAGGCAGCGGGGTGGCGCGTCCGGCGCGACGGGCACGAGCGCCTGGTGATCCACGGCGCGTCGCCCACCGAGGTCGGCAGGATCGCCGCCCGAGAGGGGATCGTGCTCGCCGAGCTGTCGTCCGAGACGCCCACAAGGCGGCTCGAGGAGCTATTCCTCGAGCTCACCGACACGGAGGTGGGATCGTGACGAACCTTCTGGCCGCCGAGTTCCTCAAGCTCCGCACAACCAGGACGGCGTGGGCGCTGCTGGCCGCAACCGTCGGGGTGAGCGCGCTGGCCGTGGCCAGCGCGGTCGTGGTCGGCACCGATACGAGCCTCGACCTCGAGTCCACCCGCGGCGTGCGCTCGATTCTCAGCGTCTCCGCAAACGGCGCCATCTTCGTGCTCGTGCTGGGCATCATCGTCTCGGCCGGTGAGTACCGCCAGGGCACGGCGGTCGACACCTTTCTGACTACACCTCGCCGCTGGCGGGTGATCGCCGCCAAGCTCGCCGCGGCCGCCGCGACCGGGGTCGTCTTCGGTTCCCTGGCCGCCGGCGCCTCCATAGCGGTCGCCGATCTCGCCTACCGGCTCGAGGGTCTCACACTCCCGCTGGACTCTTCCGACGCGTGGTCCACGTTGGGGGGCGCCGTGCTCTACGCCACGCTGTTTGGCGCCGTCGGGGCTGCGACGGGCAGCCTGGTTCGCAATCAGGTGGCCGCCATCGTCGGCTGGCTGGCGTGGTTTGCCGTCGTCGAGCACGTCACCGTCGGGCTGTTGCCCGCCGTCGGGCGCTGGCTGCCCTTCGCTGCCGGGAGCGCGCTCGTGCGCCCCCCGAACTCGGAAAAGCTGCTCGCGCCGCTCACGGCGGCGGTCGTGCTCACCGCCTACGCGACCTGCATTGTGAGCGCAGCGATCTTCAGCGAGCGCTATCGCGATGCCTAGGCCACTGGCTCCCGACGTCATGGCCTCGACCGCTGGAGAGCCCGATGCGGTTCGCGACCACATCCTCGACGCCGCGCATCGCGTGATCACCGGCCACGGTCTTGCCGCGGCCTCCACCCGAGCCATCGCCGAGGAGGCCGGCATCGGCGCGGGCACGCTCTACAACTACTTCGAGGACCGGCTGCAGCTGGTGGCCGAGAGCATGCTCCGGCGCGCCCGGGTCCTTTCCCAGCCCCTCTCCAAGCTGCCCTCCCGGGCCGGGAGCGGGACAGTCGCCCACAACCTCCGCCGCTTCGCGCACGAGATCGGCGCCATCCTCGACCAGCTTGTTCCTTTATTCGCCGCCGCCTTCTCCGACGCCGAGCTGCTCGAGGCGCTCCGGCGGGCGGTGACCCCCCAAGCCGGGTCGGGCGGGCCCTTCGCCGTCCATCCCATCGAGGGCTACCTGATCGCTGAGCAGCAGCTCGGACGCGTCGCGCCGGACGCCGACTGTCGCTCCGCGGCCTCGCTGATCCTCAGCCTGTGTCACGAGCGCGCCTTCCTGGACTACTTCGCCGGGAGGCCAGGCAGGCGGGAGTCGATCACCAGGGAGATCGACTTCATCGCGCGCGCGATTTCCCCCGCCACGGCCGGCGGGAGCGGGCAGTCCCGCACCGGCGCCAGGTCTCGACGAAAGGAGCAGTAATGTTCGCCGACCACAAGATCGCTACGGCGGTTGGTTTACTGGGCGCGGTGGTCGTTCTCGGTCACGTCATGCTGGGGCCCGATATCGTCCCTGTGGCAGCCGCGCTGCTAGGGGCCGCTGTCGCCGCTGCGGCAGGGCTCTATCTCGCCATTGTTCGCGGACGGGGCCGCGGCCGGCCCGAGGGATCGTCTGGTGGTCGTCGTGAGTGAGCCGCCGGGCGGCACCGCCACGCGCGGCCTTGACGCTGCCCGGACGGTCAGTACGATTCCGGCGTGCGGGGAAAGGAGGTCCAGCCCGCTGCCGCGATGAGGTAGACCATGCTCACGGACTTCTACATCGCATTCGCAACGGTGTGCTTCACGCTGCTCGGCCTCTGGCTGATCGTCGTCCAGACCCGGCATGCCGAGTGGCGCCCGCGTAAACGGGTCACGGCGCCGTGTATGCTGAACGCGGGTCAATGGACCAAGTCACCGCGATGCGGGAAGGAGGCGCCATGACCGAGCCTGCACCCCAGCCGGCTGGCGCCAGCCGCAAACGCCCCGGCCGTGGTCAGCCGACGCTTCCGGAGCGCATCACCGCCCCTCTCACCCCTGAGCAGCTCCGCGCGCTCGGCAGCGATGACCCGTGGGGTAGTGACGAGGAGTTCGAGGCATTCCTCGCCGACCTCGCCGACACCCGCAGCCGGGACTGACCGGAGCCCGGATGGCCCAGCCACGTGTGGTGCTGGACACCGATATCGCGAGTCGCCTGTTCCGAGGCCAAGACCTCGCCATGCCCTTGGCGGCGACGAACGCCAGCCCGGCCCCGGTGGCGACGGCGGCCGCGGCCAGGCCGAGGAGCAGTCCCGCCCCGGCCGCCGCGAATGCCTTGGCGAGCAGGACCCGGTTGCGGTCCGGTGTGGCCAGGTAGGTCGCGGTGGCGGTGCCGTGGCGGAACTCCCCGCTGGCCACGGTCGCCCCGAACACCATGGCCAGCAGGATCGCGACGTCGGTGGAGGTGACCACGGCGGTCAGGCCCGCCACGGTGCCGAGCCCGGGAATGCCTCCGGGGCCGCCGCCTCCGGCCCGGGACGCGGTGAGGATGGCCTCCAGCGCGGTCATCGCGACGGCCGCGGCCAGCAGCCCGTAAGAGGCGCGGATGGTGCGAAGCTTCAGCAACTCGGTGCGGATCAGTCTGATCATCGTGTGGCCTCCTGAAGAGCCGGGGCCGCGCTCCGCGCGACCATGGCTGTGTCGTTGTCGTGCTCGGTCAACTGGAAGAAGGCTTCCTCGAGGTTCGCCAGCTGCGTGGTGCTCTCGAAGATCGGGAAGCGGTGCGCGGCGGCGAGTATGCCCGTCCGCTCCGGCGTGCTGCCGGAGATCTCGAGCCGATCCGGGCCGACGACCTGCACCCGCACCCCGTCGTCGGAGAGCAGAAGCTCGCGCAGGTCGGCTGCCTGCGGGGTCCGGACGTGGACGACCCGCTCCGTCCCGGCCACGAGCGCCTCCAGCGAGGACTGGGCCACCAGGCGCCCGTGGTCGACGATCACGACCCGGTCAACCGTCTGGCCACCTCCGCCAGCAGGTGGCTGGACACCAGCACCGTGCGGCCCTGCTCCGCCAGGCCGCGGATGAGCCCGCGGATCCACCGGACGCCCTCCGGGTCCAGCCCGTTGGTCGGCTCATCGAGGATGAGCACCTCGGGGTCGCCGAGCAGGGCCGTGGCCAGGCCGAGCCGCTGGCGCATCCCCAGCGAGAAGCCCCCGACCCGCCGGTCGGCGGCGCCGCCCAGCCCGACGAGGTCCAGGACCTCCTCCACCCGAGCGCGACGGATCCCGCCGGCGAGGGCCTGGACCCGCAGGTGGTTGCGGGCGGTGCGCCCGGGGTGGAAGCTCGAGGCCTCCAGCACCGCCCCGACCTGGTGGAGCGGGTCGGGGACGTCGCGGTAGGCCGCGCCGTTGATGGTGGTGCCGCCGGCGGTCGGCTCCACCAGGCCGAGCAGCATGCGCAGGGTGGTCGTCTTGCCGGCGCCGTTGGGGCCGAGGAACCCGGTCACGGTGCCCCGCTCGACCTCGAAGCTCAGACGGTCGACCGCCAGCACGGGGCCGTAGCGCTTGGTCAGGTCTCGAATTTCGATCGTTGCCATGGTGCCTCCTGTCATCCGGCGTTACGCCGGCTGGTGGCCGCCGCTGCCGGCGCCGCGGTGCTGGTCGTGGCGTTCGGGATCGTGCTCACCACCGGGAGCACCGCGGCGTTGGGGCACTTGGCCGCGCCGGCGTTCGGCTTTGGGGTCGCCTGGGTGCTTGGGGACCGCACCCGCAACCGGCGGGCCTACCTGGCCGAGCTCGAGGAGCGGGCGGCGAGGCTGCAGCGGGAGCGGGCCGAGCACGCCCGGCGGGCCGCTGAGGCCGAGCGGATCGGGATCGCCCGGGAGCTGCACGACGTGGTGGTCCACAACGTCAGCGTGATCGCGGTGCAGGCCGGGGCCGCCCGGGCGACCTCTCACGGCGACGCCGATCGCGCCACCGCGGCGCTCGGCCTCATCGAGCGGACCGCGCGGGCCACCCTGACCGAGCTTCGCGCGCTGCTCGGCGTGCTCCGCAGGCAGGACCAGGACGACCGGTCGGGGCCGGTCCTGGCTCCCCAGCCCTCGCTGGCGAACCTCGACCGGCTCCTCGGCCAGGCGCGGGAGGGCGGCGTGCACGTCGACGCGCGGGTCGAGGGTGCGGCCCGTCCACTGCCGGCCACCGTCGACCTTGCCGCCTACCGGATCGTGCAGGAGGCCCTGACCAACGCCGCCAAGCACGCGCCGGGCGCCAGCGTCGTCCTCACCGTTGGCTACGGGCCCGGCCACCTGCAGGTCGTCGTCGCCGACGACGGGCCGGGAATGCCGCTGCCCAGCGCCGGGCCGCCTGGCGCCGGGCCGGGCGGCGCCGCGCCGGGCGGCGCCGGGCCAGGCGGTGCCGGCCTGATC
>JBKPDO010000419.1:0-2393 GCA_046727955.1 bacterium | reverse complement strand
CCTGCTTCCCGCCGGTACGCACTACGTGAAGGCGTTCGGGTCGCTTGGCGCCCCGTCGCTGGCAAGCGACGCGAATCGCAGCCCTCACCGCGCGGCGCTGTTCTACGCGACCGACGACGACCGGGCCGCCGCGGTGATCGAACGGCTCATCACCGCGGCCGGGTTCGACCCGGTGAAGGCCGGCGGCGTCAAGAACGCGGGGCGGATGGAGGTCCCCGGCGGCGACCTGCACCAGTACGGCGGCCTGAACGGACAGCTCCTGGACGTCGACCAGGCACGCGCCGCCGTCGCCGCCTCGCCCGCCGGGGCATGAGGTGAGGCGGACATCAGGAGGCCCTTCGTCCTCGCTCTCGCGGTCGCCGTGCTGGTGCTCGGCGCCTCGGTGACGATCTTCGCGTGACCCGCAGGGCCGCCACCTCACCCGCCCCGCCTGGTCACTGGTCAGGCCGCGCCGCCGACTCGCGCGACCGGCCGCATCGGGGAGCCGCCGTCGACAGCCGGGATGATGGCGACCAACCGGTTGAGCGCAGCCCTGCGACAGGGTGGGTACGTGATCGTGCACCGCTACACCGGCACGACCCGCAGTGATACGCCGACCGCGCTGCCGAACAGCATCGATGACGGCCAACGCCTCTCCGCAGGGGGCCGCGGGGCCGCCGAGCAGATCGGAGAGGTCTACCGGCGGCTGGAGATCCCCGTCGGCCAGGTTGTGAGCAGCGAATACTTCTTCGTCTACCAGACCGCCGAGGCCGCCATGGCCAGGGCGGGCGCATCCGTGCAACTCAGCTGCGACCCCACCGGCTCGCCGTAATTCGACGGCGAGGCCGCGCTCCGCGCCTCGCTCCAGGCGCTGCGCGACCGCACCGTGACCTGCCCGCCGCCGGGACGAACGCGGTGCTGTGGACCCACCAGGGCAGGTTCAACCTCGCCTTCGGCGTCTGGCTGCCGCCGGGCGAGACCGTGGTCTCCAGGCCGGATTCGGGCGACGAGCCCAGGCTCGTGGGCAGCTGCCGTTCGACCAGTTCGTCGCGCTGACGCCGCGAGCGATTGCAGGCAAGGGAGCTCACGATGACGACGGCGATGCACAAGCACCCCGTCCACGAGGCGGTGATAGAAGAGGCTCGCTCCTTCCAGTGACATGATCGTTGCTCACCATAGGGACAGGCCGCAGTAGCGCAGGAACGAGAAGGGCAGATGGTGGGTGCGGCGGATGCGCCGGATGCCACGCTCGGCCGCTGCGACGACAAAATCGAGGGTGTCAGCGGCCAGGTTGGCCAGCTCCACCCCCTTGAGGCTGGCCCACAGCGGCTCGACCGGGTTCAGCTGGGGGGCGTAGCCGGGCAGCGGCTCCACCACCAGCCAGGACCGCTGGCGGCCAAGCCAGGCGCGCATCACCTTGCTGCGGTGGGCAGCCCGTCCTACACAAGCGTCGCCTTCTGCCCGCCGAGGAAGCCGCGCAGCTCGCCGAGCGCGCCGATCAGGGTGTCGGTGTCGTAGGCGCCGACCTGATGGTGGAAGGCCAGCCGGCCGCCGCCACGGGAGCCGTAGCACAACCCGGCCGCCAGCGAGACCCGCGTCCAGTTTCCGTGGTGGCGGATGACGGGGGTGTGGCCCCTGGGTGCCCAGGTCCGGCGGGTCACCGGCAGCAGTGAGGCGCCACTTTCGTCCCAGAACACGATCGCCGCCCGGCGACGCCGTGCGTTGCGTCGGATTCTAGGGCCAGTCCTCGGCCACCCAGCGGGCGATCGCCCGCTCGTCACGCTCGATGGCGCGGCGGGCGGGGCGCAGCAGGCGGTAGTGCAGGCGGTGGCGCAGCAGCTTCCACACGTGGCCGCGATGGTAGGCGACCCCGGTGAGCCGCTCGATCACGGCGGCCACACGGGCAAGGGTCCAGTGGTCGGTGTCGAAGCCGTGCGCGCGGGCACCTTGGCGCAGCGCCTGGTCGATAGCGTGCAGTTGCTCCTCGTCAAGGCGCGGGGCGTACCCAGTCGGGCCGGCGCTGCGCAGCGCCTCCAGCCCACCGGCACGCCACAGCGCGTGCCAGCGGCTGACATTCTGCCGGGCCACCCCGAGTTGGCGGGCGACCTGGGCTTGGGAGCGGCCGGCGGCAAACAGCGCCCCGGCCTGCATGCGGACGCCTTCGAACGCCTGACGGTCACGCCGGCCGCGGGCGTTGCGGCGGTAGGCGGTTGGTCTCATACCGCCATGCTGCCAGCGAAGCCCCGATCTGTCATCCGAAGGGGCGAACTTCTTTAGAGGGTGTCTGAAAAGGCGGTATGCTGGGGGTGTTGTTCTAGATCCCCTGTCCTGCAAGGAGTGTAAAGGTGCCTGCGCCGCGCCGCCGCTACCCCACCGATCTCACCGATCCAGAGTGGGCGCTGCTAGCGCCGTTG
>JBKPDO010000418.1:0-8123 GCA_046727955.1 bacterium | reverse complement strand
CGCCGGGGGCCGCGCTACCGGGGACCCTGGCGTCTCCCCGGGCCGGACTCACACCGGCTGGCTGCCGTGAGCTTGTCGCTCGGTTACACCGTCGCTCCTCCTTCGGTCACTTCGGCGCCCGAGCTACTGGACGCACATTCCGGCGGAATCAGCACCAGTAAGGTCGCGGCCGGGCGGCGTGCCGTCGCCCCACCCGGGGGCGGCGTGTGGCCACGGCCCGCGACGCGGGCGGCCGGGTCAAGGACCGCCGCAGGCGGTCCCGGAGGGACGCGCAGCGTCCTTGACGCGGACGGCGAGCGGCGCGGTATCCGCCGGCTGGCCGCGACAACGGCCGGTCCGCGGACGGGTGCAGGGTCCCGGCCGCGGCGCCGAAGGCGAGGCCGTTGCATGCCTGGTGAGCAGTCCCGGCGAAGTCGGACTGCGTCACGTGTCAGCCGATCGGGTCCGCGCCGCTGGTTGCTGCTGCCTGGTCCTGTCAGTGCAGCTGGTGGGTTGGGGTGTTGCTGCTCTGGTCCTCCTGGCTCCTGGTGAGTGCTGGTTCCTGCTCGGGGGTGGCGCTGGTAGTGCTGCCGGTGGGTGCCGGGCTGTGAGCTTGCCAGTGAGTGCCAGGCGGTTGGCTTGGGCGACGCCTCGGCCCTGGCCGGATGCCGGGGCGAAGCGGTGGTGATGCCGATGTCTAAGCGCAGCCGGGAAGCCGTCGCGCTCGCCGAGACCCTGTGGACCCATTGGGGCCTGGCGGCGGGCGCGGTCGAGGTGCGCTGGACCGACGGCTGGTTCAAAGGCGGCGTGTACCGGCGGGGCTGGGAGATCGCCTGGGAAGACGGCCCCACCGTCGACCGTATGTGGCAGGCCGCCCACCGGGTGCCCGCTGGCCCGGCCATCGCCGAGTTGGTCCACGGCGACCTGGTGCGCTATGAGCGGTACCTGACGCTGACGGCCTGGGCGGTGAGCCTGGTCGGTCACGTCGGCGACGGCGGCCACGTCTCCGATCTTGCTGACCCGCGCGCTGAGGAGGCGTGGCGGCAGGCGCTGGCGCGCAGGAGTTTCCCGAGCGTGCCCGCACGCCCGAGGAGCGGGAGCTGGCCGGGGTGCTGCTGCGGCGGGGGCTGCGCGACTACCACCAGGCACGGGCCGCGGTCGAGCGGGCCTGGGCCGAGGACCGCCGCACGCTGCCGGCGCCGCCCATGCCGGAGGTGCTGATGGGCCGGGCGCTGGCCACCTTCGGCCCGCAGGCGCTGGTAGCGCTGGAGCAGGCCACGAATGTCGTCGAGCTGCCTTTGCACGGCGTGGACCGTGACGACGGGCTCGGCCTGCCATAGCGGGGTGATCGAGGATGTTCACGCCGCGCAAGCTCGACCCGGTCGCCCTCGGCGGGCCAGGCCAACTGTGGGGCTACCTGCAGGGCGGCCACGAGTACGCCGATTACTACCTGGCCCGCGACGGCACCCCCACCAGCGCCGCGGTGGAGCTGTACGGCAAGCTGTTCGCCCGCCTCGGCCTCACCCGGCTCGACCGGCAGGCATTCGAGCGCCTGGCCGCCGGCTGCCATCCCCTGACTGGGGAGCGGCTGGTCAAGACCTCCTACGCGCAGCACCGCGACCGCACCACGGGCGAGCTGGTGACGCGGGGCGGCGCGCACGTGCCCGGCATCGACTGCAACCTCTCCCCTCCCAAGTCGGTGTCGGCGGTACTGCCGTTCCTCTCCCCCGCCGACCGGGCCGCGTTGGAGGCGGCGCATCTGGCCGCCGTGCGGGTGACGGTGCGGGAGCTGGAGGCGCGGGTGGCCGCCTGCCGGCCCACCGTTGACGGTGAGCTGGTGCACACCCCCGGTGAGCTGGCGATGGCCTGCTTCACCCACCACACCAGCCGGCCCAGCCCCGAGGTCGCCCACGAGGTGGACCGGCCGCCCGATCCGCAACTGCACAGCCACGTGTTCGTCTTCAACCTTGCGTGGTGCGGGCCCAAGCCGGGACAGGGCCGGTTTCTGGCGGTGGACTCCCGGCCGGTCTTCCAGTTCGGCGCCACCGCCCAGGCGATCTACTCCTGCGAGCTGGCCGCCCAGCTCCAGCAGCTCGGCTACCGGCTGGACTGGCACGAAACCCGCAAGGGGCGTGTGTGGGAGCTGGCCGGGGTCGACCAGCAGGTGTGCGAGTTGTTCTCCAGCCGCCACCGCCACATCGACCAGCTCGCCGCCCGCTTCCAGGCTGAGAAGGGCCGGCCGCCGACCAAGCTGGAACGCCGCCGCCTGGCCCGGCAGGACCGCCTGGCCAAGACGCCCGCCTGCCGGGTGCCGCACTGGCCCGCCTACCGCCAGGTCCTCGACCGCCGCAGCCTCGCGCCGCCGACGCCCGAGCGCACGCTGGTGCACACGGCGGTGTCGCTTGCCGAGCGGGAGGCGCTGGTGCGGGCGCGCCTGCTCGGCCCCGACGGGCTCACACGAGAGGACGCCACCTTCGACGGGGCCACCGTGACCAAGCTGGTGTTCCAGAGCGCCGTCGGGCTGCTGAGCGCCAAGGAGGCAGCCGGGTTCCTGACCAGGTTCCTCCAGGGATCGGACCTGGTGCCGCTGGTGGTGGACGGCCAGCCGCGGCTGACCACCACCGTGCTGCTGGCCCAGGAGCAGGCGATCGTCCAGGCGGCCACGGCCAAGGCCACCAGCCGGGCGCCGGCGCCATCGCCGGCGATGCTGCGACGGGCCGCCGGCGAGGTCGCCCGTCAGGCCGGCTACGAGCTGTCCGTCGAGCAGCGCGCGGTGGTCGAACACTTGTGCCAGCCGGTGGGGTGGGCGTCGCTGGAGGGCTGGGCCGGTACCGGCAAGACCACCGCCATGCGCGCTGTGGTCGGCGCCTACCAGCGCAACCGCCAACCCGTCGTGGTGGTGAGCACCGCGGCCGACACCGCCCAGCGCACCGCCCACGAGCTCGAGCTGGAGCACGGCTACACCGTGGAGGCGTTCTGCCACGCCGTGGAACGGGGCTGGCTGCGGCCCGACGCGCGGATGGTGGTGATCGTGGAGGAAGCGTGCATGGTCGACACCGCCCGCATGCACCGCTTGTTGGAGGCGGCGGGGCCGGCGAGCATCCGCACCCTCGGCGACCCCGAGCAGGCCCAGGCGGTCGGCGCGGGCGGCTGGCATGCCCAGGTCGACCAGGCCATCGGCGGGCACGCCCAGCTCACCACGGTGGTCCGCCAGAAGAACCCTGAGGATCGGGAGGCGTGCCGGCTCATCCGTGAGGGGCACGCCGATCAGGCGTTGGCCAACCTCCACCAGCGTGGCCGGGTGCACCTGGTGCCGCACGCCTCCACCGCGGTCAAGGAGGTCGTGCATGCCTGGGACCAACATCGCCGCCAGCGGGGCCTGGAGGGGGTGAAAATCGTCACCGACACCTCCAACCACACCATCGACACCCTCAACAGCCTGTGCCAGGCGCGACGCCACCGGGCCGGGGAGCTGTCGTGGCCCAGCGTGGAGCTGGTCGACCGCGCCGCCGGACGCCGCGAGCAGGTCTACTTCGGCGACCGGGTGTGCTTCATCCGCCCCTACCGCACGGCGGATGGCGAGCGGATCGCCAACGGCACCAGCGGGACCATCACTGGGGTGGACCTGCTGCTTCGGCGGGCCATGGTCGCCTGCGACGACGGCCACCAGGTGCCGGTGGAGCTGGAGGGGCGGGACTGGGCGCAGCCGCTGCGGCTGGGCTATGCGGGGCACGCGCTGCGGTTGCAGGGCGGCCAGGCCGAGGTGGTGCTGGTGCTGCCGGGGTCGTGGCAGACTTGCAGGCAGTCGGCGTACTCGATGGCGACCCGCTGCGTGGAGGAGATGCACGTCTTCGTCGACCGCGATAGCCAGTGCACCGGCGAGTACGCACTGCACGAGCCGCTGGCAGCACTGGCCAAGCGCTGGACGCGCGACGCGCGCAAGCTGTCGGCCACCCAGCGGCTGACCGACCCGGAGCGCATCGAGGAGCCCACCCCGGTCGACGGTGTGGCGGGGCAGGCCGAGCCGCCGCTGCGCGGCCGATGGGGGCTGCTGTGCACTGCACAGGCCGAGGAGCATGCGGACCTCGAGAACAGCCGAATGCACCCGCCGCGGCGCAGCCCGGAGGAGGAGGCGGCGACGCGCATGCAGGCACTGGCCCGCGAGCTGGCCGGGCGAGAGCCCACCACGTGGCCGCCGTGCCGGCCTGCCCCGCTGCCCACCCACCCGAACCAGGCTGCCCAGACCAGTCACGCAGCAGCTCGGCCGCCGTCTCGGCCCAGCCCGGCACCACAGCGCCGCTGGACCGCGACGCCTGGATGGCCACCTCCACCGCCCACGCCGCCGCCGCAGCGGCCCGGCGAGCGTCCACGCCCGGCACGGCACTTGCCGCGCCGCTCACGACGCCGACCCCCCGTCGTCGCCGAGCTCCTCACCAATAGCGGCGTAGTAGGTGCTGCTGGCCTGTTCGAACGCCACCAGGCACCGCGCGATCCGCTCGGCATCGCCGGCGCGCACGGCGGCGGCCAGCGCGTCGGCCACGCCGACCGCCAGCCGTGCAGCCCGCTGCTGCTCCAGCAGCGACCG
Source organism: bacterium (assembly GCA_046727955.1). GTDB lineage: Bacteria > Actinomycetota > CALGFH01 > CALGFH01 > CALGFH01 > DASVXQ01. Next base: position 3,559 of record JBKPDO010000418.1, on the reverse strand, counting down.
CATGGTCAGCGGTGAGCCGGGCGGGGACGGCGGGACAGCCGGGACCACGCGCTCAGCGAGCACCTCCGCGAGGAACCCACCATGCAGGTCCCCGGCCCTCGGGGACTTGCTGGTCCCGGCCTGCCCCGCGGTCCCGGCTTGTCCGTTGGCCCAGGGGATCTCTGCGGCCCAGGCGTACAGCAGCTCGGCGGCGGTGCCGACCCACTCGGGCACGTCGGCGCGGGGGCTGACGAAGACGGCGCGTCCGGCCAGCTCGGTCAGCCAGGCGGCGAAGGCCGCCGCCACCTTGGGATCGACATGCACCTCGGCCAGCGCGTAGTCACTGAAGCTCGGATCGTTCTTAGTCACGTGCAGTCCCCTTCGCACGATCCGGGATGACATCGCGGTGGCTGCCGTACGTCCGCTCGCCCAGCAGCTCCCCCGCCTGCGCGCCGGAAGGCGGCGCTTCCGTGGACAAGAGGGAGGAGCCACGCTGCCTCCTCGACGACATCCGAGGGACGGTCCCAATCGGAACGATCTGGAATCGAATGTCATAATGAATGTACTCAGATGTACTAGTCAAGAGATCGAACGGCGGGACTGTGCGCCTTGTGAGAGCACGCGATGCCCGAGAGCTGGTTGTCTAGCTGCTCGCCAACGGCTCAGATGTCGAGCTGTCGCAGGTCTGCCATGACGCTGGCCAGTAGCCGACGACTGTCCTCCCCCGAGATGGCCTGGCTACGAAGCCGCTCAAAGACGGCAAGGTAGAGCGCCACGTCATCCGGATCACTGACCCGCAGTTCCTGGGTAAGCGTCTCGACGTACACCAGTGTGTCGCCATCGTCGTCCGCATCCGGCACGCTCTCGGCCGCACGATCATCGGCAAGGTGCATGCGACCGAAAATCACAAACCCGTGACCGTGCCAGGTCGGGATGACAGTGGTCTGAGGCAGGATGGCAAGATCAACATTCGGGAGCGTCGACACGGACACAAGGCGGTCGAGCTGGGCAAGATGCTGCCCCATCGGGCCGAGCCGCCAGCGGAGCACCCCTTCAGCGAGCAGGAACTCGAACCGTTTCGTCTCGTCATAGAGAATCGCCTGGCGGTCGAGCCGCGCGGCGACCGCCGGGCCAACGTCGTCACGGTCGGGGCGGACGGAGGTCATCACCTGCTTGGCGTAGTCGGCGGTCTGGAGCAGTCCCGGGATGAAGACCGGCTCGAATTCGCGGATCAGTCCGGCGGCTCGCTCCAGCTCGCCGAACCGACGTTGATGGGCAGGAGCCCCGCCGCGGAGGATCGCCCGCCGGGCGATGAGATCGGTGAGGGAACGCTCGGCGAGATCGACAAGCTCATTGACACGGTCACCTGTTAGGCCGACCGCCTGTGCCCAGGCGCGCACGTCGGGGATGGACGCGCTACGGTGCCCGTTCTCGATCTTGGAGACTTTCGACTGGCTGACCCCGATCGCGGCGGCGACTTGGTGGGTGGACAGCCCTGCGTTCATGCGGAGTCGCCGCAGCTCGGCAGCGAGGCGGCGCCGCGCCGCAAGCAGATCGGGGTCAGCCATCGGGACCGGTCATGAAGGATTCAACCTCGTGGTGATGGCGGCTGATAATCCCGGAGACGGACGGCGTGTGCAAGCGCGAGATCCAGCTGTTCGCGGCAGCGGCCGAGGTCGTCGGGCGCAACACGCTCGTAGCCGAGGAGTTGCCCGCGATCGTCGTAGCGGAACCAGACGCCGGCCTCGTCATCGACGAGCACGAAGTCCTCAGTGAGATCGGCAAGGCCAGGATGGGCTGTCCGCTCGGCGATCCACACCTGCTCGCCGCCCTGCTCGTTCTCGGCGTAAGCCGCGAGCTCGTACCGAAGGTACGAAGTGAGCGGCTGGTCGACGACATGAACGCGGGACCATGCCACGCGCTTGGTCCGCTCCTGCATCCGCCGGATGAACGCCACCCTGTCCGGGCTGGGCGGCGGCAGTCGGCCCTCAGAAGCGAACGCACGTTGCCGCGCGATGTCCTCGCCGACCTCGTAGACCGGCATCGTCTCAAGACGGAACACCGAGCGCCTTGCACCCTCGAACAGCTTACGGAGATCGTCGAGACCCATGAGAGCCATCGCCGCGGAGGCGGAGGCCCGTGAGGTCATGACGCCTGGCCACCCTCAGCGAGCCGGTGGGCGGCTGCGATGAGCAACTCGCGTGGGATCTCCACAAGAGCCTCTCCAGCGGGGATCACGGCCCCGGAGGGCAGCTCACCGGGCTGCAGCAACCTGCCCTGCACGGCGAGGTCACCCTGATCCGTCTTGTACACGCCGGGACAGCCATACTCGCCCGCACAGTCGGTACCCGTCACCACCGGCTCCAGTTGACGTGTTCGCTGGACCTCCATTGGGACCTCCTTTGGGTCCAGTTGAGTCCACCCGATGCCGTCATAGTCGTGGTATCGGACCGGAAGGTCAAGAAGTTCGCTTCTACAGGTTGAGGCGGATGCAGCCGTCACCGAGGACCGCGCCGGGCATGAGGATCGAGCCGTTGCCGATCTCGCACAGGTTGCCGATCCGGTGCCGATCACGTGGCAGCGGTGCCCGAAGAGGGTGCGCTGCCCGATCACGACCGGGTGGGGGCTCGTGCCGACGACGCTGGAGTTCTCCAGCACCGCCGAGTGGATGCCGATCGACAGCGCCTCCTGGTGGGAGCGAACCACCGCGTCTTCGGCCAGGACCGTGCCGGCCCCGATCCAGGCTGGCCCGAGCAGCACCGCCGAGTCGGCGATCACGGGTACCGACACGTCCGGACACGCATGATTGAAACTCAACGTGCACCTCGAGCGCCGCGGTTGCGGATCTGAGCATCCCGACCGATCGCGGCTCTCGATGAGGCTACCCGGCCCACACGCCGACACGCTTGAACTGCAGCGGCACCTCCACGAGGATCAGCTCGCTCGGGGCGGTCGCGCGGATGACCAGTGACTCCTGGTCCGTCACTTTGGCGGCGTCGCCAGTGGCGACCGGCTCGTCGTCGAAGGTCGCCTCGCCGTCGATCAGGTAGACGTAGACGCCGTGGCCGGGCGCGATCCGGTGAGTCACCTCGGTGCGCGGGTTGAGGTGGGCGACGTAGACGCTGGCGTCCTGGTGGACCTTGACCATGTGCTGGCCGCCCTCCGGGCCGACGACCTTGAGCAGGTTGTCGGTGCGGTCCTGCTTGGTGAAGACCTGCTGCTCGACCTCTGGCGGAAGGTCGGGTGCGTTGGGCAGGATCCAGATCTGGATGAAGCGCATCGGCTCGTCGGGCGAGGCGTTCTGCTCCGAGTGGTAGGCGCCGGAGCCGAGGGTCATCCGCTGGACCGAGCCGGCGGGCAGCGGTCCGGGCGGGCCGCCGACCGAGTCCTGGTGGCGGAAGGTCCCCTCGACCACGTAGGTGATGCCCTCCACGTCCTGGTGCGGGTGCATGGGCCAGACCGCACCCGGCTGCAGCCGGTCGTCGTTGAACACCCGCAAGGCGCCAACGCCCATCTGGGCCGGGTCGCGGTAGTGGTCGAACGAGAAGTGCCAGCGGGCCTGGAACCAGCCACCGTCGGT
>JBKPDO010000417.1:0-4526 GCA_046727955.1 bacterium | reverse complement strand
CGTCAGGTACGCCTTCGGATCGGCGATCGTGGTTCCCGCCTGGCGCGCCCGGGTCAGGCCGAGGAACGCGTCCTGCACGATGTCCTCGGCGTCGCCCACCGATCCGGTCATCCCGTAGGCGATGGAGAACAGCAGCGGCCGGTAGTTGGCCGCGCCCATCTCAACTGCTGACCCAGGCACGGAATCCCTCCCGCCAGCTCGCGTACCGCGGCTCCCAGCCGAGCTCCTTCCGGGCCTTTTGGTTCGAGGACCCGCGCGCGGTGGTCATCTGGGCCACGACGAACTCTCCGGCGAGCAGCCGCCCGAGCCAGGCGGGCACGCGCAGCGGGGGCTTGGCGCCCGCGACCTTGGCCAGGTACGGCAGCCACTCCGCGACCGGCGCCGGGTCGTCGTCCACGACGTTGTAGACGCCAGGCGCGCCATGGTCGACCGCAGCGACCGTCGCGGCCGCGGCGTCGGTGATCTCGATGAACGACCAGACCCCGGTCCCGCCGCCGATCACCGGCACCTGCCGCTTGCGCACCATCGCCACCAGGACATCCGAGGCGCCCGGCCCGTAGAAGCCGCCGTAGCGCAGCACGATGCCCTCCCGTGCCGCCAGCGGCACGGTCTGCTCCACATGCCTGATCGCCGCCGGCCCTTGCACAGCCGACCGGATGGGCCGCCAGTCGGGCGGATCTTCTTCGGTCTTCAGCCGACCGCCGGAACGCTTGTCCGGCCCGGGGCCCGCGTAGCCTTGCGCGATCACCCGGCGGGTGCCCGCCCGCGCCGCGGCCGCCAGCAGGTTGTCGGTGCCGCGGGTCCGCAGCTCGTTGGTGGCGGCGAACGCCTTGTCGGGATTGCGGAAGCCCCGCAGGCCCGCCAAAGCGGTCATCTCGTGCACGATCACCTCCGGCGCGGCGGCCAGCACCGCCGCGATCACCGCCTCGCGATCCAGCCCGTCGACAACCACCGGCTCGGCGCCCGCCTCGCGCAACTGCGCGACCTTGCCGGGCGTCCTGGTGGTGGCGGTGACCTGGTGACCCGCGGTGACCAGCCCGGGAACCAGGTGCCGTCCCAGTGCCCCGGTCGCTCCCGTGACGAAAACTCGCATGATCGCTCCTTTCGTGGGGTGCCTTCCCCTGAAGACAAGGCAGCACCCGAAGCTGTGACACTCTTCAACCGCGCCTTCCGGACCGCGCGGGCTCGCTCCCGCCCCCGGAGGCCTCCCGCGGCTGGGCAGAAAGAATGATCTGCATGCCGCCAGTTACGCCGTCGCGCCGACCCGGACACCGCGCCAAGTCGGCGATATGCACCGAATGTCCGGGCCGCCCGCCCGGCGGGTGTTCACCCTCCGTGACAGAAACCGTCTGGGGGTAGGCGAGGGCTTCCCTCCCGGCGAAGTTCCGTTTTGACGTCCGCAGTCGGCACTTACGGGGTTCTGGGTCGGCGCCGCAGGCAGCGGCCTCCGGCAGCACGCGTGCGGTGGTCCGGGAAGTGCCGCCTCCGGCCATTGTCGGCACTTCTGCGGGTCCGACCGCTGTCACACCGGGCGGGTAGCGTGCCACCGCGGCCGGTGGGCTGGCCGCGCGGCGCAGGGGGACGGATGGCACGTCCGCTGGAGTTGGATGAGCTGGTCGAGCACTGGACGCTGCTCGACGACGAGCGGGAGCTGGTGGCCGGCAAGCGCGGCGCGACTCGGCTGGGGTTTTCGCTGCTGCTGAAGTTCTACACCCGGCACGGCCGGTTCCCCCGCGGCCGCGCCGAGCTGGCTGGCGAGACGGTCGACTTCGTCGCCCGGCAGGTCGGCGTCCCGCCCGAAGAGTTGGGCTTGTACGAGTGGACCGGGCGCACGACCGAGTACCACCGCGCCCAGATCCGCCAGCACCTGGGGTTCCAGGAGTGCAGCACCGCCGACGCCGACAAGCTCACCGCGTGGCTGGCCGAGCAGGTCGCGCAGGCCGAGCGGCGCCCCGACCGGGTGCGGCAGGAGCTGCTGGCCCGCTGCCGCACCGAGCGGATCGAGCCGCCAGCGGCCCAGCGGATCGACCGGATCGTGCGGTCGGCGCTGCACCAGGCCGAACAGATGCTGTCGCTGCGGATCGCCTCGCGGCTGGCCGCGCAGGTCGCCAGGCGGCTGGAGGCGCTGGTCGTGGTCGACGACGACGAGGACGGCGACGGCCGCGGCGTGCTCGCGCTGGTCAAGTCGGTGCCGGGCAACGTGAGCCTGGAGACGATGCTCACCGAGATCGGCAAGCTCGAGGCGGTGCGGGCGGTCGGGCTGCCGCCGGACCTGTTCGCCGATGTCGCCCCAAGGGTCGTGGCCTCATGGCGGGCCCGCGCCGCGGTGGAGGCCCCCTCGCACCTGCGCACCCACCCGGCGCCGCTGCGGCTGACGCTGCTGGCGGCGCTGCTGCACACCCGCCAGCGGGAGATCACCGACACCCTGGTGGAGCTGCTGATCGCCACGGTGCACCGGATCGGCGCGCGGGCGGAGCGGCGGGTCACCGAGGAGCTGGTCCGCGAGTTCCGGCGGGTCACCGGCAAGGAGACCATCCTGTTCCGGATGGCGGAGGCCGCCGTCGACCATCCCGACGACACGGTGCGCGCTGCGCTGTTCCCGGCGGTGCCCGGCGGCGAGCGGACGCTGCACGACCTGGTCACCGAGTACAAATCCTCGGGGCCGACCTGGCGGCGGACCGTGCAGACCACCCTGAAAGGCTCCTACACCAACCACTACCGCCGCGGGCTAATCCGGCTGCTGGAGGTGTTGGAGTTCCGGTCCAACAACACCACCCACCGGCCGGTGCTGGAGGCCCTGGCGCTGATCCGCCGCTACGCCGCGGCGGGCAGCATCCGCTACTACCCGCTCGGCAAGCACATCCCGGTCCACAGTGGTCTGAGCGGCGACTGGCATGACCTGGTCTGGAGGGCCGACAACCGCGGCCATCAGCGGGTGGCCCGCACGGTCTATGAGGTCGCCACCTTCCAGGCCTTGCGGGAGCGGCTGCGCTGCAAGGAGATCTGGGTGGCCGGCGCCGACCGCTGGCGCAACCCCGATGAAGACCTGCCTCCAGACTTCGAGGAACGCCGCGCCGAACACTACGCCGCGCTGCGCAAGCCCCTGGACCCGTCGCTGTTCGTCGACGAGCTGCGCCGGGAGCTCGGCGCCGAGCTGGCCGCGCTGGACGCCGCGCTCCCCACGCTGCCGTGGCTGGAGATCGCCGACCGCGGCACCCGTGGCGCGATCAAGCTCACCCCGCTGGACGCCGCGCCGGAGCCACGCAACCTGCGGCGGCTGAAGAAGGAGATCGCCGCCCGCTGGGGCACCGTGCCGCTGATCGACATGCTCAAGGAGGCCGTGCTGCGCACCGGCTGCCTGAAGGTGGTCACCTCCAGCGCGACCCGCGGCGACCTGGACGCCGACACCCTGGCCCAGCGGCTGCTGCTGACGCTGTACGCGTACGGGACCAACACGGGTATCCGCGCGGTCGCCGCCGGCGACCACGGCCACACCGAGGACGACCTACGGTATGTGCGCCGCCGCTTCCTGCCCGCCGAGACTACCCGCGCCATGGCGATCGAGATCGCCAACGCCACCTTCGCTGCCCGCCAGCAGCCCATCTGGGGCGCCAGCTCCACCGCGGTGGCGTCCGACTCCACCCACATGGGTGCGTTCGACCAGAACATCTTCACCGAGTGGCACTCCCGGTACGGGGGCAGGGGCGTCCAGATCTACTGGCACATCGAGCGAAAATCGATGGCCATCCATTCCCAGCTCCTCAACTGCTCGGCGTCCGAGGTCGCCGCGATGGTCGAGGGCGCCATGCGCCACGGCACCACCATGGACGTGGAGGCCAACTACGTCGACTCCCACGGCCAGTCCGAGATCGGGTTCGGGATCACCCGGCTGCTCGGGTTCGACCTGCTGCCCAGGATCAAGCGGATCAACAAGGTGCGGCTGTGCCGCCCGGCCGCCGGCGAGCCCGACGCCTACCCCGGCCTAGCGCCGGCGCTGACCCGGCCCATCAGGTGGGACCTGATCGCCGAGCAGTACGACTCGATGATCAAGTACGCCACCGCGATCCGCAGCGGCACCGCCGCCACCGAGGCAATCCTGCGCCGATTCACCAAGGCCAACGCGATCCACCCGACCTACCAGGCGATGCTCGAGCTCGGCCGCGCCCAAAAGACCATCTTCGTCGCCCGCTACCTGCGCGACCGCGACCTGCAGCGGGAGATCAACGAGGGCCTCAACGTCATGGAAGCCTGGAACCGGGTCAATGCGATCATCTTCTTCGGCAAGGGCGGGGATCTAGCCACCAACCGCCGCGACGAGCAGGAGCTTGGCGTGCTGTGCCTGCGCGTGGTCCAGGCCGCGCTTCGACAACATCGCACGCCAACCACTACCCGACCCTGCGGCGGACCATCAAGGGATGGCTCAAAGCCGGCGTGCTGGACGGTGGCAGCTTCCAACCGACCCAGCGGGGCAGCCCACAAGGCGGCGTCATCTCCCCGCTGCTGGCCTTGGTCGCCCTGCATGGACT
>JBKPDO010000416.1:0-8068 GCA_046727955.1 bacterium | reverse complement strand
TAGCCCGCGCTCGGCGAGCAGGCGCTGCAGCTCGCTGGCCTTCCAGATGCCGCGGTTGGCGGCCGCAAGCCGAAGGTTCCACCTCATCTAGGCCAGTCCCTTCCATCGGCGGGCAGCGCGCTGCTGCCCAGTGACCCAGGCGTCCTCGACGTGGGTACTGTGCACGTGAACGTACCGGGCCGTGGTGCCGGTCCAGGCGTGACCGAGCAGCTCCTGGATGGCGAACAGGCTCATGCCCGCCTGGTAGAGCTGGCTGGCGCAGAAGTGCCGCAGCACATGCGGGGTGAGCTTGGCGGTCCAGGCCGGCAGGTGCTGGGCGGCGGCCTCGGCCAGCGAGCGGCGAAACACCTCGGCGGTCGCCCGGGCACAGGAGCCGTCCTGGCCCTTGCGCTCGGAGGGGAACAGCGGGGCGCCCGGCCGGGTGTGGTCGGCGTCGAAGTGGCCCCACACCTCCTCGACGAACCAGCGCAGGTTGCGGTCGGCGCCGTTGATCAGCGGCACCAGCCGGGGCTTGGGCCCCCGGCGGCGTGCGCCCTTGCCGTGGCGGACGTTGAGCTTGCCGAACCGGCCCAGCTCCCAACAGACGTCGTCCAAGTCGAGCATGCGGGCCTCGTTGATCCGCAGGCCCACGTCGGCCGCCAGCCGCGCGACCGCGTAGTTGCGGGCGGCCGGGGCGAACTTGCGGCAGGTCACCAGCTCGCTGCGCCAGCCGGCGAACAACTGCTCGACCTCGACCTCGGTCGGTGGGATCCGAAGCTGCGGGTCGACCGACGCGCGTGGCCGGTTCAGCTCGTCCAGCGGGCACTCGACCACATGGCCGGTGAGGTTGTGCAGCTCGACCTTGTGGCGCAGCTCCAGGAACTGGAAGAACACCGTCAGCGCCGCCGCCCGCCCGGTGCGCGTGGACGGCTTGGCGTCGCGCAGCACCGTGCCGAAGTAGGCGTCGGCGTCGGCCGGCTGCAGCTCCCACAGCGGCCGGCCGAACCAGCCCCGGATCAGCTCCAAGTGGTTGGTGTCGTTGCGGATGGTGCTGTCGGCCAGCCCGGCCGAGGCGCGGGCCAGCACGAACCCGGCCAGCACGTCGGTCTCGAAATCGGCGAGCTCCTCGGCGCTCGCCGGTGCCCGATGCTCGCGCAGATCGCGCACCAGGGTCAGGGCCAACCCGCACCTCCTCGGCTTCACCCAACGCGAAGCAACCTCAACGAGGCGGCGATCCTCTCACTGAGGCTGAAGGAGGCTCAAATTGAGCTAGGACGTATCAATCCGGACCACAGGCGCTGGTCCAGGCCCATTGGAAGCAATGGACAACCATCGACGGACTCAGGAACCCAAGGACTGTTGCTTACCCAGGTATGCCGAGGCGTTCAGGCGCGGACGCCGTCGAGCTCGTGCTGGAGCGCGGCGCGCTCCGCGTCCGAGAGCGGCCGGGCGCGGCCCGACGCGGCATCCCACGCGACGATGACGACCTCGGCCTCGGCGGCGAGCCGCCCGTCCGGCGCCAGCACTTCCTCCCTGGTGGTCAAGCTGGACCGACCGATTTGCTTCAGCTGGCAGCGCGCCACGACGCCACCGTCGGCCAAGCCAAGCGTGCCGCGGTAGTCGACCGCCACGCGCGCCACCACGTAGTCCCAGACCCGCCCATCCAGACCGAGCACGCGGTGGAGCCACTGGTCGCGCACTTCTTCCAGGTAACTGAGGTAGACCGGATGGTAGACGTGGGCATAGGCGTCCAGGTCGCTCCAGCGGATCTCGATGCGTCGCTCGTGCATCCTTGGGGCTCCCGTCCTCCGGGCACCGGGTCAGGCAGGTGACCACCTGGCAGAGTAGGACCCGCCGGGCTCAGTCGTCGATGGCGATCTGGGCGCGACGGCTGCCAGAGGGCATGTCGCAGTCGATCTCCACGAGCTGGTGATGGCGCGCGGGCTCGCCGGTGATGGTGGCGTGGCGGATGCGGTCGAGCCGGAAGGCGCGCGGGCCGTTCCGCAGCCGGCACCAGCCATGCAGGTAGGTGTACTGCTCGCCGAGCACGAACCCGAGCGGCTCGACCATGCGGCCGTAGGTGACGCTGCCGTGCTTGTCCTGGTAGTCCAGCCGCACGACGCGGTGGTCGAGCAGGGCCCGCTCGACAATCCGAAGGGCGGGTGCGGCCGCCAGCCCGTCGCGTTGCAGCAGGCGTATCCGGTCGAGCAAGGCGTGCGCGCCCTCGCGGCTGGCGGCCGACATCGCCGCCATCACCTTGCGGAGCGCGGCCCGGGCGGCGTCCCCGAAAGGGATCGGCCCGCTGGTGGCCAGCGCCAGCGCGATCGCGGCGGCCTCGCTGGGGCTGAAGTTCAGCGGTGGGAGCGTCGTGCTCGGGTCGAGCGCATAGCCCCCGCCAGGGCCGGGCGTCGCCCAGATCGGCACGCCCGCCTGCTGCAGCGCGGCAATGTCACGCTCGATCGTGCGGGTGCTCACCTCGAAGTGGTCGGCCAGGCGGCCGGCGCTGCGCGCGCGGGGTGCGACGGCGCGAAGCTCCTCGACGAGGGCGTAGAGGCGGTCGGTGCGGTTCATCGTGCCCCCGAGCATGGCACGCCTCCGCGACAACGCCCGCCGCCTGGCTCCTGACCGTCAGGCTTGCGGCGTGGCCTGCTGGATGAGGCCGATGCGGTGGCCCTCGGGGTCGTTGAACATGGCCACGCGGCTGCCGTCCGGCAGCGGCATCGGCGGCTGCGCCACCTTGGCACCGAGCGTCTCGGCCTGCCGCAGCGACCCCTCGAGGTCGTCGACGCCGACATAGAACGAGACGTAGCTCCCCACCGACTCGCCGGGAGCGTACACGCCGCCGGGGATACCGCCCTCGGCGCCGGTGCTCACCATGCCGTAGGGCATCGGCGCGGCCGCGTCGAGCTCGATCCGCCAGCCGAACAGGCTGCTGTAGAACTGCCTGAGCGCGTCGAGATCACGGCCCGCGACCTCGAACCACACCACTGGAGCGCCCATCTGGTTGCCTCCTGTGCTTGTTGCCTTCCTGGTATGCCGAGCATCCAGGGCGGCGGCGACAACCCCCTGTCGGGATCTCCGGCCGCGAGGGGTGCTCAGCGAAGGCAGCCACCTTGGCCGTCGGGGCGGACGTGCGGGCGCATCAGGTCCACATAACGGCCCCGGCCGGCCTATTCGTAGTACCGAATCGCGCCGGTGCGCTCGAGATCGTCCTTGAGAATGGCCTCGACGTCCAGGGAGACGTAGATCTCGTTGCTCACCACCACACCGCCGCCAGGCAGGCTGTCCTGCCAGGAGACGCCGAAGTCGTGGCGGTTGATCGTGGTCGTGGCCGCAAAGCCGATCCGTCGCAGCGTTCCGCGATTCTGGTCGCCGACCCAGAACGGCGTGTCCCACTGGCCGAGGTAGGCCACGTCCAGCGCCACCGGCCGCGTCACTCCCCGGATGGTCAGGTCCACGCCGGCCTTGGCGTGCATGTCGCCGGTGCGCTCCGTCATACGGCCCGTGAAGAAGATCCTGGGGTAATGCTCGACGTCGAAGAAATCCGCGCTGCGCAGGTGGGTGTCCCGGTCATGCTCGCCGGTCCAGATCTTGGTGACGTCGATCTCGCCCTGGAACGTCGCGTCCAGGGGGTGGTCCCAGTCGAGCTGGATCGAGCCGTGGACATCCTTGAAGAGACCACGCACCCAGGTGACCATCATGTGGCGGGCGCGGAACTCAGCCTCGGTATGGCCGGGCTCGAAGATCCAAGAGCTTATGGCGAGGCCTCCTCGTTCTCGTCCGGAACGCTACACGGTAGCCGTGAGCCACTTTTCAATACATCCGGAGCGCGGCCTCGAGATCCCGGGCCGTCGGGCCGGTGGCGGAGCCCGCGCGCTCCACCGACAGCGAGGCGGCCACGTTCGCGACCCAGGCTGCCCGCGGCGGGTCGTCGCCGAGCGAGAGCCTCGTCAGGAAGGCCGCGACGTGCGCGTCGCCGGCACCGGTGGTGTCGACCGCGCGGGCCGGCCGGCCCGGGACGTGCAGTGGCTCGGCACCGGCCGCCGCCAGCCAGCAGCCGCGATCCTCTACCCGGACCACCACCAGCGCGCCGGTGGTCAGCCGCCCGACCAGCAAGGCCGCGGCCGCCGCCGGGTCTCGCAGGCCGGACATGGCGGTCGCCTCCCCAGCGCTCAGGCTCAGCAGGTCGACGCGGCCAAGGACCCGCTCCAGCCGCTCGGCCGGGATGTCGGCGACCAGCGGGCCAGGATCCACGGCCACCAGCACGTCCTGGGGAAGCCGTGGCAACCATTCCTGCAGCGAGCGGCCGGAGACCGGGTAGACCAGGTCGTAGCCGGAGACGTAGACGGCATCGCCGGCACGGAGCGGCAACGACTGCAGGTCGTGCGGCTCCAGGCGGGACTCCGCGCCCGGCGCGGTCACGAAGGTGCGCTCCCCACCAGGCTCCACCAGGCCGACGACAAAGCCGGTGTCCGCCCGCTCGTCCGGCGGCAGGAGCACGGTGATCCCGGCCTCCTCGAGCGCGCGGGTGGCCTGTGCACCGAACACGCCCGCGCCGGTGCGGCCGCCGTAGGCCGCCTCCAAGCCGAGCCGCACCGCAGCCGCGAGCACGTTGAAGCCGCCGCCGGCGCCTGCCACCGCGTGCCGCGCGAGTAGGTCGCCTCCGCGCTCCGGCAGCCGGTCCACGTACAGGAGCGCGTCTACGACGACGCTCCCGACCAGGACGAGCCTGCGTGGCCGCACTCTCATGCCCGCTATGCTGGCCGGCACTCTACCAGGAGCACCGTGAGCTCCCGGGCACGGTGCGCGGCGGCGGCCGCCGGTCAGCCCGAAGCAACCGGCGTGCTAGGGCCTGGTTGCAATGGTGATCCGCGGCACGGCGAACCTGCCCGATCGCGGTGCTGACCCACAACCCAGGGATCACCTCGAAGTACCCGATGGGGGGGTTCGGGGGAGCTGTCGCGGCAGGGCGAACCTGCCCGATCGCGGTGCTGACCCACAACCCAGGGATCACGACGACGTACCCGATGGGGGGTTCAGGGGGGAGCTGTCTCGGGCTCCCCCCCGAATGCAACCAGGCCCTAGCGGCGGCGGTCGTCCCGCTCGACGTGGATGCCGGGGTCGCGCTCGGGTGCGGGCTCGTCGTAGTCCTCATCGTCGGCGAGCGCCTCCTCGGGCGTGATGTCGGCATCGTTGAGCACCTCGAACGGATGGGTGGCCGAGGCCAGCCCGGCCGCCTCGTCCCCCTCCTCGACCTCTCCGCGCTCGGCGGTGACCTCCTCCTCCACGGTCAGCTCGGCCAGCGGATCCGCCTCCAGCCGCTCGTCGGGAATCGGCCGGCCGCTGCGGACTGACCGCCCGTAGATGCCCGCCTCGAGCCTTGCCTCGGCTCGCTGCAGCGCCGCCCACCGGTCCCGCACGAGCTGGTCGAGGGCCGCACCGGTCTCCTCGGCGTTACGCCGATCGGCGTTGTCCACCTCGTCGCCCACGTCGTCCGCGTCGGCCGCATCCGCCTCGCCGGAACCGGCAGCCAGCAGCCGCTCGAGCCTGGCTCGCTCCTGGTCGAGCAGCGCCTGTGCGCTCGCCTGATCCATCCTCGCCTCCTCGGGATCCCCAGTGAAACGCTCATATTGCTCCAAGCTCAGCGACCACCGCCAAGGGCATGCCCTTACCGCAGGAGCTTGTCGAGGGTAATCGGCAGGTCGCGCACGCGGATGCCGGTGGCGTGATGGGTGGCGTTGGCGATCGCCGCGGCGGTGCCGACCAGCCAGCCCCGGTCGCGCCGGGCCCTGGGAGCTGTTGGCACGCCGCCCGTCGAGCAGGACGGTGCAGGCGCCGCACTGGCCGTGGTCGCAGCCCTTCTTGGCGCTGGTGATCCCCAGCCGCTCCCGCAGGGCGTCCGGCAGTGTCGTCCGGGTGTCCACGACCAGCCGGTGCTGCGTCCCGTCCACCCGAAGCGTGATCTCGACGTTCATGACATCCCCCGGGTCAGGCCGACGCCCCGACCCGGGCCGCCGCCAGGAGCAGCGAGACGACCTCAGCAGAGCCGGGCATCTCCACGCGCCCCGCGATGCGCCGGTCCGTTGGCCCGGCAAGCACCGGGGACCAGCCTAAACCCGCACCCTAGACGTGGACCCCCGCGGGTCAACCCTTGCCGTGCGATCTCGGAGTCGTGCTCACGGCTCGTTGGGGACGATCACCCACATCGCCAGGTAGATCAGCGCGCCAGGGCCCATCACGGTCAGCGCGACGAACAGCACCCGGATCAACGTCGCGTCGAGGTTGAAGTATTTGGCCAGGCCGCCGCACACGCCGGCCAGCATTCGATCGGTTCGGCTGCGGTACAGCTTGCGGGTCGCATCCATGACGCCGCCTTTCGCGATGTGTACCTGCGGTGCAGGCGAACAGGCCTCGAACATACTCAACCGGATGGTCCCGGCACAACGACGCGGAACTTACTTGCTCCGGACTTGCCCAGAGAGGCTTGAGCGCACTTCACCAAGGGAACAAATCTCCTTCGGCTGGCTGACCAGCCAGGCCGTTACAGAATGGGCGGCGGAGGGAGGACGGAATGTCCGGATTCAGGCGCAGAGCCACGATCATCGCGTCGGTTGTCGCGCTGAGCGTGGCAACCGCCGGCGGCGTGGTGGCTGGGGCACGATCGGCCGAGGAGGTCGCCCTGGCGCCGACGCGGCAGCCGGCCGGGCCGGTGATCGAGGCGCGGGTGAATTCCCTGCTCGCGAAGATGACACTGCAGGAGAAGCTGGAGCAGATCCAGTTGCTACCCGACTTCCTGGTCAACGACCAGGAGGTGCAAAAGGGCCTCGGCTCGGTGCTGAGCGTCACGGATCCCGTGCAGATCAACCGCCTCCAACATATCGCGGTCGAGCAGTCGCGGCTGCACATCCCGATGCTGTTCGCGTTCGACACGATCCATGGCTTCCGGACGATCTTCCCGATCCCGCTGGGAGCGGCGAGTAGCTTCGACCCGCAGGTGGCCACGGACGACGACACGATCGGCGCCCGCGAGTCGGCCGCTGTCGGGCTCAAGCAGATGTACGCCCCGATGGTCGACGTCTCGCACGAACCACGCTGGGGCCGGATCGCGGAGGGAGCCGGCGAGGACCCGTACCTCGGCTCGGTCA
The DNA here is from genome assembly GCA_046727955.1 of bacterium. Lineage (GTDB taxonomy): Bacteria > Actinomycetota > CALGFH01 > CALGFH01 > CALGFH01 > DASVXQ01. The sequence continues at coordinate 944 of JBKPDO010000416.1, read as the reverse complement.
TGGCCGCCGCGCGGGTCAAGGCCGCGCAGGGGACCGACTACAGCGCGCCGGACAAGGAGGTCGCCAGCCCGAAGCACTTCGCCGCCTACGGCCAGCCGGAGGGCGGGCGCGACTACAACACGACCGACATGTCCGAGCAGCGGCTGCGCAACCTGTACCTGCCGCCGTTCAAGGCCGCGGTCGACGCCGGCGCCGACACGGTGATGTGCTCGTTCAACGCGATCAACGGCGTGCCGGGCTGCGGCAACCACGAGACGCTGACCGACATCCTCAAGGGCGAGTGGGGCTTCGACGGTTTCGTTGAGGCGGACTGGGCCGCCGTCGCCGAGATGCGCGCGTGCCCGCCGGTGAACCCCGACTCCGGCGACTGCGGGCACGGCTTCGCGGCGGACGGACCGGACGCGGCAGCCAAGGCGCTGAACGCCGGGCTGGACTCCGAGATGACCAGCACGCTAATCCGCGACTTCGGCGCCCAGCTGCTGGCCCAGCACCGGATCTCGATGCCGCGGCTCAACGACGCCGTGCGGCGCATCCTGCGGGTGAAGTTCCGCGCCGGGCTCTTCGAGCACCCCTACGTCGACGTCTCCAAGGCCGAGTCGGCGCAGCTGCGACCCGACGCGGTGGCACTCGCCCGCAAGGACGCGGCCCGCTCGATGGTGCTGCTGAAGAACGACAACTCGACGCTGCCGCTCGACCCGACCAAGAACACGGCCGTGATCGGTCCGCTCGGCGATGACGGCCACGCCATGCTCGGCCCGTGGTGGGGCACCGGGCGCGACCAGGACGCGGTCACGCTGCTGAACGGGATCAAGGCGCAGAGCTCGGGCACCACGACGTTCGTGCAGGCCTGCTCCCTGCCGCACACCGAGCCGCCGCAGTACGACCCAGCGGCCGACTGCCCCGCCGGTCCAGGGTTCGACCAGGCTGTCGCCGCAGCCAACGCC
>JBKPDO010000415.1:0-9397 GCA_046727955.1 bacterium | reverse complement strand
GAGCTTCCCGGTGCGCAACGGCCAGACCACCGGGACCATCTCGGCCGGCCCACCCAGCCAGGGGGCCTTCACCTGCCCCTCGGGACAAAGCCTGTTCCTGCAGTCGGTGACCTACTCGGGCATCACGGTCACCGGAGCGGCCGGCGACTCCCTTGGGGCCACCCCGGACCCGGCCGCCTCTGGGCCGATCCACCTCCTGATCTCCTGACCACGTCGCGTCGGATGGCACACCGCGGGCATGCGGCTTGGCGCGTGCTGACCACCAGGCGATGACGGTCACCACCGGGTCGCCGCATCGCGGCTGACGTGACGGTCGGGCCATCGTGTGGCCGTGCGGAGGGACCGCCCTGCAACCACAGGGCGGCCCTTTCCGCAACAGGGTCGTACCAGTACTTCGTTAGGTCTTGCGAGAGTGCCGCTCGTGGGTGTACCCCCCTCAAGTGAGATCCCCGAGTCGAAAGGAACCCGCCACCAGCACTGGTGGCAAGGGAATGACACCCACCCAACTTCGCCGCATCCGCACCCGACTGCTCGCCTTCGCCCAAGACATCTTCGCGTCCATCCCTCGAAAGGATCAGCGCCGCTGGGGCCAGACCTACCTGCGGGGGCTGTTGCTGGACGGCAAGCGCAAGTCCATCGAACCGATGGCCACCCGGCTGGCCCACGGCGATCCTGAAGCGGACGCCTACGCGCTGGAGCAGGCGCTGCAGCAGTTCGTCAACCAATCCCCCTGGGATCCGACCCCCGTGCGCCGCCGACTGGCCGAGCGCAAACCATCGCGATTACCCCGGCCGCGTGGGTGATCGATGACACCGGCTTCCCCAAGTTCGGCCGTCACTCGGTAGGGGTCGCCCCGCAGTACTGCGGGGCGCTGGGCAAGGTGGCCAACTGCCAGGTCGGCGTGAGCGTGCACGCCGCCACCGACCAGGCCTCCTGCCCGATCGACTGGCGGCTATTCCTGCCGGAAGACTGGGACCACGACGCCGAGCGGCGCCGCAAGGCCCACGTCCCCGACAGCCAGCGGCACCAGCCCAAGTGGCAGCTCGCCCTTGACATGCTGGACGAGCTGGCCGCCTGGGAGCTGGTCCCGCCGGTGGTGCTGGCCGACGCCGCCGACGGCGAGATCGCCGAGTTCCGACTCGGCCTTGAGGAGCGCGAGCTCGCCGACGTCGTGCAGGTCCCCGGCACCATCAGCGCCTACCCCCAGGACGTGGCGCCCGAGACGGTGCCGTCCACCGGCCGCGGCCGCCCGCCCGTGCCCCGCTCCCTGAAGCCGCGCTCGTCGCTGCGGCAGCTGGTGCTGGACGTGGGCGCGGGGGCGGCCAGCACGGTCGCCTGGCGGGAAGGCGCCGACGGGCAGCAGCTGGCCGCCCGGTTCGTGGCGCTGCGGGTGCGCCCGGCCGGGGTGCGGCTGCGCCGCGCCGCCCGCGGCGGGCAGCTGCCGGTGCGCTGGCTGCTGGCCGATCCCGATTATGAGAAGGCCCTCTGACCTGGGAGAATGGCACCTGCTAGAGCTGCCCCGTCTTCCCGATCAGGAGGGCACTTTCTCGACGGGATCGGTCGAGTAGCGTCGAGCAGCGCTACAGATGCACCACCGGACAGGTGATCGTGCAGACCCCAGCCGGTGCGCCTGCTCCAGGAGCTGCGCCGCCAACTCCTCCACCCGTCAATGATCCAGGAGGTGGTTGCCGAGGCTGTCATCCCCGCCGCGTAGGATCGGTCATCGGAGCCCGCGTCCACCCACTTTTCCACCATCAGCGGGACGCCACCTGAGCCACCTTTTGGTACCCACGCGCCTTCGAGTTCCTGCATGCGCGGATGGGTGAGTCCGGCCGCAGCGGTTCGTGGTTTGCCATGAGCGACCCTCTATGCCCTGGTGGTGGAGCGATTGCGGTCGAGCAGTTGCATGAAGATCAGCAGACTGCTCACCAGCAACGCTGGCACATAGATGGTCACGATCACCCAATTCACGCCAAGCGCGTACGTGAACACGCTGAAGCGCACCGATTGGATGATCGCATTCACCGTGTCGAGCATCCCAACAATGACGCACAGCCAGACGAGTGCGATGGCACGTGGGAGGCGGGTGCGAAGGGCGATCAACGCCAGCAGGGCGAGGACCGCCGTTATCAGGTCGCCGTATCCGATCATCGTCCGGAATTCCATTGGCACGCCGTGGCCGACCGCGCCTGGAGCCAGGATCGTCCCGCCGACGATGCGAAATGCATGGACCCACAGCAGTGGCGCCAAGGCCAGCCCCCGTGGCAGTCCGGACAAGCGGGGCGCTACATACCAGAATGCGATGAGCGAATACGCCACCAAGCTCAACGTGAATTGAATCCCGAAGAGCACAATCGGCTCCATCGTCGGCTCCTCCCGGCTCACCGTCGAATCCACTGCGCGAACATGCCAGTCCGTGGCGGGACGTCAGCCCTTCGGTACCGGTTGCTCGCCGCGGAAGACCGCGGCATGCCGTACGGCGAACTCGTCGAAGCTGGTCGCTCGTCGTCCGAGGATCGTCCGGACGGTGGGTGAGACGTGCGCCTCCTTGCCCTTGCACCGCTCGGCGAACAGCTCGGCCAGCGCGGCGGCGGTGAACCCGGGCATGCCGGCGGCAAGCTGGGCGGTGGTTGCCGCCTCGGGCGCGACGTTGACGTACTCGATCGTCCTGCCAGTGGCGGCGGAGAGTTTCTCGGCGACGTCGGCCACGCTGAGCGCCTCGGGACCGGTGAGAGGGTAGACGCCCCCCGGTGTCCCGAGCCGGTCAGGACCGCGTCGGCGACCTCGGCGATGTCGCCGACGTCGACCGCGGCGATGCTCGACGCCCGCCTTGGCGGCGGCGTCGATGAAGCTCGACTGCACCTGGAGCATCGTCAGCCGCCCACGCCGAGCTGGCGCAGCATCGACGCGATGTCGACCAGGCCCCAGTGCTCGGCGATCGCGCCGTCGTCGGTGAAGCGGCAGAAGTCGGCGTTGCTGATCGTGAAGGACCTGCCCGTCGGCGGGATCCCCATGAACTCGCCACGGTGGGTGCCCTGCACGCGGGTGAACGCGCCGACCATGTCACCCTCGGCGACCATGAGCTCGGTGGTGAAGGACAGATCTGGGAAAGCCCCGATGAGCATGCGGAACAGCTGCTTGAACCCCTCGCGGTCGCGGGTGAGCTCTGGCGGGAAGGTCGGGTCATGGTCGGGTCGGTCAGGGGTGATCAGCTGGTCGGCCGCGTCGACGTCGTGCCCGTTCATGACCTCGTCGTAGAGGCGCTGCAGGTTGGCCTTGTTGCGTTCCGCGTCCGTCACTGGACCCCCTCGATCTCGGCCATCGGTCCTGCTGGCTCGGCGGTTGCCCACGGGTCAGGCCCCGGGTCGTGGCCTGCCGCGGCCAGCGCGAGCCGCGCCAGGTAGTGCGCCCATCCCGCGGCGCTGCCGCGGCGGATCTCCTGCGGCACGCCGCGGTGGACCAGGCGCAGCAGCGTGCCGTCGCCGTCGGGGGACAGCGTGACCTCGACCACGCTGCGGGCAGGCGGCGTCGCCGCGGCGTGGTCCTCCCATTGCCAGGTGAACACCACCCGGCGGGGCGGGTCGATCTCCACGTACTCGCCGCGGGCGAGGTCCCCTCGCCCGGTCACGTCCATCCGGAACACGCCGCCGGGGCGCGCGTCGAGCTCGACGCGCGCGGCCTTCCAGACGACGAGCTTGTCGGCATCGGTGAAGTAGGGAAATACCTCTGCGGGGCTGGCGGCGATACGGACCTCGCGGACGATCTCCTCGGGCTCGGACGCCATCACTTCCACCGGCCCCGCGCGTCATCCTCGGCGGAGCGCTTGATCGCCGCGAGGCCCTCGTCCCAGAAGCTCTCCAGGAACCTGCGGGCGTCGGCGAGCCGCTCCGGCCGGGCCCGGTAGCGGCGCTGGGTTCCGACACGGCGCTCCTCCAGCAGCCCAGCCTCCCGCAGGATCCGCAGGTGCTTGGAGATCGCCGGCCGGCTGATGTCGAAGTGCGCGGCCACGTCGCCGGCTGCCCGCTCGCGCTGCCAGAGCAGGCGCAGGATCTCCTGCCGCCGGGGTTCCGCGATCGCCTTCAGCACCGTCTCCACCAGCTAAGCGTATCCAATCGGTTACGTATCCGTCAAGTTACAGAGCAGGGGGCGCGCCGCAGGACCTCGCCAGCACCCCGCGGGCGGATGGGACATCTGGCAGTGCAGATCACCAGCCCGCCGGGCGCGCAGGTGACCGACGCAGTGGCCGAGACAGGCTGATTCGGCCCACCATGTGGCCCGGGTCGGCTTCGCCTCCCTACTGGTTGCGCGGCGTGACGGTTTGAACTGGCCCACCTCGGCCGCGGGTGACGGAGTCGGCGGGGGAGCAGGAGGGGCGGGTGGTGCGATAGACGCTGGCGATGCGCTGCCGAGGCGATGCGCTGCCGAATCGTGCTGGCCGGTGCTGACGGTGCCACCAGGCGGTGGCCGAGCGGTTGGGGTCTTGCGGCCGATGGTGCTCAAGTGGCGGTCGCGGCGCTGGTGGTGGCCGGGCGGCGTGCCCGCGAGCTTCCCGAGCGACCCGGAACCTGGAGTTCGAACTCCGCACCGAGGGTCGGCGAGGTCCTCGACGAGCTCACTCCCGCCGATGACGCCGGGCAGGTCCACCGCGCGCTCCGCCGTTGCTGCGGGTGAGCCGACCAAGACGCCGGACCGGTGCCGGTGCTCGCGGTGCGCAGCGCGCGAGCCGGCCACCGTCGACCATCAGCAACCAGCACGCTGCCGTGGACGTCGGCGGCGTCGGGCGAGACCAGGACCGCGACCGCGCCGGCGATGTCCGCGCCGGCGATGTCGTCGTCGTCGGCCCAGCGGCCCGCGGGGATGCGGGCGCTGTTCTTGGCGTACGTCCGGGGTCCTCGCGCAGCGGGGCGGTCTGCTGGTTGGCGACATCGCCGGGGCAGCCCGCGTTGACCAGGATCGTGGCGTGTCAGCGGAAGCGAAGCCGGCACGGCCGCAGCCAGCTCGTCCGCTTACCCGCCGACCCAGCGCTGGCGTCGGGTGGAGGCGAACTGGTCCTGGTCGTCGGCCATCGCCTGTGACGGCCCAAAGAAACGGCGCCGTCGACGGTCCGGATAGGAAGTCGGCGTCGACCTTGCCGACCAAGCCGCCGCCGAACTCGATGTAGCACGACCCCCTGCCGTCGTAGGGTCGACCGCTCCCAAGCCGTGCAGCTTGGCGGCGATATCGTCGGCGACGGCGCGCGCTGCGGTCTTGGCGAACACGCCTGCCCGGGGAACGGACGCGTCGGCGCAGGCGGCGCTGCTGGTCGTCGAGCACATGGAAGCCACCGCCGATGCTGAGGTGGCCAGCTGACGGCGCTGCTGGGGGTGTTCCCATGCGCTCGGGGTGCCGGGAGCCATCACTATGGGTAAACCCTGTGACCAGCACAAACGTACACCACGGTACCGGTCGTGTTCTCGGGCATCGCTGCTCGACAGGGCCGCTACCAGCAGAAGCGGGTGGGTCGGTAAGTTGCCCACCGGGCTTTGTGGGGACGCCGAAAGCATGGGTAACAACGCCAGTCCGGTGGCGTAGTCGCGTCCTGGTTCTGGCCAGCGACCGGCCGCCGCCCACGATCTCGCCGGTGAACCTGGCCTGGCGAGGCGCCGTCGCGGCGCTGACGCCGGCCGCGCTCGCACTGATCATCACGTGTCGTCCGGTCCTCACAGGCCCCTGTGCTCCACGGCTGTCGGTGGCCTCGACTGGATGTTGCCGGCGGCCCTGTTCGTTGCCCTCCGGGTCTGCGACCGCAGTCATGCGCCGATCTTCTTGAGCGCCTACGTGTAGGCGCAGACGATGCCGGGCCGGCTTCAGGGGGTTCGCGGCGCACCAGCCGCCGATGGGCATGGTCGACGCCCGAGCGCTTACCTATGGTCATGCAGCGGAGCGTTGCTCGGCCACCTCGCCGAATTCTCCCTCCTGGAATCGCTGCTTCTCGTCTTCGCCGATGGTGCGCTGTCTGTTTCGTTGCGGACGTCGTGCCGGCCGGCAACCGCCGCTCGGTCGAAGCGCCGGCCTATGACGCCGACCTTTCAGCTACGGAGCCCGCCGGCGATGACCTGCGTCACGTGGGCCAGGCCACCCGGGGTAGCAGGCCGGTGGGTCCTGTAGGCTGGCGCCGGGTGGTCAGGTGGGCGGGCCGGGGCTGACCAGCCCGGTCTGGTCGGCCACCACGACCAGCTGCGCGCGGTCGCGGGCACGAAGCTTGACCATCGCACGGCTGACGTGGGTTCGTGCGGTGGCCGGGCTGAGCGTAAGCTTGGCGGCGATCTCGTCGTTGCTGAGCCCCTGCCCGACCAGCGCGAGCACCTCCCGCTCACGCTGGGTGAGCACGGCCAGCCGGTCCTCCGCCTGACGCTCGGCGGCGCGTGCGGCGGTGAACTGCGCGATCAGCCGGCGGGTGATCCTTGGCGCCAGCAGCGCCTCGCCGGCCGCGACCACCCGGATGCCGTGCAGCAGCTCGGCCGGGCCGCTGTCCTTGAGCAGGAAGCCGCTGGCCCCAGCCTGCAGCGCCTCGAACACGTAGGCGTCGGTGTCGTAGGTCGTCAGGATCAGCACCCGCACCTGCTCCAGCCCTCGCACGGCCGCGATCTCCCTGGTGGCCTGGATGCCGTCGAGCAGGGGCATGCGGATGTCCATGAGCACCACGTCGGGACGGGTGGCGCGGGCCAGCTCCACCGCCTCGGCGCCGTTGGCGGCCTCGCCGACCACGGTGATGTCGTCCTCGACGTCCAGCAGCAGCTTGAATCCCGTGCGCACCAGGGCCTGGTCGTCGGCGAGCAGCACCTTGATCGCGCGCGTTGCGGGCACGTCGGCCGGGCGCGCCGACTGCGGGTTCACCGGCCCCGCTGGCCGGGTCACCGGTGCGCCACCCCGTCGGGCTGCAGCGGCAGGCGCGCCTGGACCTGGAAGCCGCCGCCCGGTCGCGAGCCAGCGGTCAGCTCCCCCCGAGGAGTGCGGCGCGCTCCCGCATGCCGACGATCCCCTGGCCGCCACCGGCGGCGCCGCGGCCGGGAGCGCGCTGGCCATGGCCGTCGTCGGCGACCAGGATCTCCAGGTCACTGGGCCCGTAGCTGATCGAGATCGTCACGCGTGCCGGGCCGGCGTGGCGGATCGCGTTGGTGATCGACTCCTGCAGGATGCGGTAGGCGGCCTGGTCGACCGCACCGGGCAGCTCCCGTGGCGGGGAGGCCACCTCGACCTTGACGTCCAGGTCGGCCTCGCGCGCTAGCCCCGCCAGCTCCTCCACCTGGCCGAGACCCGGGGCTGACGCACGCCGGTCGTCGCCGGCGTCGCGCAGGACCCCCAGGGTGGCGCGCAGCTCCCCGAGGGCCCGCGCGCTGGTCTGCTCGATCGTCACCAGCGTCTCGCGGGCCTGCTGCGGGCGCTTGTCGAGCACGTGGGCGGTGACCCTGGCCTGCACGTTGATGACGGCGATGGCGTGGGCGACGGTATCGTGGACCTCCCGGGCGATCCGCAGCCGCTCGGCGTCCACCCGCCGCCGCGCCTCCTGCTCCCTGGTCCGCTCTGCCCGCTCTGCCCGCTCCAGGGCCTCGGCTGCCAGGACCCGCCTGGTGCGGACCGACTCGCCAAGCGCCGCCACCATGGCCGCCGCGCCGATGCGGAAGAACACCCACCCGGCCGCGTGAGCGGCCGCAGCTCGGCGGTGAGCAGCCACCCGACGAGGAGCGCGGCCTTGCCGGCCGCCAGCAGCTGCAGCGACCGGTGCCCGTCGCCCTGCGCGGCCAGCGTATAGGCGGCGACGAACAGCCCGATCCATCCCGGTCCGTCCGGGTAGTGGGCCGCGTAGTACACCAGGCTGCACGCCACGGTCGTGGCGAACACCGCCACCGGCCAGCGCCGCCGCACCACCAGGACCAGGCCGCTGACGGCCAGCAGCAGGTAGCCCAGGTTGGCGGGGTCGGCGACCGGGCGGGTCGCCGGCTGGGTGCCGGCCACCTGGCGGACCGCCACGATCTGCAGGAGCGCGACGAAGACCGCCAGCACGCCGTCCTGCACCTGCGCGGGCAGGCGCAGCCGCGTGGCGATCGGCGTGGTGATGGTGGCCATGGCGTCATGGTAGCCGCCGGACCCGGCGGTCTCATCCCGCCAGGGGCGCAGCCGGCTACGACCACGTGCGCAGGCCGGCAGCCCGCCGCCTACGTCGGCAAGCGGCCCGCACGCACGGGGCGCCCGCGCCGCGACGTAGCCGCCGCCGCCCAAGACGCGCCGAGCGACGCAGCAGCGGCGGCGGTCCAGCATCGACACCGTCCGCGACGGCCGCACCCCACCGCGGCAGACCCGACGCACAAGGAGGCAGCATTGGCTTCGCATTCCACCCTCGCCGTCGAGGCGTCGGGCCTGGTCAAGGCCTTCGGCGCGACCCGCGCCGTCGACGGCGTCGACCTGGCCGTGCCCGCCGGCTCGGTGTACGGCGTCCTGGGGCCCAACGGCGCCGGCAAGACCACCACCATCCGCATGCTGGCCACCCTGCTCCAGCCCGACGCCGGCACCGCGCGGGTGTTCGGGCACGACGTCGTGCGCCAGGCCGCCGCGGTCCGCGGCCAGGTGAGCCTGACCGGCCAGCTCGCCTCGGTCGACGAGGACCTCACCGGGCGGGAGAACCTGGTCCTGCTGGCCCGGCTGCTCGGCTACCCGCGAAGGCAGGCCAAGGCGCGGGCGGGCGAGCTGCTGGAGTCCTTCGGGCTGGCCCAGGCGCCGGCCGGCTGGTCAAGACCTACTCCGGCGGGATGCGCCGACGGCTGGACCTGGCCGCCAGCCTGGTGGTCACTCCCGACCTACTATTCCTGGACGAGCCGACCAGCGGGCTGGACCGCGCAGCCGCAACCAGGTCTGGGAGATCGTCCGAAGGAACGACCAGCTACTATTCCTGGACGAGCCCACCAGCGGCCTGGACCCACGCAGCCGCAACCAGGTCTGGGAGATCGTCCGAAGGAACGACCAGTCGGTGGTGCTGCCGGCGCTGGGGGTGGCGCTGAACCTGCTGTCGGTGGGCGCCGCCTACGGGCTGCTGGTGCTGGTGTTCCAGCACGGCGTCGGCGCGGGCGTGTTCGGCTTCCAGCGGGTCGACACGATCGAGTCGTGGCTGCCGCTGTTTTTGTTCTCGGTGCTGTTCGGGCTGTCGATGGACTACCAGGTGTTTTTGCTGAGCCGCATCCAGGAGCGCTACAACCACAGCGGCGACAATACCGACGCGGTCTCGTTTGGGCTGCGGACCACCGGTGGGATCATCACCGGCGCCGCGGTGATCATGGTGGCGGTGTTCTCCGGGTTTGCGGCCGGCCGGCTGGTGTTCCTGCAGGAGACCGGGTTCGGCCTGGCGGTGGCGGTGCTGATCGAC
>JBKPDO010000414.1:0-4220 GCA_046727955.1 bacterium | reverse complement strand
TCCTCGCCGGCGTCAAGGTCGCTCGTCCAGTCGGGCGCTCCACCTTGACCCCGGCTGCGGCCGGCTGAATTGGCCACTACGAGAAGGCAGGAAAGGATCCTGCCCTTGACACGGCCCGACCACATGGGTGCGGAACCCGGGCTGGTGGACCACCGCCGCACATCCACAAGGGTCGGCAGGTCGCCGGCCAGGGTCTTGCCGCCATCGCGGGCCAGCACCCGCCCACGGCTTGAGCGTGTAGACCTCGCCCTTCGGGATGATCGGCTGGCCCGTGTCCCGGTCGATAGACACCCGGACGTGCCACGTGCAGGACGAGGCGGGCGCGGTCCGGTAGGCGTCGAGCACGCTCGCGGGCGGCTTGATCCATGCCATGCTGACCTGGCCAGCGAGGAACCGCCGCGCCCACCAACGCATCTCCGCTTCATCGGGCCGCTCGTGGCGCTGGCCGTCCAAGCTGAAACCGCAGATACCCAGATGCCAGCAGCGGTCATCGTCGCTGTTCCGCCACCAGCCGCAGCCGTGGTGGTCGTAGTCCAGCGAGAACAGGGCCGAGATCATGAGGTCCGGAGTGCGCGGCGAGCGCGTCACGAGCCGCTGGCGTGAATCGATCAGGCCCCGACCCTGCCACGGGTGCTCACGCGCCAACTCCCACAGCCGGGCGATGTGGGCGGCAAGGTCGTTGGGTGGCACGGGCATCTTGATCCCCTTGGAGGTCGGCGGGTAACTCGCGCCATTCTCCCTCACGGTCGCCGCCGATTCGCCGGGTCGCGGTCCGCCTGCATCCGGCCGAGCACCTCCGCCGAGACGCGGGCGTAGCGTGCGAGCGTCCTGACGCTGGTGTGGCCGGAGTAACTCATCAGCGCGGGGGTGCTCCAGCCGTCCTCGGCCGCGTGGGTGAGCGCCGAGTGGCGGAGCTGGTGCAGGGTCTTCCCGCCCGTGGCCTGCTCGAACAGCTCGGCGGCGCGGCGGTACGACAGCCGGGCCCGGCCGCTTGAGGGGTCGAGGTCGCCGAGCGCGACCGCCTGGCGGGCGCGGCGCGAGGTGAGGAACACCGGGCCGGCGCGGCGGCCCTTCAGCAGCCTGGGGAGCTGCCGGGCGGTGCCGATCTGCCAGACGATTACGTCGGCGGCGCCGCCCTTGCGGCGAACCGTCGCCCGGTGGTTGGCAAGGTCGAGGTCTTCCACGTTGAGGGCGAGGACCTCGCTCGCCCTGGCCGCAGTCTCGTACAGCATGTGCCAGAGCGCGCGCTCCCGCTGGCCGATGTCCTCACGCTTGAGCAGCGCGGCGATCTCCCGACGGCTGAGTGCCCGCGTCCGGTCGGGCGGGAGCGGCCGGCGCTCCAGCCGCCGCGTCGGGTCGGCAGCGAGCCAGCCCTGATCACGCCAGTAGCCGACTGCCGAGCGGAGCGCGTCGAGATTCCGGTTCCACGTGGCCGGTGCCTTGTCGCCCCACCGCGCCCGGAACCACGCGGCCAGCCGGTCGGCCGTCGGCTCGCCCTCGAGCTCGGCGAGCAGCGCGGGGCCGAGGTGGCTGGCGAGTGCCCGGAGCGTCGCGGCGTAGGCGCGGTGGGTGCCGCCCTGCTTGGTGTCGAGGAACGCGGCGACTGCGGCGGCCAGGTCGGGACTGGCGGGGCGGGGAACGAGGTGGTGGACGGTGGCAGCCATGCGGCACGCCCTCTCGGCGGGAAGGGTTTGGCGGTGGAGTCGGCGGGGGTGGGTCGGTCAGGCGGTCAGCCTCTCGCGCGCCTCGCGCTCGAGGGCCTCGTTGGCGAGCGTGAGGGCCTCCTGCCAACTGGCCTCGCTCGAGTCATCCATGACACCTGACCCGATCTCCTCCGGGCCGTCCATCAGGTACCAGTTGACATGGCCGTAGCGGTCGGTGAGCACGATTTCCATCTCAGTCCTCCTTATCGCGGAAAAGCTGTAGGAGTCGCCCCCTCGCGGCGGGGTCGTTCCCGCTGGTCGCCCTCGCCGTTACCGCAGAGAACCGGTCCCTTTCTGCGGTCCCAGCGTGGCTATGGCTACCTTGCCCGGGTGGGCCCGATCAGCCCCGCCATGACGCCGACCCAGGGGGTGCACACGCCGGCCTGGAGGAGCTGCTGGGCGGTCGACCTGCGGCTGGACGGGCTCGGCGAGCGCCTGGACGCCGCCGGAGGCTCGGTCGACGCCGGCTGGGCCGACTCGGTGACGATCACCCCACCGTGATGCCGGCAGCGCCGAGCTGACCGAGCCCGTGCTCCAGGAGGGCAACCGCCCGCCGGGCCTGCGCGCGCAGCCCGCGGGCGATGCGCGCCCGGTCGCGCTCACCCGCCAGCACCCGCTCGCGGACGTCGTCGACCAGCGCCTTGTGCAGCCCCATCATGGCGTTGGCCGCCACCCAGGGCGCGATGTCGTCCGGGCGGGCGCGGGTCTCCTCGGCGATCAGCGCCGCCAGCGCGGCGGCGTACCCGGCGTAGATCTGCTGCTCGCGCGCCAGCAGCGCGGGGCTATTGGTGATCAGGCGGTTGATCGCCAGCAGGCGTTCGCCGGCCTGCGGGTCGTCGGCGGCGAGCAGGCCGCGTGCGTCGGTGACGAAGCGAACGAAGGCCGCCAGGATCGACTCGCCCGGCTTGCGCCCGCGGATCGCCTCCAGCAGCCGCGCCTCGAAGAACTCCAGGCCGCTGTAGAAGAGGTCTTCTTTGGTCGGGAAGTAGTTGAACACCGTCTTGCGCGAGACGTCGGCTGCGCGCGCGACGTCGGCGACGGTGACGGCGTCGAAGCCGTGCTCCTGGAACAGGCGGCGCGCCGTCTGCGCGATCAGGCCCCAGGTCTGTTGCTTCTTGCGCTCGCGGAGCCCTAGCTGGTCATCCATGGCAGCCATCTTACACCTAATAGAAATTTATACTCAGTTACGTAAAGGCGTTGCGATGGGGTATGGTCCAACCCGGCGGGAGGAGCCAGCAGGCGCTGGCCGCCCCCTCGCAGCGGCCATCCCTGCGGTCCGCGAGATCATCCACCTCGATCGCAGGGATGCCACGGCAGCGACGGACCGCACCTGCTCAGAAGGGAGCACCACCGTGAGTGAGCAACAAGTCCTCGACCTCGTCCAGCGCTGGGCCGATGTCGAGCTTCGGGGTGACGCCGACGGCTACGGCGACCTGCTCGCCCCGGATTTCCTCGGCATCGGACCGGTTGGTTTCGTGCTCACCGCCGACCAGTGGGCCGATCGGCACCGCGGCGACCTGCACAACGAGGAGTTCAAGGTCCAGGACCCGCATGTGCGCGTCTACGGCGGGGACACGGCGATCGTCGAAGCCGCCCTGCAGCAGAAGACCACCGCCATGGGACGGGACACCAGCGGCTCGTTCCGGCTCGTGGTGGTCGCCGTCAAGCAGGAAGGCCACTGGCTGCTGGCCAACATCCAGCTGAGCGGCCCGCTGATCCCTCCGGGCACGACACCGCCATTCGCCCGCCCAGCGGCACATGAGGAGCCATGACCAGTGACCGCCGAACCGCTCTCCCCGACGTCGACGACCGCGGCCTCATGCTCATCGGCCACCAGACGGGCGTGCTGGAGACACATCAGCGGACGGCTCGTGTGAGACAGCGTGGCGCTGGTCACAGTCCACCCCGCCGGCGAGTCACCGGTGGCACGCTGGCCGATCCGCATGCGTACGCGGCTCGCAGACGATGCCGATGAGTTTCGGGTGGATCTGGGGTCAGGAGGAGTAGTGGAGCCGAGCCGATGGGAAGGAACAATGAGCACGATGACCTCCGTGCGGGCGAACGGCGTCGAACTCGGCGTCGAGACCTTCGGCCGCGATGACGATCCACTCGTGCTGCTGGCCGGCGGACCCACGATGCTGTCGTGGCCCGACTCGGTGTGTGAGCGGCTCGCGGCAGGTGGTCGGCGGGTGGTCCGCTACGACCTGCGCGACTGCGGAGCGTCGACGACCGTCGACCCGGAGGCGCCGGGGTACAATCTGCGCGATCTCGCCGCCGACGCGGCGGCGCTCGTCGGCACGCTCGGCGCCGTGACGGCTCACCTCGGCGGCGTCGGGGTCGGCGGGATGGTCGCTCAAGTCGCCGCGCTCGACCACCCGAACGCGTTCTCGGCGCTGACGCTGGTGAGCACCCGACCGGTCGCGCCCGGCCCGGTCGACGACGATCTGCCGGATCACGACGCGGCGACCATGGACGCGCTGTTCTCGCGCCCGATGCCCGACTGGACCGACCGATCTG
>JBKPDO010000413.1:0-2829 GCA_046727955.1 bacterium | reverse complement strand
GAGCAGTCTCGACATCGAATCCACCCCAACACCGTCCGTTGTCGCGGTCGCCGACCGCGTTCGGCGGCGGGACCGCCTCGGGGGCTTGGTTCACGAGTACTACCAGGTCGCGGCATGACGTCCGAGTTTCTGAACCCAACGCCGGATCCTACGAACGCGCTTGTCGTGCCCGTGATCGATGGTTTACGTGCCTCTCACGCTCGGGCAAGGCGGACTGTCACAGCCAGGAGTTATGGTTCGAACAAGCGTTCGAGAAGCTGGTCTGGAGTGGAGGTGGCTGGATGAGCTTGCACTATCGGCAGGGGGACGTCCTCGTGGTCGCGGTCGATGCCGTTCCGGAATCGGCCAGGCCGGTCGCCAGGTCGGCCGGCCGGCTGGTGCTGGCGGAGGGCGAGGCGACCGGCCACGCCCACGCCATCACCAGCCCCGACGCCGTCCTGCTGCACGACGAGGAGACCAACCGGCGGTTCCTGCGTCTGGCCGCCGAGGGCATCCTCGGTCACGAAGAGCACGCGCCGATCCTACTGGCCGCCGGCACCTACGAGGTCCGACGCCAGCGCGAGTACGCCCCCGCCGGACCGCGGGCTGGCCAGCAGCTGTCTCGTCGGCTCGCCACTCACTACGTCGTGGACTGACGGGATGGTGGCTCCAGCGATGCTGCCGACGCCGATCGGTGAGCGTGAGCTGGGCGGGGTGCGCCAGGAGTGGCTGGCGGCCGCGCTGACGACGGCCCCGGCGGATCGCGGCGCCGCCGAGCGTGCGGTGCGGCTGGCTTATCAGGCCGTCGACCTGGACCCTCCGAGCGTGTTCGTATGGTGCCTGTCCCCGCTCGAGATGGCCCGGATGATGGCTGACCTGCTGGTTGATCGGGACGATCGGCGCGAGGCTGAGGTCGCCGGCCGCATCAGACGCACACTGCTCCGGGAGCGGACGGCGCGGCGCGAAGCCGTCGGGCGTCTGGGGCTGGGGGAGCGGGCACGCCGGGAGCTGGACCTGGGCCTGTCACGCGCGGTCCACGCGCCGCTGCGGTCGCGGGTTGGGGCGCAGCTCACCGTCCCGGTCCTGGGCCAGGTCCGTGCCAGCCTCGACGCCCTGCGGTGGGTGCGCCTGGACAGCTTCGCGCTCGGGGTCTTTGACCAGGGTCGCGAGGATCCGCCGCCGCGCCGTCGGCAGGACGAGGAGCTGCAGGACCCCGTGGACTGGTCCACGGCGGAGCTGCTGGGCTGGCCGATGGACGTCGCCGCGTTCGCGGTGGACCAGGCCCGGGCGCGGGCGCTCGGCCTGCGACCCGGCCGGCTGACCGCGCCGCTCATACAGGTCGCGCGCGCGGCCGGGTGGTGGTGGCCGTTTCGGCATGTGGCGGTGCTCGGCGAGCGCCCGGCGCAGGCTCGCTGGGACGCGGCCGGCCGCCTGCACGCCGACGGCGCTCCGGCGGTTTGCTACCCAGACGGGTTCGCGGTCTGGGCCTGGCACGGCGTGCGGGTCCCGCGCCTGGTCATCGAGCGTCCCCAGCGGCTCACCGTCGGCTCGATCCTCCAGGAGCCCAACGTCGAGGCCCGCCGCGTCATGGTGGAGCGCTACGGCGCCGGCCGGTTCCTCCACGAGGCCGGCGCCACCCGCGAGCATGTTGACGACTGGGGCACCCTGTGGCGGCTTGACCTGGCCGACGAGGAGCCACTGGTCATGGTCGAGGTCATCAACAGCACCCCTGAGCCGGACGGCAGCTTCACGACCTACTGGCTGCGGGTGCCGCCCACGGTCGCCACGGCGCGCGGGGCGGTTGCCTGGACGTTCGCGATGGACCGGGACGACTACGACCCACGGGTGCAGACGTGACCAGCGACCTCGCGCGCCAGCAGCTGGCCGAGCGCGGCCTGCTCGACCCTCGGCAGGCCGCCAAGCACGTGCGCCGTGGCGTCCACGACCTGGCGGGCGCGCCGCGCACGGCGTTCGCCGCCGGGGTGGCACAGCGGCTGCTCCGCGCGCATCTGGCGTCGCCCTGGAGCGGGCACGACCCAGAGCTACTGGCATGGGAACCGACGCTGGATGCCCTCTGGCGCGGCCTGGCAGGCGATGACAGCGGCGCCGATGAGGTGTTCAGAGCACTGGCCCGGTTCTATGTGCGCCAGCAGGGGGGCAGCCAGGGCGCCTTGCAGGGCGCCCTGCAGGGCGAGTTCCTGGACGCGGCCAGTTCGGTCCACAGCGCCGCCGCGGTCACCGCGACCTACTACACGGCCCAGTGCTACCTGCATGGCTGCGCCGACTTCGCCCTGTGGGCCGCCAGGGGCGCGACCGAGCTGGCCTGGCAGCTCGCCGCTGAGGATGAGGGCTGGTGGATCTACAAGCCGGCATCGATGCGCTCCCAGGACTGGCACGCGGCGCACCCCGCCGTGCAGGCGGAATACGCGCGGCAGCTTGCCGACCTTTGCCTTCTGGGCGACCGGGACTATGTCCTGGGCGACCGGCGCCGCGACCGGCTTGCGGACAGGCTGCGCCTGCTCGAGGCGCTCTACCGCACAGACGTCGACTCTGCCGAGCAGCTTGATCTGTTTGACGGGCTTTCGTACTTCCACCTCGCCGCGCAGATCCGCGACGCCATCGTAGGCACCACCGCGCCAGCCGAACCCAGCCAATCCTGACCCGCACCGCTTAGCCTCGACGCCAGCTCATCGGGCTCGAACGGGGGAGGCCCTCTGACGCTCCTATAGATGTCAAGCGGGAGGTCTCAGGCGGTGGTTGCGTGGTTTGCCTTGCTCATCTGGTTGAGCGCTGCGAACACTTCGCGGGCGACGTAGCGCTTGAGGCAGCGGATCACCTCCTTGGTGGTCT
>JBKPDO010000412.1:0-4873 GCA_046727955.1 bacterium | reverse complement strand
CGCGGCACGCCCGCCGCCGTCCGAGACGGCGGCGGGCGTGGTCCCGCAGGGGTCTCGCCTGATCGCCTGGCTACGATCGAGCTACTCCGGACCGTCGCCGGTCCATCAGGGATCGTTTCGATCACGAGATGTGGGGGCATTTGTTGCGTTCGAACAGATCGCCGCATGCTGAAGCCCGTGAGATACGTCGATGCGTTCCCGCAGCTCAGAGGTGTTCACAGAGAAGAGACTCGAGCCGGTCGCGGGCGTTGCCCATGCGCTTGGGTCTCGGACGATCGGCACTGCGCCGTGACCACTGGTGCCCTGATGGTGGCGGGTCTCCCGGAGTGGTGGGGCTCCCGGCACTCCGAGCGCATGGGAAACATCCCCAGCAGCACCAGCGCGTCGCCGCCTGACCATCAAGGGCGACTTCAGGGTCGACGGCGGCCAGCACCATCAGCTCGACCAGCAGGCCAGCCGGCTGGGCTTTGCCGACCTGCGTGCCTGCCTGCAGGCCCTGCTGGAGGACGGCTGGAGCACCCCCCAGCTCGCCGCCCACCTTGGCAGCAGCCAAGCGGCCATCCGCCGCGCCATCAGCGACCATCGCATCCAGCAGCCGCCCCGCCGGGAGTTGCTCGCCCGCCAGCGCCAGCGCGCCGCCGACCAGCGCGCCGCCACGCGAGTCGCCGAGCTGGGCTTTGCGAGCGTGCGGGCCTATCTGGTGGACCGGCTGGTCACCCAGGCGTGGACCCTGGAGGAGGTGGTGGGCGAGCTTGGCGCCGCGCCCGCCACGCTGCGGCGCCTGCTGGACCGCTACCAGGTCCAGCGAGTAGCGCCGACCCGCCGGCAGCGCGCCGCGGCCGCAGCCGCCAGCGGACCCCAGAAGGAGCTGCGGGTGGTCCAGCAGCGCCGCCAGGCCCGCCTGACCAAGCTCGGGTTCGCCACGCTGGAGGCCTACCTGCAGGACCGGTATGTGGGGGCAGGCTGGTCGGTGCGGCGCCTGTCCGCCGAGCTCGGCGTTGGTCACGGCTGGGTGGACGAGCAGCTGAGCCGGCTCAGACTGCGGGCCTGACCTGGCGTCCATCAACGAGCCGGTAAGACTGCCGGTCCGGTTCGACACGGTGGTGTCTCACCGACCTTTGGTACTCCTACAGCTGCGCAGCACGTTAGCGTTCCGAGCAGCGGCGACAGCGATGCCCCGATCGTCGTGCTGCCACTGGGCCACGCTGTCGCGACGCCCCTGGCCGTCACCACTTCTGAAGAGAGCCGCTGACAGGATCGTGACAGCGATCTGGCATTGGCGAGGCGGCCTGTCGCGGAGTTGGGCGGCCCGTCGACGGAGACTGCGACCTCGCGCCGTCACACGCGCGGCTGGACAACGGCCCCTCAGCTCACCGCCAACGCCCTCCGCGACTGGCGCCGCTGCGCTGATGTCGCTACCAGCTCCATCGAGCCCGACTCACCCTCACAAATCCCTACGTCGAAAGCTTCGCCGGTCGGCTCCGTGACGAGTTCCTGGCCGTCGAGGCCTTCACAGTCTGCTCCAAGCCCAAGTCTTGCTGGAAGATTGGGCGAATCGGGTACAACGCCATTCGACCCCACACAGCGCCCTCGGCTACATGCCACCAGCACACGTCGACAAAGGCCTGGACCGCCAGCCACCATGGCGCGCTCGTCGGCCTGGAGGGCGGCTGTGCTCAACGTCACCAGCTCGGTGTGACGCCCGGCCTTCTCAGCCGCTGGCGCCGGCGCCACGATCGAGTCGCCCAGCGCCGTCAGGTGTTGATGGTGACGGCCTGGGGTGACAGCTCGCTCCGGAAGGAGATCCATGAAGCACGCAAGCCTCCGCCTGGCCGTGGTGGGCGCGCTCCTGGCGCTCGCCCTCGCCGGCTGCGGCGGTGGGAGCAAGACCAGCAACGCCACGGCCACCAACCCCCAGACCAACGCCGCCCAGACCAATGGGCTGGAACACAAGTCCGCCGCCCAGGTGCAGCTGGAGGCCGCCGCGGCGCTCAAGACCGCCCACAGCGTCCACCTGACAGGGACGGGCCGCAGCGACGACGGCACGCCGATGCGCCTCGACATGCGCTACCAGGGCACCTCCAGCACCGGCACCGTCGCCCAGGACTACGGCCAGTTCGAGCTCACCATCATCGGCAGCGTCTCCTACCTCAAGGCCGACCAGCAGATGTGGAAGCGGTGGGGAGCGCCCGCGGCGGTGCAGCGCCTGGCCGCCGGCCGGTGGGTCAAACTCTCCGCCAAGCAGGGACGCTGGGAGGGCCTCTCCCTTGACGCCTTTGCCGGCCAGCTGGCCATCAACAACGACAGCCCCCCGGAGCCGACGGTCCAGCAGATGACGCTGGATGGCAGGAAGGTCGTCGTCATCAGCGAGCAGAACGGCTCCAGGCTTTACGTCGCCAACACCGGCCCTGCCTACCCGCTGCGCGGGGACTACAAGGGCGTGGGCGCCGGGCGGGTGGACTTCACCGACTACGGCGCCGACTTCCACATCACCCCACCCCGTGGCGCCGTCGACCTCGACCAGCCCATCTTAAGCTGATCTAGGAGATGCCAAATGGCCGGACCGCGGGCAACCACGGGTGACGCCCAAGCCGTCTGCAAGCCTTCGGCGGTGGCGGCTTGGCGATCCTGCGGCACAGCAGGGTTGTCGAGGGAGCACCGTCGCAGGGCCTGGCGGATAGTCGTGTTGGTATCCGCCCATGCAGCGACCGGGATCACTTGTTTCCATCGACGCGGCCGGCACGGGCGCCTGCCTGTAGACGCGCTCGCCCAACCAAGTTAAGGCGCGCGGCCCATGCCGGCTCGCGCGATGTGTGCAGTGCGGAAGTGCGTTCACGCAGCGCACGGAGTTCATAGAATAGGAGGGGCCTCCCAATGCCAGCCAGCACCAGTCGCTCCGCCGCTCGCCTGGCGGTGTCGGTCCTGCTCGTCCTGCTTGTCCTGCTCGTTTGCGGGTGCGCCGGCAAGACGGCCACCAAGACGGCCGCCTCGACCGCCTCGTCCCAGGCCACCACGACAGTGGCGCCGACCACTACGGTCCAGCCCATGGCCGCGGAAGAGTCCGCCTGGCTCGAGGCGATCAGGAAGCTGCACGAGAAGATCGACAAACCCTTCTCGGCGAGCAGCATCAATATGACGCGCTCGAAGATGGTCGAGCTTGGGAACGCACTCGCAGCCTGCAGTCGCGAACTGCGTCGAATGGGCTCCCCCAGCGATCGCCTACAGCCGGTCAACACGGTCGTCAAGAAGGCGTGCCGCATCTATGACAAGGGGGCGAAGTGCTTTGCCACGGCTGCCCGGGTCAGTGATGCAAGCGGCGCGGTCCTGGCTGGCTCGCCCGAGGAGCGAACACAGAAGCAGGCGATGGACTGCGGCTTTGCAGCGCAGGGGAACGGCGGCAACCTCCTCGACGACGCTGTGGCGAAAGCCGCGGCGATCGAAGCGCAGCTTCACTGACCACGCGGACCCGGACATTCAATACGCCGGTTCGATGTTGATGCGACTATCCGCGTTGCGATCGAGGACTCTCACGTCCGGCAGCCGCCTACCGCGAGCAGCTGGCCCGCCAGCGCCAGCGCGCTGCCCAGCAGCGCGCCGCCACGCGAGCCGCCGAGCTCGGCTTCGAGAGCGTGCGGGCCTACCTGGTAGACCGGCTGGTCACCAAGGCGTGGACCCTCGCAGAGGTGGCCGCCGAGCTTGGCGCCGCGCCTGCCACCCTGCGGCATCTACTTGACCGCTTCCAGATCCGGCGCGTGGCACCACCCGAAGTGCCGAAGCCGGTGGGGCTGAGGCATGAGGTATGCGCAGGTCGCATGCGATGACCGAATATCTGGCACACACACGTCACTGCGGACAGTTAGGCGCCTCCGGTGGCCGGGCTCCGCCGGGACCCGGCACCGCTTCGAAGATCAGCAAGGACCTACGGGACGGCGGCGACCTCCTCGCGGCGCGCCCAGGGGTGTCAGACCGCCGGTCCGACTCGCGAGCCGGAACTGCAAAGCTTGCACGTCGGACCACCGGGCCCGGCGGGCACGAACCCGCGCCGCGAGGAGATCACCACCGTGGTCCGTGTTCGAAGACGACAACTTCCCCGGCTTCGTCACCAAGGCCCCGGAACTTTGTCAGCTTGCGGATGCGCCACGTGACGCCTCGCCAGCCCGAGCCCGCCACTGCCGCTAGGTCTCTCGCATGACCGACGGGTAGACGATCAGATGGCGAAACGGCCTGATCGCGGCCATGTAGGTCCTCCCGAGCAAACCATTCGGCTTCACGAGGACGGCCATCTGGCCGTGGTAGCCGCCGGTCCCGTCTGGGACCCACCCGAGGTGGAGGATACCGTGCATGGTCCGGTTGGCGATCTCTGCCGCGAACTCGTCGTCGATCAGATACAGCGCAGTGAAGGTGAGCGCCTCGAAGTCCGGGCCCGGGGCATCGCGCAGATCCGTCGGCAACCGGTCGCGCAGCGGGGGCACCCTGGAGCCAAGCCCGGTGTCCGGGCCGTCCCAGCCGAGCAGCTTGCCGAGCTTCCAGCGGATCGCCCAAAGCGCTCGGGCGGCGCGGGAGGAGCCTCGCGCGGGGTCACGGGCAACGATCCCCTCCACCAGCCGATGAAAGTCGTCGGGGCCGCCTGGCGTCTGCAGCGCCCACACATCCTCCACGCGGAAGTCCCGCGTCAGCTCGTGGATCCTGAGGGGTGCACTTACTGGCGTCACGCCGCTTTCCGGTAGTACTTGTGGATCAAGCCCCCCAGGCGATCCCGACGAGCCACTGGGCCGCGACTGCGGACGCGGAGTCTCGGCGGCTCCGGAGCGGCCAGATCGAGCCCGCGATGGGGACGCTCGGCGTTGTAATGGCCGACATACTGCCGAAGGAT
>JBKPDO010000411.1:0-23317 GCA_046727955.1 bacterium | reverse complement strand
CGCCGCTTCGACGTCGGCCTCGCCATGCGCACCGCCCGCGACGAGCTCCTGAAGATGGGCATCGACGTGCGCGACACCTCCCAGCCGGTCGGCACGCTCTCGGGCGGCGAGCGCCAGTCGGTCGCGATCGCCCGCGCCGTCCACTTCGGGGCCAAGGTGCTGATCCTCGACGAGCCGACCTCGGCGCTCGGGGTCAAGCAGGCCGGTGTGGTGCTGCGCTACATCGTGCAGGCGCGCGCCCAAGGGCTCGGGGTGATCTTCATCACCCACAACCCGCAGCACGCCTACCCGGTCGGCGACCGCTTCACCATGCTCAACCGTGGCCGCAGCTACGGCACCTTCACCAAGGCCGAGCTGAGCCGCGAGGAGCTGGTCCAGATGATGGCCGGCGGCCGGGAGCTCGAGGAGCTGAGCCACGAGCTCGACGAGTTCGCCCGCGCCGACACCGATACGGCGGAGGGGCGCGCCCTGCGGGCCGCCGCCGACCAGCTGGAGGAGGAGGCCAAGGGCTGAGGATCCATGAGCTGGCCTTCCCGCCGGGGCCGCGCGGCGCGCGTGAGCACACAGCTTCACCCCGGTTTCCGGTTCGGCGATCACCAGGCGATTTGCGGTGACTGGGGTGAAGCTGTTCTATACGCCGGGCTAATACTCTCAGGTCTGATCCGGTCCCATGCCAGAGACTCGACGCAGCCGCCATTACACCCGCCTGCTCAACCTCTACGTCGCTGCCATCTCGGCCGGCGGCCTCGGGGTTTTCCTGGTGCTGGCGCCGGCGGGCCTGCGCGTCTTCCAGCACGCACCCTTGGCGGTGTGGTTCCTGGTCCTGGGGACCATCGGCGGCGAGTTCCTCGGCATCTACGTGCAGTGGCGGCACAAGACCTGCTATTACACGATGGTCAGCCCCTTCGCGCTCGCCCTGCTGAGCACCTGGGGGCTGCCGGTCGCGGTCGTCGCGGCGGCGGTCGGCAGCGCGCTCGACGATGCGCGCGTCCGCGTGGCGCCCAAGAAGGCGCTGTTCAACGTCGCCCAGTCGAGCCTGGCGCTGGCCGCCGCCGCGGTCACCTACGATGTGCTGTCGGACAGACCGGTCACCTCCGTGCGGCAGGCGCCCGCATTCTGCGCCGCGGCCTTCCTCTACCTGCTGATTCGCGAGTTCCTGGTGCGCACCGCCGTGGCCCTGGACCAGCAGGCCCCCCACGTCGGCCGGCTGCTGCGGCAGTCCACCGCGTCCGCGGTGATCGGCTTCTTCAGCGTCGCCATGACGCTGATCGCCCTGCTCGGCGTGCCGAACCGGCTGCTGCTGCCGTTCGTGCTCGCCGTGCCGATCCTTGCGATGTGCCAGGCATGCAGGGTCGCCACCCGCGCGCAGGCGGACCGGGAGCGCGCCGAGGCGGCGCAGATCAAGGCCGAGCTGGCCCGCCTCGCGGCCGAGAAGGCCCAGCTCGAGGAGGCGGCCACGCGCGTCGAGGCTGAGCGGCAGGCTGAGCGGCATGCGCTGGTGCTCGGCATCGCCAGAGGTCTGGTGCACCGCCTGCAGGCACAGGACCACCACAAGGACGAGGGCCTCGCGCTGGTCGCTCACGACCTGCGCGAGCCGCTTCTCGACGGCTGGAGCCCGCCCGCCGCCGCGGCCTTGGCATCGGCCTCTACATCGCCCGCTCGCTCGCCCGCGCCCAGGGCGGTGAGCTGGTCGCCGTCGACTCGGTCGGCGCCGACGAGGGCGCCCGCTTCGAGCTGCGCGTGCCGGTCGCGGGGCGACCGGCGCCGCCCCTGCCACTCGCGCTACCCGCACCGCCGGTGACACCGGCCTGAGCCCGTGCCCTCGTTTCCGCGCTCGGCGTGCCCGGACCGTGACCCCGATGCGGCCCCTCTGAAGCTCCGGGGCGGGTATCGTAGTTCGCCAAACATCGTTGGGAGGTGCCGATGAGCGGCTTGCCCGAGGGCTGGTCGGATCGCCTGAACCAGCTCGGCCGCCCCGTCAGGACGCCAGAGCGGCCGGCGTCGGAGGCTGGTGACCCCGGCCCCGGGGCCGGGGTGCCCGGGGTCCCTCGCGCACCCCGCCGCCGCTGGGGGCGCCGTATCGTCGTGGCCATCGCCGTGCTGCTGGCTCTGCTGCTCATCCTGCTCGTGTGGATGGACACACGGCTCAAGCGGGTGGACGCGCTCGCCGACTACAGCGGCCGGCCAGCGGTCACTCCGGGAACCGACTGGCTGATCGTCGGGTCCGACAGCCGCGAGGGGCTCAGCAGCGCGCGCAGGAAGGAGCTGGCCACCGGCGAGGCCGCCGGCCGGCGCACCGACACGATGATGCTCCTGCACATCCCCAGAGGCGTCGGCGGCTCGCCGACGCTGGTGAGCCTACCGCGTGACTCCTACGTCCCGATCCCCGGCCACGGCTCGAACAAGCTCAACGCGGCATACGCGTTCGGGGGTCCCAAGCTGCTCGTGCGGACGGTCGAGGGCGTGACCGGCATCCGCATCGACCACTACATGGAGGTCGGCTTCGACGGCTTCGCGAGCGCCGTCGACGCGGTCGGCGGGGTGCGGATCTGCGTGGACAAACCGATGCAGGACCCGAAGGCGGGCCTCGACATCGGTGCCGGCTGCCAGGTCCTCAACTCCAGGGAGGCGCTCGGCTACGTTCGCACCCGGGCCTCCCCACGCGCCGACCTCGACCGCGTCGAGCGTCAGCGGCAGTTCCTTGGCGCGCTGGTCAGCAAGGCGACCAGCCTCGGCGTGGCACTGAATCCCTTCAGGAGCATTCCCCTGGCGCTGCACGGCACCGACTCCATCGCCGTGGACAAACGCGACCACCTGAACCACCTGCTCCGGTTCCCGTTCGCGATGCGCGGCGTGAGCAGCGGGGACGGGGTCGCGACCACGGTGCCGGTCGCCCGCACCGAGCTGGTCGCCGGCGCCGGCTCGGTGGTGCGCTGGGACCGCCAGAAGGCGGTGGCGCTGTTCGACGCCCTCAAGGAGGACCGCTCGGTCAAGAACCTGGTGAGCGGCTGAGCGGGCGCACTGAGCCCGCCGGGGCTGCCGGGGCTGCCGGGGCTGCCGGGGCCTGCCGGGGCTGCCGGGGCCGCCGGGGCCTGCCGGGGCTGCCGGGGCGCACCTTGCGTCCTCGTCGCCCGAATTGACGGATGGTAGAGTCAGCGCGGTCCGGCGCAGGTCGCGCCGCCTGAGCGCTGGAGGGGCATGGTGGAGGAGCGCGGGGACGCCTGGGAGCACGACCCGGGCCCGACGGCGTCCAGCGGCTGGGCGGCGCTGTTCGCCCAGACGCCCAACTACCGCGGCCTTGGGCGGGCGGTGCTCGGCCGGGAGGCGTTTCGCTGGCACCACGGCCCGATGTTCTTCCGCGGCCGGCTGGACGGCTCGGCCAGGGTGGTGCTGGTCGGCCAGGAGGGCGCGCAGGACGAGTCGCTGTCGCACCGCTCGTTCACCGGCGGGACCGGCGCGCGCATGCAGTACCTGCTGCGCCACCTGGGCCTGGACCGCTCCTACCTGTTCCTGAACTCGTTTGTGTACCCGATCTTCGGCCAGTACACGGCTGACCTGCGCCCGCTGGCGCAGGACGTGCGCTCGCCGATTGTCATCCACCGCCACCGCATCCTCGACAAGGCGGTCGTCGACGGCGACGCGCGGCTGGTGATCGCCGTCGGCAACGCCGCCAAGGAGTCGGTCTCCACCTGGGTCAGGGCGCACGGCGGCAGCGCCGACCCCGACCGTCTCGACCGGGCCACGCTGGGCTCGCTGCCCGGCAGGGTGCACCTGGTGGGGGTGCTGCACCCCGGCTCGGCGGCGGGCGGCTCCACCAGCGCGATCAAACAGGACTTCCAGCGCGCCTGTGACCTGATCAAGGGCTGGGTCGACGCGGACGGGGGCTGGCTGCCGGCGGACCCCGGCGTGCCGCGCAACCTCGGCGCCCCCTACCAGTACCGGTCGGCGCCGATCCCGTACCGCGACTTCCCGTTCGGCACCTGCCCGCGCCTGGGCCGCGGCGGCACCTCCAGCAACCGCACCGACGCCCAGCGCGGCATCCGCCTGTTCTCCGCCCACGGCGTCTACAACGCCGCGGGCGCCCGGCTTGCGGATCCCTCCACTGCCGGGGGCAGCCACGACGGCTATCGCGACGACCCGGGCGACCTTGCGTACGAGCCGCCGCGCGCGGCGGCCACCGCCTTCGACCCGGGCCCGCCACCCGGCCTTGGGCGGCTGCTGCTGGGTGGGGAGCCGGGTGTTGGCTGGCCGGACTTCGCCGCGCTCGGGGTCACCTCGCACGCCTCGTTTGGCGTCGGCGCGATCTACCGCGGGCGCTTTGAGGATCCGAGCCTGATCGTGCTGGCCGACCAGGCCTCCGACGACGACCTGTTCACCGGCCGCGCGCTCTCGGGTGAGGCCGGCCAGCGCCTGGACCAGTTCCTGCGTGCGGCCGGCGTCACCCGCCGCTACCTGATCCTGCGCGCCCTGCCGGTGGACACCCTCGACCTCTCGCCGGCACGGCGTGACGACCTGGTAGACCAGCCGCGGGTGCAGGCCCTGCACGGCGAGCTGCTGCAGCGGGTCTGCTCCCAGAACCCGAACGTCGGCGCCCTGCTCGCGCTTGGACCCACCGCGCAGCGGCTGGCGCCCAAGGTCGCGCCGGCCGGCCTGGACGTGATCGCGCTGGCCCCCTGGGGCGCGGCGGGCGCGGCCGGGTCCTGGCAGGCGGCCCTGGACCAGCTGGCCGCCCGTGGCTATCCCAAGGACGTCGCCAACCCGTCCTTCCAGCTCCCCGCCGGTCGTGGCCAGCTGCCACGCATCGACCTGCCCTACGGCACGCTGCGCTGGGTGGGGACCTCCGGCGACCGCGCCGTGCGGCCCACCGACCTGGACCTGGGCAGGCCCTCGCCCGACTACCTCAAGCTGTTCGCCCCGGCCTGGGTCGCCCAGCTCGCCCCCGTGCCGCTCACCCCCGCCGACCAAGCCGCCGCCGACCAGCTTTAAACTTGACGGCAAGCTTCCGGCGAGGTTGCGCAGATGCCGGGAGGGGAGTCATGGCTGGCGGACAGGCGTCGAGGCTGGGTGAGGTGCACGGTGACAGAGCGCCCGCAAGACACGCGTGAGCACTTGCTCGAGCGCATCTCGGTCGACCCGCGCGTAGCCCACGGTCGGCCCGTTGTCAGAGGGAGTTCCGGTTGCGACGACGCCATGGTCGTACTCTAACTGGGGTCAGGTGAGCGAGCCGGGGGCGGTGCGGAAGGGGCTGACCACCCGCAGCCCGTTGAGTTGCGATCCGTGCTGGAGATCTTCGGTCAGCAGGTACTCGCAGCCGGCGGCGCGTGCCGCGGCCACGATGAGTGCGTCCCAGCAGGAAAGCCCGAAGCGGTCCTCGACCAGCCAACCCGCCTCCAGCACCTCTGCACCGACGGGCACAGGCCGCCACGCCAGCAGGTCACGGATGTCAGCGCGGGCTTGCTCGGGACTCAGGCCCGGCTCGAGTTTACGGGTCGTGGTCGCGTAGTACTCCTGGAGGACCTGGAAGCTGAGCCGTGCCGTGCGAGTTCGCCACAGGTACTCGATCCAGGCTAGGGCCCGTGGTTGCTTGTCGGGTTCGGAGGCATCTCTTGCATAGACCAGCACGTTGGTGTCAACGAATATCGGCACGATCGTGGAGTTCCTCGCGGGTGGGGTAGCGGCCCGTAGCCTTGAGCGCGATGGGAGTGCGGGCCAGGTAGCGCTGCATGGCGTCTTCGTAGGTGGTCTGGGCGCGCATGCGCTCGTGGAGGAACTCGCCGATGAGCCGGGACACGCTCATGTCTCGACGCGCGGCCTCGATACGGGCCCAGCGAGCGGTTTCCTCGTCAAGGGTGATGGTGACGTTCCTCATGACACGATTCTCGTGTTGCACGAAATCTGTGTCAACCGTCAAGACGCCGGATATCGCCGCTGACCGAAGTCCCGTTGCGCGGTGGCGAGACAGCCCGACCTTGGGCCGGTCCGGTTGTCCCTCGGCTGGTTTGTGGCTGGCCGAGCCGGCAATCCGAATTCGTCCGTGACGCGCCCGGCGCGGACCATGGCCCTCCGCCCGGGCGCGCCGCGCGCGAGCCGAAGGGAGTGGGCATGGCCAAGGCGGTGGGCATCGATCTGGGCACCACCAACTCGGTGATCGCGGTGGTGGAGGGCGGTGAGCCGACCGTGATCCCTAACGCGGAAGGCTCCCGCACGACCCCGTCGGTGGTGGCCTTCACCGAGCAGGGCGAGCGCCTGGTCGGGCAACTGGCACGGCGGCAGGCGGTCCTCAACCCCAAGGGCACCATCTCGTCGGCCAAGCGGTTCATCGGCCGGCGCTACGACGAGGTCGAGAGCGAGACCAGGGCCGTGTCGTTCGACGTCGTCGCCGGGCCGGGGGGCGTGGTCCGCTTCGACGTGCGCGGCAGGCAGTACGCGCCGGAGGAGATCAGCGCGCTGGTGCTTGGCAAGCTGGCCGAGGACGCCGCCAGGTTCCTGGGCGAGCGCGTCACCCAGGCGGTAATCACCGTGCCGGCCTACTTCAACGACGCCCAGCGGCAGGCGACCAAGGACGCGGGGCGGATCGCCGGGCTGGAGGTCCTGCGCATCATCAACGAGCCGACCGCCGCGGCGCTCGCCTATGGGCTGGACAAGCGCGGGCACGAGACGGTGCTGGTGTTCGATCTGGGCGGGGGCACCTTCGACGTGAGCATCCTCGACGTCGGGGACGGGGTGGTCGAGGTCCGGGCCACCGCGGGCGACACCCACCTCGGCGGCGACGACTTCGACCGCCGCCTGGTCGACTACCTGGCCGACGACTTCCAGCGCGAGCAGGGCATCGACCTGCGCCGCGACCCGCAGGCGCTGCAGCGGCTGTTCGAGGCGGCTGAGAAGGCCAAGGTGGAGCTGAGCTCGGTGACCCAGACGCAGGTGAACCTGCCGTTCATCACCGCCGACGCGTCGGGGCCCAAGCACCTGACCACCACGCTGATGCGGGCGCGGTTCGAGCAGCTCACCGCCGACCTGGTGGAGCGGTGCCTGGAGCCGGTGCAGCGGGCGATGTCGGACGCCAAGGTGACCGCCGCCGACCTGGACGAGGTGATCCTGGTCGGCGGCGCGACCCGGACGCCGGCGGTGCAGGCGCTGGTGCGCCGCCTGACCGGCGGCAAGGACCCGAACATGACGGTCAACCCCGACGAGGTGGTCGCGGTCGGGGCGTCGATCCAGGCCGGCGTCCTCACCGGCGAAGTCAAGGACGTGCTGCTGCTGGACGTGACGCCGCTGTCGCTGGGGCTGGAGACGCTCGGCGGGGTCATGACCAGAGTGATCGAGCGCAACACCACCATCCCGGCGCGGCGCACCGAGGTGTTCACCACCGCCGAGGACAACCAGCCGGCCGTGGACATCGTGGTGCTGCAGGGCGAGCGCGAGCGTGCCGCCGACAACCGCGTGCTGGGGCGCTTCCGGCTGGAGCGCATCCGCCCGGCCCCGCGGGGGGTGCCGCAGATCGAGGTCACCTTCGACATCGACGCCAACGGCATCCTCAACGTCTCCGCCCGCGACCGGGACACCGGCGCCGAGCAGGCGATCACCATCACCGAGACCAGCAACCTGGACCGTGGCGAGGTGGAGCGGATGGTGGCCGAGGCGGAGCGCAACCGCGCCGAGGACGCCAGGACCCGCCAGCTCGTCGACGCCCGCAATGAGCTGGACTCGGTTGCCTACCAGGTGGAGCGCCGCCTGGGCGAGCTCGGCGAGCAGGCCCCGGCCAACGAGCGGGCGCGGGCGGAGCTGCTGGTGGCCGACGCTCGCCAGGCCATCAAAGAGGAGGCTGCGCAGGAGCGCCTGCGAGCGCTCACCGGCGACCTGCGGCAACTGCTGCAGGGCCTGCAGGCGAGCGCGGCGGGCAGCCAGGGCAGGCCCGGGGAGCCGCCGCGGCGAGAGCCGGGCGGCGACGACGACGTGATCGACGCCGACTTCACCCCGGACTAGCGGGTCGCCATGGTGGCGGAGCAGCGACCGGAGCAGCGACCGGAGCCCGACGCCAGCGCCGAGCCGGCGGGCGACCGGGCCGAAGCGGTCGAGCGCGCCGAGGCCGCCGCGACCGCGGCGGCCCTCGCCGACCTGGAGGACCGCTGGCGGCGGGCGCTGGCCGACCTCGACAACCTGCGCAAGCGCTACGCGCGGGAACTGGAGCGGGAGCGCGCCGCCGAGCGCGCCCGGGTGGCCGCGGAGCTGCTGCCCGTGGTCGACAACCTCGACCTCGCGCTGGCGCACGCGGGCGCCCGCCCAGACGCCATCGTCGAGGGGGTGCGGACCGTGCGCGAGCAGGCGCTGGCCGCGCTGACCCGGCTGGGCTACCCACGCGACGAGGAGGTCGGAGTCCCCTTCGACCCGGCGCGGCACGAGGCGGTCAAGGTGGTCGAGGACGCCGATGCGGCCCCCGGCACGGTAGTGGAGGTGGTGCGTCCCGGCTATGGGCGGGGCGACCGGTGGCTGCGTCCCGCCGCCGTCGCGGTCGCCGCCTCCCGAAGCTAGGGGGAGGGCGGTGGCAGACGACTTCTACGAGGTCCTTGGCGTACCGCGCGACGCCGGTCCCGAGGAGCTGCAGCAGGCCTACCGGCAGCTGGCCCGCAGGTACCACCCGGACGTGAACAAGGACCCGGGCGCCGAGGAGCGGTTCAAAGATATCAACGAGGCCTACCGGGTCCTGTCCGACCCCGAGAGGCGGGCGCAGTACGACCGCGCGCGCGAAGCCCGGGCCGGGGCCAGGCGCGAGCGGGTGTTCGTGGACGAAGGCCCGGGCGTCGGCTTCGGTGGCCTGGGCGAGGATCTCGGCATCGACCTGGACGACATGTTCGGCGGCCTGTTCGGTGGTCGCCGCGCGGCCGGGCCGGTCGCCGGGGCCGACCAGGAGACCGAGCTCGAGCTGACCGTGGAGGAGGCGTACAGCGGCGGGCGCCGCTCGGTCTCGGTGGCCGGGCCAGGGGGGCTGCGCAGCTACGAGGTCACTATCCCGCCCGGGGTGACCGATGGGCAGCGGATCCGACTGGCCGGCCAGGGTGGCCGAGGCGTGCGCGGGGGCCCGGCCGGCGATCTCTACCTGGTCGTCCGCATCGCGCCCCATCGCCGCTACCGCCTGGAAGGGCGCGACCTCCACGTGCAGGTGCCGGTGAGCCCCTGGGAAGCGGCGCTCGGAGCGACCGTGCCGGTCGAGACCCCCGGCGGGGAGGTCAAGGTGCGGGTCACACCCGGCTCTTCGAGCGGCCGCCGGCTGCGGCTGCGGGGCCAGGGCATGCCCAACCCCCGAGGCCAGCCGGGCGACCTCTACGCCGAGGTGCGGATCATGGTCCCGCGCAAGCCCAGCCGGCGCGAGCGGGAGCTGTTCGAGGAGCTGGCGCGCGTCTCCAACTTCGACCCGAGGAGGGGCTGATGAGCCAGCCAGTCACCCGGCCGCTCGCGCGGCCGTCGCGTCTTCCCCTGGACGGGTTCGCCCGCAGCGCCGGCCTGCACCCCGAGCTCGTCCGCCGCCTGGTGGCGCTCGGGCTGGTGCGGGCGACTCGCGACTCTGGAGGAGAGCTCTGGTTCAGCCGCACGGAGCTGGCCACCGTCGCCCGCATCCAGCGCCTGCGCGGCGCCCTGAGCCTCAACTACGCCGCGATCGGGCTGGTGCTCGACCTGCTCGACCGCATCGACGCCCTGGAGCACGCCCTGCGCACGCAGCCTCCAGGAACCATGAGGGGTCGCGATCGGCCGCTCACGCCTTGACGCTGCTGATCGGCTCAGCGCTGCTCGAACGTCACGGATGGGACCCCAGCTCGAATTCCGCCTGCGCGCCGGCCTGAAGCTCGACGAGCTTGTCGCGGATGAGGACCTTGATGGGCTGGGCCGCGCCCGGGCGTGAGCTGATCCGTATGTGGTCCTCGGCGAGCGCGACGTCGACGCGGTGGCCCCGGTAGTGAACGCTGAAGCGGAGTTGCTTGACCTCCGGCGGCAGGGCCGGGTCGAACCGGAGCACCTGGCCACGAGCCCGCATGCCGGTCAGGCGGCGCAGCACGACGTCGACCGTGCCGGCCATCGCTCCCAGGTGGATGCCCTCGGCGGTGGTGCCGCCCTGGACGTCGGCGACATCGCTCTCCAGCGCCCGCAGCAGGAACTGCCACGCCTGGTCTGGCTGGTAGCGGGCCAGCACCCAGGCGCTGACCACTCCGCTCAGGGTGGACCCGTGCGAGGTTCGCTCCAGGTAGTAGGTGACCGTCCGGGTCAGCTGCTCCTCGCTCACCTGGTAGCCGAGCTGGGCGAGCAGTGCCCGCAGCTCCTCGCGGGACAGCAGGAACAGCAGCATCAGCACGTCGGCCTGCTTGGAGACCTTGTAGCGGTCGGGGCTGTCGCCTTCGGCCTCAAGCACCCGGTCCAGCCGCTGGATGTTGCCGTACTTGTCCTGGTAGCCCTTCCAGTCGAACTCTTGGAGCCGCTCGTAGCCCTCGAACTGGCTCAGCACGCCGTCGGCGTGGAAGACGACCTTCATCTTGCGGGCGATGTCCCGCCAGTGGTCCAGCTCGTCGTCGCGGATCGTCAGCTCCTGGACCAGCTCCTGCCGGTAGTGCGGCGGCAGCTCCTCCAACGCCTCCAGCGCTCGCTGCAGCACCCAGACCGCCATGACGTTGGTGTAGGTGTTGTTGCGCAGGCCCGGCTCGTCGGAGCCGGGGTAGCCCTCGTGGTACTCGTCCGGGCCCATGACGCCGCGGATCTCGTAGCGGTCCTGCTCCCGGTTGTACGTCGCGATGCTGGCCCAGAAGCGTGCGATCTCGATCAGCAGCTCGGCACCGACGAAGCGCAGGAACGCGGTGCTCCCGGTGACCATGTAGTGCTGCCAGACGTTGTAGGCGATGGCGATGTTGACGTGGCGCTGCAGGCGGGAGTGGTCGGGCAGCCAGCGCCCTGATTTCGGGTTGAGGTGCAGCTGCTGGGTCTCCTCTTGCCCGTCGGAGCCGCTCTGCCACGGGAACATCGCACCGTCCAGCCCGGCCGCCAGGGCGGCCGCCCTGGCGGCGTCGATGCGGGCGTACCGGTAGTCCAACAGCGCGCTGGCCAGGATCGGCCGCTGGAAGTTGAAGAACGGGAAGATGAACAGCTCGTCCCAGAAGATGTGGCCCCGGTAGGCCTCACCGTGCCAGCCGCGCGCGGGCACGCCCACGTCCAGGTGGAGGGTGTGCGGCGAGACGGTCTGCAGCAGGTGGAAGATGTGCAGGTGCAGGACCGTCTCGGTCCACTCGTTGGCGCTGTCCAGCTCGATGTTGAACCGGTTCCACAGGCTGTCCCAGGCGCTCTGGTGGTGGGCCAGCAACGGCTCGAAGTCCTCGGCGCTCGCCACCTGAAGCCGCGCGTCGGCGCGGCTCTCGGAGACCGCCCGGTCCCTGGAGGTGTACAGGGCCACGATCTTCTCGACGGTCGCCGGGCGCCCCTCCCGCAACTCCAGGGTGAGCTGGTGGGCGACGAACCCGGGCTCGGTGACCAGCCGCCGGTCGGCCTGGATGGTCAGGTCGTCGCGCAGGAGCCTGGTGCGGGCCGCCAGCGCGACCCGCACGTGCGACTGGGTCGTCTCGACCTGCAGGTCGACCGTCTCGGAGTCCACCTCGGCCTGGCCCAGCACCGCCAGATGGCGACCATTCAGGTCGCGGTAGCGCTTGACCCCCGCGTTGACCACCCTGCCGTCCAGCCCTGAGCGGACCTCCAGCGTCCCCGACCAGTTCTCGGCCGTGAACGTGGTCTCCAGCGCGGCGAGGTGCTCGTCCTCCATGCTCACGAACCGGCGCTGCACCACACTGGTCCGCCGCCCCTGGACGTCCTTGAAGGCCAGGTGGCGGATGAGCATCCCATGGCGCAGGTCCAGCTCGAAACGGTGCTCCAGGACGTCGGCCAGCTGGACGTCGAACCACGCCCCGCCGGCGACCCGGAACTGCAGCACCAGCCAGTTGGGGACGTTGACCAGGTCCTCGTTCTGGACCTGGCGGCCGGCGACCTCGGAGACCAGCCGGTTGTAGAGGCCGGCCACGTACGTGCCGGGATAGTTGACCCCGTCGGCGCGAGCCTCCGGCAGCGCCCCGCGGGTCACGAAGTAGCCATTGCCCAGCGCGCACAGCGCCTCGCGCAACCCCTGCCGCGCAGGATCGAAGCTGTCGTAGACCAGCGTCCAGACGCTCGGCGGCCGCTCGGTGTGCCGCCGCCGGAGCTCCGCGGCGGCCCGCCGCTCCTGCAGGCGGCCATCGGCCAGCGCCCGCAGGGAGACGTCGTCCAGGGTGGTCACGACCAGGTCGGCGCCCGCCCCGGCCAGCAGCTCCTGGTCGCCGAGGCGGGCCACCCCGAGGGCGGCCATGTTGCCAGCCTTGGCCGCCTGGACTCCGCTGCTGGCGTCCTCTACCACGAAGCAGGCGCTCGGGCGGATGCCCAGCTCCTCGGCCGCGGTCAGGAAGATCATCGGGTCCGGCTTGCCGCGTGGGAAGTCCCGGCCGGAGATGTCGGCGTCGAACAGCTCCTCCAGGGTCATCCCCTGGCGGATGAAGTCGTAGTCCAGCCGCTGCTCGGCGGCAAAAGTGTCCAGCCGGATCCGCTCGAGGAACAGCTTGGCGTTCTTGGACGACGACGCGGCCGCCACCCGAGTGCCCATCGCCTTGACGGCCAGGATGAACCGCAGCGCGTCGGGGAAGGCCACGAACCGGCCCGCCTCGATCAGCCTGAGGAGCTGCTGCTGCTTGGCCGCCGCGTACTGCTCGACCCGGCGGTCGACGTCGGGCACCTGGAAGTACTCCAGCGCGGCCCGGGCGCCGGCCATCCGCGGCCTGCCGGCCATCACCTGCTGGTACACCGCCGGGGTGAACCGCTCGGGCGAGTAGCTGGTCTGGTCACGGATGTCGCACCAGTCGCCCTCCATCAGCTGCTCGAGCGCATCGCGCCAGGCCTGCCCGTGTGGCGAGTCGACCAGGACTCCGTCCACGTCGAAGATCCCACCTTGATACGCCATGACAGACACCAATCCTTCGGCTGGCGGTGGTTGCTGCCGATCCTACGATGAATACTCCCCAGCTGTTCTCCTTAACCAAACCATTGTTTAGGGAGGAGCGCGATGAGCAGTGTAGAGA
This sequence comes from bacterium, assembly GCA_046727955.1. Lineage (GTDB taxonomy): Bacteria > Actinomycetota > CALGFH01 > CALGFH01 > CALGFH01 > DASVXQ01. The sequence goes on along the minus strand of JBKPDO010000411.1, from coordinate 10,187 downwards.
TCACCATGACTACGTCAGCGGTGACGCCGGACTCGCCTGCTCCTGCACGCAGCGCTGGTTGACCTCGGTTGTTCAGCACACAGGTCATCACCGGCGGGACGGAGATCGCCGCTCCCCACGACTTCGGCTTCCAGTTGCGCCACTACGTCATCGCACCCGAGGTGCGGGAAGGCCACAAGCTCGTCGAGATCGTTCGCCTGTCCTCCGGAGGCCTGGTGAAAGTCGACGTCGTATCCCGGGGGACGGTCGACGCGCCCCGGCTCGAGCTGACGGTCTTCTCCGGTGAGCCGCTGGCCCCGGTGCAGGTCGACGAGGTCCGCCAGCGGGTGGCATGGCACCTGAGCCTGGACGACGACCTGCGGCCCTTCTACGCCATGGCGAAGGGCGATCCTGTGCTGTCCGCCAGCATCGACTACAACTTCGGCGCGAAGGGAAAGCGCGCCTACTCGATGTTCGACGGCCTGATCGACGTCATCCTATTCCAGAACACCGCCTTCCGGCGCGTGTACGCGATGCGGGCCAACCTGGCTGCCGCGTTCGGCGACCCCTTCGTCGCCGGCGGGCGCGTCTACCACGCCTCGCCGACCCCCGAGCAACTCGCCGCTGCCCCGCTGGAGGCGATCCGGGCGGCCAAGGTCGGCTACCGGGATCGCTACGTCAAAGGGGTGGCCGAGGCCGTCGCCGGGGGCCTCGACTTGGAGGCGCTCAGGCAGCGTCCGGGCGACGAAGCCCGGCGCGAGTTGATGCGGCTTCCCGGCGTGGGCCCCTACACCGCCGATCTGGCCCTCATCCTGGCCGCGCGCCGCCCGGACGCCCTGTTCATGGACGTCTTCATCCGAGAGGTGCTCCGTCAGCTCTACTTCGGCGGCGCCCGCGTCCCCGACCAGCAGCTCCGAGAGTTCGCCCAGACCAGGTGGGGCCCATACCAAGGCTACGTGGGGCTCTACCTCACGACCGACACCGACGCCTGGGCCAAGAACCTTGGCGTCACCTTCCGGCTGCGATCCGCGGCGCTGAGCGATCCCGACAGGCCCTGAGCCCTCGAGGACCGGCTCGAGGACCGGCTCGAGGACCGGCTCGAGGACCGGCGTGCGGGTCCCCGATCTGGTTATGAGTAAATGGAAGCTTTCAGTGAATACTTGGAAGGCGTCAATGAGGAGAGTGTCATGGCGACCTCTGGTTTAGAGCGGGTGCTCGATGATTGGGCGATAGCCTGGTCGTCCAACGGCTCCAGCGATCCTGAAAGGGTTCTTGCCCTTTTTGCCGACGACTGTGTTTTCGAGGACGTTACCTTTGGCGTGGTCGCTCGCGGCAAACAGGTCGGCCTCCTGCCATCGCAATAGCGCAAGACAGGTCGACGAAGCGCACGAACGCCTTTACCAGCACGGCCGCGCCCGCGGCGAGCAGGGCCACCCTGCCACCCGCAGCGGCGCCCAGGCCCAGGAGGGTAGGGGGTGTCGCACCCAGCCACCGGTCGCCTGCGAGTTCGTCCACACCGGCCATGGCATCGGCCTGACCGGCTAGGCTCATGCCGAGCGATCACCGCCACCTGGTCAGGCCGGAGGCGTGAGGAGGGGAGTTCCCGTGCGGATTACCGTGGTCGGTCCCGCCGACCTGCCAGAACTGCTGCCGCTGGTGCGCGCCTACTGCGACTTCTACCAGGTCGCGCCGAGCGACCGTGCCCTGCTGGAGCTGTCGCGGGCGCTGGTCGCCGACCCGGCGCGGGAGGGGCTGCAACTGCTCGCCCGCGACGACGCCGGTCGGGCCGTCGGCTTCGCCACCCTGTACTGGACCTGGCAGACGCTGGTCGCCACCCGCGTCGGCGTGATGAACGACCTGTTCGTGGCCGCGGAGGCGCGCGGCACTGGGGTGGCCGAGGGGCTCGTCGCCGCCTGCCTGGAGCGCTGCCGCGAGCACGGCGCGACCCGGCTCGTCTGGCAGACGGCCAGTGACAACACTCGCGCGCAGGCCGTCTATGAGCGGCTTGGGGCGACTCGCGAGGATCGCTGGCTCGACTACGAGCTGCCGGTCGCTCCTGCCTGACCCTGTGGTGGAGCCCACTGTGAGGAGGTGGCCAATGCCGCGGCTGCTGGTCCAGCGGCGAGCTCGGCTGACGGTGCTCACCATCAACCGTCCGGAAGTCCACAACTGCATCGACGCGGAGACCGCGGTGGCCATCGCTGGCGCCATCGTAGCGTTCGCGGACGACCCGGACGCTCGGGTGCTGGTGGTGACCGGGGCTGGGCCGTTGTCGTTCTCGTCCGGGGCCGACCTGAAGCATATGCAGGCGCTCTGGGCCCACGAATCCTTCGAGGAGGCTGGCCCGCTGGGGTTCGCGCGCTTGGACCCAGGCAAGCCGACCATCGCCGCGGTGAACGGCTACTGTTTTGCGGGCGGGATGGAGCTGGCGGCCTGGTGCGACTTCCGCATCGCCGCGGAGAACGCGGAGTTCGGTGTGTTGAACCGCCGCTGGGGCGTGCCGCTGATCGACGGCGGGACCCAGCAGCTCACCAGGATCGTCGGGCTCGGGAACGCCCTGTACCTGATCGAGTCGGGCGTCCGCGTCGACGCCCGCCGGGCACTGGCGCTCGGGTTCGTTCAGGAGGTCGTTCCCGAGGGGCAGGCCCTGCCCCGGGCACTCGAGCTGGCCGCTCGCATCGCCGAGTATCCGCAGGCAAGCCTGCGTTCGGACCGCATGGCAACGCTGGCCTCTGTCGGTCTGCCGCTGGAGGAGGGCCTGCTGCTGGAACGGCAGCTGGGAGCGCCCATGCTCGAGGACCCGGAGATGGCCGCGGCGCTGCAACGCTTTGCCAGGGGCGACCGTCCGGAGCCTCCTCGTCCACCCTGACGATCTTCTTCTATCGGAGACCCGAAACGAGGTAGAGACCAGCAGCTCAGGCGGGAGCGGTGTCAAGCGCTTGGGCGAGCAGGTGGTAATAGCCGCCTGGTGTGGGGTCTTGACATACATACATCATGTATGTTTCTGTCTTGGCAACACCCTAGGATCTGGGAGGTGCCCGATGGCACGCAGCGAGACGCTTGGGACCGTCCACGAGGTGACCCTGCCGGCGGGCCACATCCGCTACCACCAGCGCGGCCAGGGCCCGCCGATCCTGTTCGTGCACGGCCTGCTGGTCAACGCCGACCTCTGGCGCGCGGTGGTCCCGCCGGTGGCCGAGGCGGGCTACCGCTGCATCGCGCCGGACTGGCCGCTGGGTGCCCACCAGCTGGCCGTCCCCGACGCCGATCTCAGCCCGCCGGGCGTTGCCGCCCTGGTCGCCGCCTTCCTGGAGCGGCTCGACCTTGCCGACGTCACCGTGGTCGCCAACGACACCGGCGGCGCCATCACCCAGCTGCTGATGACCCAGCATCCCGAGCGGGTCGGCGGCGTGGTACTCACCCCCTCCGACAGCCTGGAGCGGTTCTTCGCACCGGTCTTCGCGCCGCTCCCCTGGCTGGCCCGCATCCCAGGGTCGATGTGGCTGCTGGCGCAACTGCTGCGGGTACGGGCCCTGCAGCGGCTGCCGTTCACCTTCGGCTGGGTCGCCAAGCGGCCCATCCCGCCCGAGATCGTGGAGTCTTACCTGCTTCCCAGCCGACGCGATGCGGCGGTGCGCCACGACCTGCGCAGGTTCCTGCGTGGCGTGCACCACCGCCACACCCTGGCCGCCGCGCGCTCGCTGCCGCAGTTCACCAAGCCCGTCCTGTTGGCCTGGGCAGCCGAGGACCGGCTGTTCCCCCTCGAGCTGGCCCATCGGCTGGCCGGCTTGCTCCCCCAGGTGGCCCTGGTGACCATTCCGGACTCCTACACCCTCGTGCCCGAGGACCAGCCCGAGCTGCTCGCCCGGCTGGTCGTGGACTTCGCGCGGGCGCATGCCACGGCGTAGCCAGCAGGAGCGCTCACGCGCCACCCGAGCCGCGCTGGTCACCACCGCCCGGCGGCTGTTTGCCGAGCGTGGCTACGCGCAGGTGCCCGCCGCCGAGATCGTCACCGCGGCCGGCGTCACCCGCGGCGCGCTCTACCACCACTTCGCCGACAAGCAGCAGCTGTTCTGTGCCGTGTTCGAGGAGCTGGAGGCCGAGGTGACCGCCGAGATCGCCGCGGCCATCACCGCCGCCCCCGACCGGTCGGCGGGCATGGTCGCCGGGCTGGGCCGCTTCCTGGACGTCTGCCAACGACCCGAGGTGGCACAGATCGCCCTCACCGACGCGCCCGCGGTCCTGGGCTGGCGGACCTGGCGGGCGATCGAGGCGCGCCACGGGCTTGGGGTGATCACCGAGGGCCTCCAGGCGGCCGCGCGCGACGGGCTGCTGGGGCCCGCGCCGGTGCCGGTGCTCGCCCAGCTCGTGCTCAGCGCCGTGATCGAGGCGGCCCTGCTGATCAGCCACGCCGCCGACCCCAAGGCCGCCCGCGCCGACGCCGAGCAGGCGCTGCTCGCCCTGCTGTCCGGCATGGTGCGCCAACCACCCTGACCTGCCCGCTCGTTCGTGAGCCAGGCCAACCACGAGACCCGGAGGTGACAAGGTGCGCAAACCGATGGCCGCAGCCGGCACCACAATCTTCTTTGCGTTGGCGCCCGGGGTCGTCGCCGGCCTGGTCCCCTGGTGGCTGACCGGCTGGCGGGTCCGACACCCGCAGCCGCCCTGGGCGTGGGCACCACTGCGGGTGGCTGGCGTGGCGCTGCTGGTCGCCGGCGTGATCGTGCTGGTGCCCGCGTTCGTGCGCTTCGTCGCCGAGGGCGTCGGCACCCCCGCGCCGGTCGCGCCGACCCAGCGGCTGGTCGTCGGTGGGCTCTACCGGTATGTGCGCAACCCCATGTACCTGGCGGTGGTGGCGACCATCGTCGGGCAGGCGCTGGCACTTGGCCAGCCCGCCCTGCTGGGGTACGCCGTGGCCGTGGGCGCTGCCATGGTCGCCTTCGTCCATGGCTACGAGGAGCCGACCCTCCGCGGCCAGTTCGGCGCCCAATACGAGGCCTACCGGCGTGCCGTGCCAGCCTGGTGGCCACGCCGGCACCCGTGGCAGCCGGGGCAGACAGACCAACCCTGACGCCGCACACGCGCTCCGCGCACCCAAGACCGGCCCGAGGGCCGCTGTGCGTCAGGATTCGCCTCCGCGCCTTCCGAGTCGGGAGAAGCACAGGAGACCACGCACCAGGTGCTCCGGCCTCCAGGACAGCCCGACAAGCGTCGCCGGACAGGCGAACCTCTGTAGAAGACCGGTGCCGCATACTGCGGCACCGGTCTTGGCTGTGAGCTCGGGTTGGACGAGGGCTGTGCTGGTGCCGGTCAGCGGTTGTGGGAGTGGGGCGGTGTCCAGTCGGCTTGGTCGCGGGAGTCGAAGCCGAGGAAGCCACTGACGACGGCGAAGACCACAAGGGCGGCCAAGAGCAGCAGTAGCGCGATCATTTCATGCCTTCTTTCGACGGCGAGCGGCGCGGGCCTTGCGCTCAGCCGTGGCCTCGCGGCGAAGGTCGGCGATGTGCTGGTCGGCCAACATGGCGCTGTAGTCGAGAAGCGTCTTGTTCATGCGTCCTCCCTTTTCACTGACATCACGGTAGGTCTAAGGCGGGTGGTCCCACCTCGGGCTGATGCCTTAGATCCGCCGGACGGCGGCCTCATTTCTGTGGCCACGGTGATCCTGACGGCCTGCGGCATCGTGGCGACGAGATCGACCTGGACACGCTCCCGGCGGAGCTGCTGGCCGTGGTCGACCAGACCATAGAGCCAACGACGGTGTCGCTGTGGCTGCGACCGAGTGGGCCGGCTGCGACCGCCAGTGGGCTGCTCGCGGTAAAGGGATGCGCGGAACTACGGCCGTCCGAGGAAGATCGGATTGGTGAGGGCGGCCATGGCGCCCGGGACGACACTGGTGGGGTCCCCGGTGGGGTGGCGGACCTCCGCGCGGACGTAGGCGGAGACCGCGGGCGTGGTCTGCCAGCGCACCGTCCCGGTCCCGGTGGTGGGGAGCGCCTCGGCGTGGGCTTGGCCCTCGTCGCTGATGAACAGCACGATGGCGTTGGGCACCCCGCTGACCTCCAGTGTAGCGGTCACCAGCTCGCCGGAGGCCACTTCCAGCCGGTCGCCGATGCCCGCCGATGCCGATGCGCCGGTGACGGTGACGGTGAAGGTGAGGTCGACGTCGGCGGACTCGGCGATCCAGGTCCGACCCGCCTGCAGCCCTTCCAAGATGTCGTCGCGGGTGAGGTCGTCGGCCAGGACCACGTTGTGCGGGAGGCCGATCACCTGCGGTTCGCTGTGCGCGTCGCTGTCACCCATGGCCGGGAGCCAGGGCCCGCCGTGGGCGGCCTGCACCAGCATGCCGTTCCACAACTGGACGGCGACCTCGTCGTCCAGCGTCCAGGGGCCGTTCCAGACCTCGACGGCGTCCATGTCCGCATAGCCGAACTTCCATGCGCACGCCAGGCGAGTTGCGAATGGGTGGGCGGCCACCGCGATCGCGCCCCCATGGTGGATGTCGTGCAGGAAGCGGGGCAGCTCGCCGTCGCGGGCGCGGTAGCGCCAGTCGATCCAGGTGCCGGGCGGCAGGCCCACGGCGACGAAGTGGCCGTTGCGGGTGGTGATCTCCTCGCCGGTGAGGATCAGCAGGTCGTCGCCGGCAAGCTGGCCCCATGCCCCGTGCGAGGACGATGTGTTGTGGTCGGTGGAGACGATGAAGTCCAGCCTGCGAGTGCGAGCCTCCGCGGCGACCTCGGCGGGCATGCGCCTGCCGTCGGAGTGGACCGTGTGCAGGTGGCAGTCGCCCCGATACCAGGCTCGCCCGCGGCCCTTGGCGCGGGTCCGCGGGTAGTCGGGGACGAACGCCGGGCCCGGGTCCCCGAAGGTCAGAGTGATCTTGACAGTCCAGTTCAGCCCTGCCGGCGCGACCGTGTACGGCCCCAGCACCACGTACCAGGTCCCGGGCCGGATCGGGCCCGGCAGGTAGCCCGGCGTGGCCTCGGTGTTGCTGATGCTGAAGCTGGTGCGGAGCCCGCCGGACCAGCCACGGAAGCCGGCGCGGTCGCCGAGCTGGTGGCCGCGCTGGTCGAAGATGCCGATGTCCAGGGCGTTGCCGGGCGTGCCCGGCGGGGTTGCCGGCCGGTCGTAGCTGCAGGCGACGTCGAGCTGGCGGACCCCGCGCGGGACCCGGACCGGCAGGTACACGAAGTCGGGCACGCCCACGTCGAAATGGCCCGTGACGGTCCTGGTCTGCGGCGACGTCTCGGCCGCCGTCGCGAAGTCCACCGGCACCAGGGTCGCCACGCCGGCCACGCCCATCACGGTCGCGGCCGGCAGGAAGCCTCGCCGCGACAGCACCGGCCCGCCGGCTCGCCCTCACCGCGAGCCGGAACAGCGGCAACGCCCTGCACCCGATCTCCGCATCCACACATGGGTCCTCCACCGTACGCTCGACCGGATCAGTGGATATTTCCGGATGCACTGTGGCGGCGTTCTGGGGGCCCTCAGCATCTGGACCATCGTCCTGCAGGCCGTCGGGTTCCCGATGGAGCGGTCCCGGAGGAGGCCTGGCGCCACTTCCGCGGCTGGCGGGTGAACTACGAGGCAGCCGCCTACCTGCCCGCCGACCGGCTGGTGGCGGTGCCCGCGCCCTGGTCGGGCGAGCGACGCAGCCTGCACCTGCGCGCCGAGCAGCTGCTGGAGCCGGTCCGGCCGCGCCACCGCAGCCCCGACGACCCCCGAGGGCCTCACCGGCCTGCTCCCTCCGCGATCCGAGCCGGCGTCGAGGCGGTCCGAGCCGTTCAGGCGGTCCAAAGCGTCCAATTAAGGAGCTTCGGCCCTTCCGGCTATATTCTTGGTATTCCAGGTACTTACTACGGGGGTAGCCAAACGGTGTGACTTGTCAGGCTTCTCACCAGCGGAAACGCGAAATGGCATCACTCCGTTTGATTACCGCGGTGATATGTTCTCGTTGGCGACGGCGTCGCGTATGCCATCCGGTGGCATAACGGCGGTGACGAGGATCGAGTCCGATCCGGAGGTCACGGTTGGTGACCGACGTCACGCGGTGGGTGTGACGGGTGGCACAGCTTTATTTCGAGCAGGGCAGTCATGCTTGACGTCGGGTGCCGCTCCAGGGGGTGCGTCTTGGACCGCAGACAACAGATGGCGGCCGCCGCGGTAAGAACCGAGCCTCCTATTTCTCTCGCCTCTGAATGAGACGACCCTCCACGCCGGTCAGCCTGCGTCAATGCAAGGTAGGGTTTGTGTTGGCTGCTCCTCAGAGTACTTGGACGATCAGAGGGCCGCCCAGCGGGTCCTCGTGCCGCTTGCAAGCTCGCCTGATGAGAAAGGGATTCATCATCATGCCCTCATCGCCTCCGATCCTGCCCCTCAGGGCGTCAGTCTCCCTACCTGCAGTCGGCAAGCGCGGCACTGGCTGGCTGCCACCCGCGCCGGACCTCCGAGATTTCACTTCGGCTGCCGAGCCCGTGCTGGATTTCGCGCGGAACGTCGGCATGGGAGCGCCCCAGGACGCCCTCAAGACCGGCATTCCCTCGAGCGTCGACCTGCGACAGTGGTGCTCCCCCATTGAGGATCAGGGAATGCTGGGCTCCTGCACCGCCCAGGCCGGTGTTGGGATCATGGAATACTACCAGAACCGCATGCAAGACAACTACGTCAACGGCTCCCGCCTCTTCGTCTACAAAGTGACCCGCAAACTTCTCGGGCTTGTTGGTGACACCGGCGCCTGGCTCCGCAACACCATGGGCGCCATGGCTCTCATCGGGGTGCCGCCGGAGCGCTACTGGCCCTATACCGATCAGTCGGAGCCCGGCACACCGGACGCCTACTATTTCGACAGTGAGCCTTCAGCCTTCGTCTACACACTGGCGGACCGCTACGATGCCGTCAGCTACTTCTGTCATGACCCCTTGACGGCGAACATCCCGCCAGCGGATGTCCTCGACAGCGTCAAGCTCTGGGTAGCCTGGGGGTTCCCGGCGATGTTCGGGTTCTTTGGCTTCCCATCGTTTGGCTCCACCACTGTGCCTGGCGGCATTCCATATCCCTGCCCTGACGAGGCGGCGCAGTGGGGCCACGCTATCGTCGCGGTCGGCTACGACGACTATAAGGAAGTCGACAACACACAATGCGGTACGAGCGAGACCGGCGCTCTGCTAATTCGCAATTCGTGGAGCACCGGGTGGGGCGACAATGGCTACGGCTGGATGCCGTACCGCTACGTGCTCGACGGGATTGCGCTCGACTTCTGGACCTTGATCGCGGCCGATTTTACGAACCTGGACGCCTTCGGTCTTCCCGGCGACTAGCACGAACCCACCATCTCCAGCAGCCCTGTGAGGTACCCTCGGCCCACAGGGCTGCCTGATGAGCGGAGGGCCGATGACGGAGCATGCCATTCGGGGCGCCCCAGGCACAAGCGCGGACATCAGCACCCAGACTGGCGATGAGCTCGTCGTCTACCTGCCCGAGAATCCCAGCACTGGCTACCAATGGGGACTGGCGTCGTATGACACCCAGCTCGTGGAACCCGCTGGAGATACCTATCAGCCAGCCGGCCCACCGCGCCCTGGCACTGGTGGAACACGGGTGCTGCGACTGCGGGCCGCCGCCGCGGGGCAAACCGTGATCGTGATACGGCTCCGGAGAGGGCGATCCAGCCCTGCCGCGGCTGCCCAGGAATTCACCCTTAAGGTCAGCATTCGGGACCCAGGTCCTTAGCCGTAGATCGTGATGTTGGACGCTGGATGTGAGACGACTACTGCTTGAACGTCACCGGTTGTGGACTCGGGAGGATCTTGCAGAGGGGCCTCGCCCTGCCCGCCGACGGTGCCGCGCATTGCGAGGTGGCAGTTAGGACATCCGGTCTCTGTCGTTGCGTGTTCACATCCGCGATGCCGAGCGCACTCGGAAGCTGCCTATCGGCTAGGAAGCGATCGCGGCAGCCCGAACCATGGGAGCACGCTGTTGTCGAAACGGGTGAAGGCGCAGATCCGGTCGCCGGTGAGGGTGAGGACGAACAGGCCGGCTCCATGGCGGATGCCGGTGGAGGCGCGAAGGTAGGCCCCGAACGCCGGCTGACCATTGGCTCGCGTCGGCACGAGGTCAACCCTCCTGCCCGAGCGGAAGATGCTGGCGAAGAGGCGGGCCACGACGTCGCGGCCCTGGTATTCGAGGGGAATCGGTGGCATGGAGACGTGGAT
>JBKPDO010000410.1:0-11011 GCA_046727955.1 bacterium | reverse complement strand
ATCCTTGGGGGGGGACCCCGCCCCCCCCCGGCGCGCCCTCCGCGCGCCGGGCCAGATCGACCCTGGGGGGGGGAGCTCGCTCCCCCCACGGCCCCCCAAGAGCGCCTGTGCCAGGCTCGCCAGAGTCGGCAGCATTTCAGTACTGGTTGGCTATCGGCAGGTCCTCGGCCGGGTACAGGGTGATCACCTTGGCTCCCTGGCCGGTCACCACCACCTCCTCCTCGATGCGCGCGGCCGAGTACCCGTCCGCCGCGGGGCAGTAGGTCTCCAGCGCGAAGACCATGCCCTCCCGGATCTCCACCGGGTGCTCCAGCGAGTGCAGCCGGCTGATGACGGGCCGCTCGTGCAGCCCAAGCCCGAGCCCGTGGCCGAACTGCAGCCCGAACGCCTCCATCTCGCTGGAGAACCCGAACTCCTCTGCCCGAGGCCACAGCCGGGCGATCTGATCGCTGCTCACCCCGGGCTTGACCATCTCGATCGCGCTGTCCATCCACTCTCTGGCCCGGCGATAGGCGTCGCGCTGCGCCTGGGTCGCCCGTCCCACGTTGAAGGTGCGGTAGTAGCACGTCCGGTACCCGTTGAACGCCTGGATGATGTCGAAGAACGCCTGGTCCCCAGGGCGGACCAGCCGGTCGGAGAAGTTGTGCGGATGCGGGCTGCAGCGCTCGCCCGCGATCGCGTTGATCGCCTCGACGTCGTCCGAACCGAGCTGGTAGAGCCTGCCGGTGGCCAGCGACACGATCTCGCTCTCCCGCACCCCTGGCTTGAGCTCCTCGGCGATCTGCTGGTAGACGCCGTCGACCATGGAGGCCGCCATGGTCAGCAGCATGATCTCGTCGCGGGACTTGATCTCGCGGGCGTCCAGCATCACCTGCTGACCGTCGCGGACCTCGATGCCGGCAGACTGCAGCTCGAACAGCATCGGCAGCTCGGTCATGTCGAGGCCGAGCGGCATGCCGGCCACGCCCGCCTCCTCGAGCACAGCCTTGATCTCCAGCGCGGCCCCGCGGAACAGCCCGGCCTTCGGCGGGATCGCCCCGCGCAGGCCGGTCAGGCCGGCGCGGGAGTTGGCGGGATCGAGCCACGGGCAGTAAAGGCGATGGTGCTTGGCGGCCGAGCCGAAGTCCCAGACGATCGGCTCGCCGCCGCGGGTGAGCAGCGCGAAGGTGAGCAGCTTGTCGCGCGCCCACTCGCCGATGTGCGTGCTGGTGAGATAGCGGACGTTGTTCATGTCGAAGGCCAGCAGCGCGCCGAGCTCCGAGGCCTCCAGCGCCTCGCGCGCGCGCCGCAGCCGGTGCTCCCGCAGCCGCCCGTAGTCGACGCGCTCCTCCCAGTCGACGCCCATCGGACCGGGGGCCGGGATCACCGCACCAAACGACTCGGTCATGACTGCTCCTCTCGTCGACCCGGGCGCTGGGCGCCTCATTGGGTAGCACTCTCCACGACAGGCGTCAACCAATACTGAACAGCCGCGTGGCAGCGCCGCTGGACGACGCAGGCCGGGATATGGATCAGAGCGTCGCTCATGGGCGTCAAGCATTGCTTAACACTGTGACCACCTCTGCGGCTTAGCACAGTTTTCGGTGGGTTGTGGCGCCATAGGCCAAGCCGGACGGCAAGCCGGCCGTCCCGGGACTCGAAAGGACAGCGCGATGGCGCTCAAGACCCGAGGAAAGCTAGTCGCGCTGGGGATCGCGACCTTCGCCGCCGCCGCCGGCCTCGCCTTCGGCACGGTCGCCTCGGCCAGCAGCGGCACGGACCAGCCGGTGGTGCGGATCACCCAGGACCAGCAGGGGGCGGGGCTCCAGCAGACCCAGCAGAGCCAGCAGACTCCGCAGGCGCCTGGCGGCGACGCGAGGGATTGCCCCTTCGGGCACGGCTCCTCGAACCAGAGCGGGACCCCCAACAGCGGGACCCCCAACCCGGAGAACCTCTGATGGCGGCTGACGGGCCCACGGAGCCGGCGCTGCTGGAGCGCGCCCTGGTCGAGATCAAGCACGTCATCGTCGGCCAGGACCACATGGTCGAGCGGCTGCTGGTCGCGCTGCTCGCCCGCGGCCACTGCCTGATCGAGGGCGTGCCCGGCATCGCCAAGACACTGGCCGCCGAGACCCTGGCCACCGTGGTCGGCGGCAGCTTCTCACGCATCCAGTTCACCCCCGACCTGGTCCCCTCCGACATCGTCGGCACCCGCATCTACCGGCCCTCCAGCGAGAGCTTCGACGTCGAGCCGGGCCCCGTGCTGGTCAACTTCGTCCTCACCGACGAGATCAACCGCGCCCCCGCCAAAGTCCAGTCCGCGCTGCTCGAGGTCATGGCCGAGCGGCACGTCAGTATCGGTGGGCACACCTTCCCCGCGCCCGCGCCGTTCCTGGTCCTGGCCACGCAGAACCCGATCGAGTCGGAGGGCGTCTACCAGCTCCCCGAGGCGCAGCGCGACCGCTTCCTGCTCAAGATCGAGGTCGGCCACCCGAACGGCAACGAGGAGCTGGCGATTCTCTACCGGATGAGCGTCGACCCGCCGACCGCCCAGCAGATCCTCGACCCAGACCAGGTGATCGCGCTGCAGCGGGCCGCGGATCGCGTTTTCGTGCACCACGCCATCGCCGAGTACGCCGTGCGCCTGGTGCTCGCCACCAGGGACCTGCCCGGCTTCGGCCTGCCCGACCTGGCCGGGCTGGTGGCTTTCGGCGTCAGCCCGCGGGCCACCCTCGGGCTGGTCGCGGCGGGACGCGCGCTGGCGCTGCTGCGCGGCCGCGACTACGTGCTGCCAAGGGACGTCCGCGACGTGGCGCGCGACGTCATGGCGCACCGGCTGGTGCTCTCCCTGGACGCGCTGGCCGACGACGTGCCCGCGACCGGCATCGTCGACCGCATCCTGCAGGTCGTGCCGGAGCCGCAGGTGGCGCCGCGGCAGGACGTGCCCGACCCGCCGCTCGGGCTCAGGGAGTCGGCATGACCGAGACCACCCTGCACGACCTGCTCCCCGACCAGGCGCTGCGGCGCCTGGAGCTGCGCATCACCCGCAAGGTCGACGGGCTGCTGCAGGGCGACTATCTGGGGCTGCTGCCAGGCCCGGGCAGCGAGCTGGCCGAGGCGCGGCTCTACGTGCCAGGCGAGGACGACGTGCGGCGCATGGAGTGGAACGTCACCGCGCGCACCACCGTGCCGCACGTCCGCGAGCTGGTCGCCGACCACGAGCTGGAGACCTGGGCGCTGGTCGACACCAGCGCCAGCATGGATTTCGGCACCGCCAGAGTGGAGAAGCGCGACCTCGCGGTGGCGGCGGTCGCGGCGGTCGGCTTCCTGCTGGCCCGCGCCGGCAACCGCATCGGCGCGCAGATGGTGGACGGCGGCAGGCTGCGGCGCATCCCCGCCAGGGCGGGCCGGGGCGCCCTGCTCAGGCTGCTGCGCGAGCTGATGACCCTGCCAAGGACACCGCCGGGTGCGCCGCCGGGGCCGGGCCTCGCCGCATCCGCCGAGGCGCTGCGGCGGGCGGCACGCCACCGCGGCCTGGTAGTGGTGGTCTCCGATTTCCTCGACGGGCTCGACGACCACGTCGCGCCCACCTGGGAGCGCCCGCTGCGCCTGCTGGCGGCCAGGCACCAGGTCCTGGCCGTGGAGGTCGCGGACCCGCGCGAGCTCGAGCTACCCGACGTGGGCCTGCTCACCGTGGTGGACCCCGAGACCGGGCGCCGGCGGGAGGTGGCCACCGCCTCGAAGCGCCTGCGGGAGCGCTACGCGCAGGCAGCCCAGGCGCAGCGTGGTGCCATCCGGGCGGCGCTGCGCCGCGCCCGGGTCACCCATCTCGAGCTGCGCACCGACCGTGACTGGGTCCGCGACCTCGCCCGCCACGTGCTCCTGCAGCGGCGCGTCGCGCGCGGGGCCGCGACGGCCGCACCCACTGCCGGGCAAGGAGGTGGGCGATGAGCTTCCTCGCGCCGGGGCGGCTGTGGCTGCTGGCCGCCGTGGTGGCGCTCGCGGTGGTCTACGTCGTCGTCCAGCGGCGCCGCAGCCGCTACGCGGTGCGCTTCACCAACATCGCCCTGCTGGACAAGGTCGCCCCGGACCGGCCCGGCTGGCGTCGGCAGCTTCCGGCGCTGGCGTTTCTCATCATGCTCGCCCTGCTGGTCACCGCCTTCGCCCGGCCGGCCGCCAACGCCAGGGTGCCGAGAGAGCGGGCCACCATCATGGTGGTGCTGGACGTCTCGGTGTCGATGGAGGCCACCGACGTCGAGCCCAGCCGCATCGAGGCGGCGCGGCAGGCGGCGCGGCAGTTCGTGGACCGGCTCCCGGAGCGGTTCAACGTTGGGCTGGTGGTCTTCAACCGGAGCGTCTCGGTGCTGGCGCGGCCCAGCGACGACCGGGACGCGGTCCGCGCCGGCATCCAGGGCGCTCGCCTGGGCCTGGGCACGGCCATCGGCGAGGGGATCTTCGCCGCGCTGGACTCGATCGCCGGCTTCGACCAGCAGGCCGTCACCAACCCGCCACCGGCCCGCGTGGTGCTGCTCTCCGACGGCTTCAGCAACTCGGGCCGCAGGCCGGAGGAGGCGGCGCGGGCGGCGGCCGCGGCCAAGGTGCCGGTCTCGACCATCGCCTTCGGCACACCCGATGGCACCATCAACGGCACCCCGGTCCCCGTGGACAAGCCCACCCTGCAGCGCGTCGCGGAGCTCACCCACGGGTCCTTCTACGAGGCGGCCACCGGCACGGAACTGCAGCACGTCTACCAGGACATCGGCAGCTCCATCGGCTTCCGGACCGAGCGGCACGAGGTGTCCGCCTGGTTCGTGGGTCTCGGCCTGTTCGCCGCCCTCGGCGCCGCCGCCGCCTCGCTGACCTGGTTCTCCCGACTCCCGTGACACCCTTGGCAGCATCCTGGGCAGCATCCTGAAGGAGCCTCCGATGTCCCCACCTCCAGGCCTGGGCGAGCCGCGCGGCCCGTCCTTCATCTCACCCCGGCTGCACCGGCCCCGGCCGGCCGAGGCCGAGCCGGCGACCGATCTCGGTCCCGGCCCGCCGGAGCCGCGCCTCGGCCCGGTCGGTCGGGCGGTTGCCGCGGCCGTGCTGATCGCGCTGGTGGCGGGAGGGATCGGCGGTGCCGTCGGCGTGCGGCTGGCGCGGGACGACTCGGCCGCCCGGGCGTCGTCGGCCGCGACGCTGCCGCGCTCGCCGTCGGGACCGGTCCGCGCCGGCCCGGGCGACCTCTCCGACGTGGCCGCCCAGGTGCTGCCGAGCGTAGTGTCGGTGCAGACCGCCCCCGCGAGCGGCTCGGGCTTCGCGATCGACAACGCCGGCCACATCCTCACCAACGCCCACGTGGTCGCGGGCAGCGGCGACGTCTCCGTGACGCTGCAGAGCAACCGCCGCCTGCCGGCCACGGTTATCGGCCAGGACGAGAGCAACGACCTGGCGGTGCTGCTCATCGACCCCTCCTCGGGTCCGCGACCGCTGGCGCTCGGCCGTTCGAGCACGGTGGCGGTCGGCGACCCGGTGCTGGCGGTCGGCTCGCCGCTGGGCCTGTCCGGCACGGTCACCGCCGGAATCGTCAGCGCCGTGCGGCGCACCACCCTGCAGACCGACGCTCCCATCAACCCGGGCAACTCCGGTGGCCCGCTGGTCAACGCCCGCGGCGAGGCGATCGGCGTCAACACCCTGAACGCCACGCTGGGCTCGGGCGGCTCCATCGGCATCGGCTTCGCCATCCCGATCGACCATGCCGCCGACATCGCCCAGCGACTCATCCGGAACCGCTGAACCGCTGATACCGTGAGCAGAGGATGCGACTGCTCCTAGTGGAGGACGAGGAGGATCTCGTCGAGACGGTCCGGCCGGGCCTGGTCAAGGACGGCTACGCGGTCGACGTCGCCCTCACCGCCGCCGAGGCGCTGGAGAAGCTGCCGCTGAACGCCTACGACCTGCTCGTCCTGGACCTCCGGCTGCCGGACGGCGACGGGCTCGAGCTGTGCCGCCGCATCCGCGGCGGTGAGCTTCACGGGCCAGGATTGCCGGAGCTCCGCATCCTGATGCTGACCGCCCGCGCCAGCCTCGAGGACCGCGTCCGCGGCCTCGATGCGGGCGCCGACGACTACCTGGTGAAGCCCTTTTCGCTGGCCGAGCTGCTGGCGCGGCTGCGGGCGCTGCTGCGGCGCGACGCCGGCGTGGAGCCGGACGCTCTTCAAGTCGGCCAGCTCACTCTGGACAGCGCGCGCCACCAGGCCTGGCGGGCCGGGCGGCCGCTGCGCCTGACCCGCAAGGAGTTCGGTGTGCTCGAGTACCTCATGCGCCGGCCTGGCCGGGTGGTGCCCGCTGCTGAGCTGCTGCGGCGGGTGTGGGACGAGCACGCCGACCCGCTCACCGAGACCGTGCGGGTGACCGTCGGCACGCTGCGCCGCAAGCTCAACGGCGACGGCGGGCCTGCCGCGATCGAGACCGTGCCCGGCAAGGGCTACCGCCTCGAGGTGGCCAGATGAACGGCACGGGGCGGCGCCCTGGGCCAAGGTGGCCCGGGTTCCTGCGGCGGCCCGGGTTCCTGCGGCGGCCCGGGTTCGGACGGTGGCCCGGGTTCCTGCGGCGGCCCGGGTTCGTCCAGTCCATCCGGTTCCGCCTGACGGTCCTCTATTCGACCATGCTGTTTGCCCTGGCCTCGCTCGTGCTCGGGGGCATCTACCTGGCGCTCTCACACAGCGTCGAGGCCCGCCCGATCACCAGGACCTACGAGGCGGAGAAGGTCATCCGCAGGCCGGACGGCCGGCTCGTGCAGGTTGGCACGCTCAACGTCGCCGAGGTCGGCGACATCGAGCTGGCGGTCAACTACGAGACCCAGCGGACCCTGCGGGGGTACTCGCTGGCGACGCTCGGCGGGCTGTTCGTCGCCAGCCTCGCCATCGGCTGGGTGCTGTCCGGACGGGTGCTGCGCCCGGTGCGCTCGATCGCCCGAACCGCCGAGGACATCCAGGCGACCGACCTGGCGCGCCGCATCCGTCTCGGCGGGCCCAACGACGAGCTGCGCCAGCTCGCGGATACCATCGACTCGATGCTGGAGCGGCTCGACCGGGCGTTCCGGTCGCAGCGCCGGCTGATCGACGACGCCTCTCACGAGCTGCGGACCCCGCTGACGATCATCCGCGCCAATCTGGACTCCACGCTGACCAGCCCGGACGCGACCCAGCAGGAGCGCGAGCACGCCGCCGCGCTGGTCGACCGCGCCACCACGCGCATGACGCGGCTGGTCGAAGACCTGCTCGCCACCACGCGGCGCGACTCCCCCGCCTACAGCGACACCGACGTGGACCTTGCGGTGGTGGCGCGCGAGGCTGGCGAGGACGCCGCGTCGGTAGCGGCGGGACGCCGGCTGGAGGTCGGCTTCCGGCTCGAGCCGGGGCTGGCGACCATCGGCGACCCGGACGCGCTACGGCGCGCGGTCTCCAACCTGCTCTCCAACGCACTGCGGCTCGCCCCCGCCGGCAGCCAGATCACCGTCGGGGCCGGCCGCCAGCAGCGCTGGCTGTGGATCGCCGTGCGCGACCAGGGGCCCGGCATCAGCGCCGAGGACCAGGCCAGGGTCTTCGACCGCTTCTGGCGGGGACGCGACCTTCGCGGCACGGGTGCGGACGGGCACACCGGCCTGGGGCTCGCCATCGTCCGGCAGATCGTCGAGGCGCACGGCGGCCGCGTGGGCCTGTTCTCGCGCCCGGGCGCGGGCAGCACCTTTGTGCTGTGGCTGCCCCCCGGCGACCGATTCACCGACCCCGGCGCGATCCCGGCGGTCGACCCGCTGTAGGGCGCCGGGAAACGCGGGCGGGTTACTGGGACTGGGGGGCGCCGAGGACGGCGATGTTCTTCAGGGCGCCGTCGGTCACGTTCCACTTCGACAGCACCCGGTCGTAACCGCCGTCGGCGATCACCTGCCGCAGAGCGGACCGCAGCGTCTCGCGCAGAGCGGAGTCCTCCTTGCGCACGCCGATGCCGAACGGGCCCGGCTCGATCTGCCCGCCCACCACCTCGAAGTCCTTGCCCCCGTCAGAGACCTTGGCGTTGTAGGCGGCGACCGGGAAATCCGTCATCGCCGCGTCGGAGTTGCCGTACTTGACCTCGAGCAACGCCTGGCTGCCGCTGTCCAGCGGCCGCAGGCGCAGCGGGGCGCTCGCGGGGCAGCGACGCTGCTGTGTCTTGGCGAGGTCCTCCTGGATCGTGCCCACCTGCATGGTCACCGTCTTGCCGCAGAGGTCGTCCAGCGAGTGGACGCCCTTCGGGTCGCCCTTCGCGACCAGCAGTGACGTGCCCGAGCGGAAATACTCGATGAACGAGATCTCGGTGGCGCGCTCGGGGGTCGCGCTCATGCCAGAGATAATCACGTCGATCCGGCCATCCTTGAGCGCGCCCACGAGCCCGTCGAAATTCACGTTGGCGAAACTGAACCGGACGCCCAGCTTGCTCCCCAGCGCGGTGGCCAGGTCCGGGTCGATTCCCTGCACCTGCGGCGCGGGCTCGCCGACCGGCCTATCCAGGACGTCGGGAGCGAGCGAGTCGTAAAATTCGAGTGGAGCGTATGAGATATCGGACCCGACTCGGATTTCCCGGGCATTCCTGATCTTCTCCGGAAGCTGCCTGCCGAGCGGGGTCAGCCCTTCGGAGGCGGGCTGCGCGTTCAGCACCTCATTCCGGCTCGCGCCGCCCGAGCAGGCGGACGCGACCAGCACAATCGCGGCTGTGAGCAGCAGGAACAGCTGGAACCGCCGAGGCCGGGGGGCGCGAATCAGCTTCATGTCGAACGCACCCTACCCTGACTCCCCCCCGGACGCCAGTTTCGAGGGAATTGAGTGAGACACCCGCCCCCTTTGCCCCCGAATTCCATTTGTGAGGCCTTTCGGAACAGCCTTGCAGCCTCCGGCAGGGAGGCAGGACAATACCTGCTCGCTCCAGTCGCAATGTAGCCTCGAGCCCCCGAACCAACAGGCCTCAAAGAATGCACCGCGCTCGTGCACCGTCGCGTTGCTGAGCAACCCACGAGCCACCTGGGGAGATGGATGGTGTGCTTGACAGACTTTCGATCCGGTCGAAAATAGCGGTGATCCTGATCGTGCCGGTGCTGGCATGCGCCGTGCTCGGCGCGCTGCGCGTAAGCTCCAGGATCTCCACCAGCCGCCAGGCCGACCGGGTGAGCAAGCTCACCGAGTTCTCGCTCAGCGGCACGCGCCTCGTCCACGAGCTGCAGCAGGAGCGGGGGCTCTCCGGCCGTTACCTCGACGAGCCCGAGAGCGCCGCCGCCGGACGGGCGATGGTGGCGCAGCGGCCCATCACCGACCGGGCTCTGGCGGCCTTCCGCGGCAGAGTCGCCAACCTGGACATCGCCTCGCTGGCGGCGTCCACCAAGGCCAAGCTGGCCTCGGCGCTCGGCCGGCTGAACTCGCTGTCGGGCCAGCGCCGGGACGTCGACCAGCGGGCGATGGTCGCCTCGGGGGCACTGGACTTCTACAACGCCACCATCGCGGACGTGCTCAACACCAACCGCGAGCTCGCCCAGGGCATCAGTGACCGGGAGCTGGCCCAGAGCGTGGGCGCGTTCGTCAGCCTCTCCCGGATCAGAGAGATGGGCGCGCTCGAGCGCGAGCTGATCAGTGGCGTGCTGGCCCACCGCGGCTTCCAGCCCGGACAGTTCCAAAGCTTCACCTCGATGCTGGCGACCCGCGCGGTGCTGCTCTCGGAGTTCCGGGGGATCGCCACCCCGGCCCAGCGGGAGCAGTACGTGCAGACAGTAGTGGGACCGGAGGTGCAGCGCGCCTCTGAGCTGGAGAACGCGGTGCTCGACAGCGACGGCACCCGTCCCGTCGACGTCGATCCCGACCAGTGGTACAGATCGACCACCGCCAACCTGCTGCTGATGCACGCGGTGGAGCAGGACTTCGGCGCCGCGTCCGTCGCTCGCAGCAAGGCGATCGAGCGCACCGCCAACTCGCGCGCGGCTGGCGACGTCCTCGTCGTGCTTGCGGCGGTGGCGCTCGCGTTCGGCCTGTCGCTGCTGGTCGCCCGCTCGATGCTGCGCCCGCTGCGGCTGCTCGAGGCGACCGCCAAGGACGTCGCCATCAACCGCCTGCCCGGCGTGGTCGCCCAGCTCCAGCGCGCGCCGACGCAACAGTCGCTGCACCTGGCCGAGGAGCTCGAGCCGGTCGAGGTCCCCTCGCGCGACGAGATCGGCGAGGTCGCCGCCGCGTTCAACGCGGTCCACCAGGTCGCCCTCCGCGTCGCAGCCGAGCAGGCGGCGCTGCGGACCTCGATCGGCGAGATGTTCCTGAACCTCGCCCGCCGCTCACAGAGCCTGATCGACCGCCAGATCGAGCTGATCGACGACCTCGAGGAGGAGGCGGACTCTCAGACCCTCAGGAACCTGTTCCAGCTCGACCACCTGGCGACCCGGATGCGCCGCAACGCCGAGAACCTGATCGTGCTGTCCGGCGCCGAGCCGCCGCGGCGCTGGGCCGATGCGATCCCGCTCCCCGAGATCGTCCGCGGCGCGGTCGCCGAGGTCGAGGACTACCAGCGCGTCGCCCTGCTGCCGATGGAGGAGGTCGGTGTGCCGGGCCACGCGGTCGCCGACGTGATCCACCTCCTGGCGGAGCTGATCGAGAACGCCACCTCGTTCTCGCCGCCGGGCACGTCGGTCCGGATCGGCGGCCAGCGCTCCGCCAGCGGCCACGTGATCGAGATCGAGGACCGCGGGCTCGGCATGACCGACGACGAGCTGCTGCGGGCCAACCAGCGCCTGGCCGACCCGCCCACGATCGACTTCGCGGTGTCGCGCATGCTCGGCTTGTTCGTGGTCGGCCGCCTGGCGCAGCGCTACGGCATCCGCGTGCAGCTGCGCCACTCCTCGTACGGAGGCGTGACCGCGCTGGTCCTGCTGCCGTCGAGCATCCTCATCCAGCTCGAGCCGGAGCCGGCCGCGCGGCCGGCCGAGCCGCCGCAGCTCGCCGTGCCCGCGGCCGACGGGACGCCGCGACCGGCCGCGCCC
>JBKPDO010000409.1:0-5476 GCA_046727955.1 bacterium | reverse complement strand
GGGGGACCGATCAACGGCAACGCCGGGTCAGCTCGGCCGAACGAGGTTCGCGTTAGGTCTCAGCCGGCCCCTACATGGGGTCGGTTATAGAGCCGAGCGAGCCGGCTGGGACGGGCCCGTGATAATTGCCTTTGTCGCGGGCCATCGCCGTGCACGGCCGGGGCGTGAGCAGGGCCGGCCCGGCTGGGGGAGCGGGAGTTATCGCGGGCGTCGCCGACGCTTCGACCGATCCCATCGCCGCGAGGTCTGCCACCGTCGCCGGACGCGCGCACCAGGCTCGATCCAGACTGCCGGAGCTTCTGCGGCCCGGTTCGTGGGATCGGGACGCTGGTGTACGCTTTGCTGTTCGCGTCACGGCGCCGCCCGCCGGCGCCCCCAGCAGGAGACCATGCCCCCATGATCTCGATCGAGATCGCCCACGCCCTTGCCCGGTTCTTCCTCACCAACGGCAGCCCCTCCCACCACGAACTCACCAGGCTGTTCCACCGCGCGAAGCTCCAGGACGCCGACCCTCGCAACCACGAGGTCGCCGGCATGCCGGTCGGCAAGATGAACCGGGTCCGCGACGTGCTGGTCCACGCGGCCGAGACCGACCCAACGGCGGGCAGCAAGCTGGTCGACCAGCTGCTCGCAGCGATGCGTGCAGCCGGCTGCTTTCGGCCTGGCGCCGACAGCTACGCCGGCGAGGCGATTATCCAGGCTGCCCGCGAAGCGTTCGCCCGCGAAGGCTATGAGCTGGACCGCGACGGGCACGCGCGCCCGGCCGTGCTCGACGGCTTGGGTGGCGCGCAGCTGACCGCGGCGCTGTGGGCGTACGTGCGCCGCGCCCGGGCGGGCGCGACCGATGCGCCGCTGGTGATCGGCACCAACAAGGACCTGGTCGAGGCGACCGCCCGGCATGTGCTAGTCGAGACCACCGGTACCTACCAGCCGTCGATGGACTTCCCCACCACCGTGTACCTTGCGTTCGACCGGCTCGGGCTCGCTACCATGCCGCCGGCGACCGCGCGGCAGGTCCTCGACCGTGACCCACGCCGGCAGGTCCATCAGGCGCTGTACCTGCTCGCCTGCGCGGTCAACCGGGTCCGCAACGCCGAGGGAACCGGCCACGGCCGGCCCACCTCAGCTACAGCGATGGGCCGCGAGGCTCGGCTGCTCGCCCAGGCGGGCGCCCTGGTTAGCCAGCTCCTGCTGGAGGCGCTTATGCCCGAGCCGACACCGACAGCCGCGACCGGCGCGCAGCCCGTCACCCTGTGAACTAGCAAGCACAACCACAAGCAGCCGTGACAAAGGGTGTGCCTTCGCAGTGAGCATCGGCGAGCGGGACCGCAAAATTCTGTGGGCAAGATCTGGGAACACGTGTGCGATCTGCAGGGCATCACTCGTTGCCGAGAAAACGGCAAGCGACCCGGCGGCCATCGTGGGTGACGAGGCCCATATCGTCGCACGGTCGCCGCGTGGACCACGCGGGGGACTGCTGGACGACAGCAAGCTCGATACCTACGAGAACTTGATCCTCCTGTGCAAGGTCCACCATAAAGTCATTGATGACCAGCCGTGCGAATACAGCAAAGAGCGTCTCCAAGAGATAAAGGCTTATCACGAAGAATGGGTTAGACAGACGTTAGGCCGAGAACACCCCACTCCCGAGGTTGAGTTGTGGTCGAGAGGTGCGTCGATTCGTCTCGTCGCTGATCCATCATTCGGTCCTGTTCAGTTGGCTCTCCTCCTGTCGGGCCGCGCTGTATGGGAAGTTGTCTCGAGCACCCACTCCTTGAGGCGAGGCACTCTTCCAGACGACTCCGACCCAGAGGCCTCCGACCTCGCTGACCAGTTCCTTGACGACGCGACGGAGTGGGGTGAGATGAGCGGAGTTATCTCTGATCATGTCAGTGGCATCAGGGAGGCGGAACGCGAGCTGACCGCGTGGCTCGACAGGTTGGCTCAACGAGGCTTAGTTGTCTATGGCGGTCGTCGCCGGCTGATCCTGCGAGGCGGTACGGGTCCTCCCGCCTACTGGCGGGAGAGCATTCTCCAGGTGATGAGAGCGAATGACCCCCAGCTCGCCACCCAATAACCGTAATCATGATCCGCTTGGGGGGCCACGACCTGATCTCACTGCACCAGACTTCCGAGGGAGCGGCGCGGTGTCGACGCGCCGATCTGGAACCAGGCCGCCCTACGCCAAAGGACGGCCCACACCAGTAACTGGAGGGCATCGCCGCCTTCACCACGACGCTACTCACATTCGACCTCCTCGTCGTCAGGCTCGGCAACGTCGGAGAAGTCGATCGCCAGGCACCCTTCGGCGGGCTGCTCGGTCGGCGTGCACGGGCAGGCGTCCGGTGATCGCCAGCAGCGGCAGCAGACTTGATCGGCATAGCGCGCATCCTGGGTGCGGGCGCCCAGGACCTGCCAGGCCAGATGGCGCCCGCACAGGCAGCGCTGCGCCTGCTGCTGCGCCGTGAGGTGAGGAAGCATTAGACCAGTCTGGACATGGGCGACCGGGCCGGCGCCGGCGGGCCGCTGGCCTTGCCCGAGTGCCGCGCCGGCCAACGGCCCCGTGCCTCTGGCGCGTGCTGCTCACCGTGGCTCTCGCCGCCGGCGACGGCGCCGCGGCCCGGGTGCCGCTCACCGACCAGCTCAGTGCAGCAGCACGTGGAGCGAGGCCTCACCGACGCTCACCTGTGGCCGAGGGCATGCCCGGTTGGTCGAGTCCCCGGGTGTGACGACAGACCTTAGCTGGCCAGTGGTGGGTCTCTGACGTGCGGCGGGTTGGCCGTGGAAGCCGCTCAGTTGGCCAGGAATGCAGATTCTTGTTGGCCACGTTCGGCAAGGCCGGCGGGCTGGCTGGTGTCGATGCGGGCGGCGAGCTGGAACCTCGAACGCCTCGACGCCGCTAGCATGACGGCGATGCAAGCCAGCCGTACCGCCGTTCTGGTCTGCCAGGGCCGGGCCGCCGCGGATGGACGCATCGCGGTCGGCCGGTTCGCCGACCCGGTGGCGATCACGATGCTGCGCGACGCAGAACGCGTCCCCGTCGACCGGGTCCGTGCCGGCACGCCGCCTGCCGGCTGGGCCGAACGGGTCGACTACGAGGCGGTGCGTGCGTGCGCCGAGTTGATAGTCCCGCGCACGATCGCGATCGATGAGGCGGTGCGCGCGCGACCGGCGCCGCAGCTGGTCATCCTCGGCGCGGGCCTGGACGGACGCGCCTGGCGGATGAAGGAGCTGGCCGGTGTCGACGTTTTCGAGGTCGACCACCCCGCGTCGCAGCACGACAAGCGGGACCGGATCGGCGGCGAGGTCCCGGTCGCCAGGTCGCTGCGGTACGTGCCGGTCGACTTCGCCCGCGACCGGCTGGACGCCGCGCTCGCCGAGGCCGGGCAGCAGCGGTCCGCGCCGACGACGTGGATTTGGGAGGGCGTGGTGGCGTACCTGCACCGGCCTGTCGTCGCCGCCACCGTCGCCGTCGTCGGCGGCCTGTCCGCGCCGGGCAGCAGCCTCATCGTCAACTATCAGTCGCCGTCGGTGCTGGCCGCGGCCGGTCGGATCGTCGCCGGTGCCATGAACGCGTCCGCGCGTCGACGCAGCCCGTGGGCGGACGAGCCGCGCCGTTCAGCGTGGACGCCGGAGGCGATGCGGCGCCTGCTGAGCAGCCACGGCTTCACCGTCACCAGCGACGACGACCTGCTCGGGCTCGCCCGGCGGTTGTCGTCGCCGGTCCGCCACCGCATCTCCTTGGGCACCGGGCGGGTTGCCGTCGCGACTCGCTAGTGCTGCCGCCCGCACGTTGTGATCTTGTCGTCGGCGATAGCGCAAGCGTCGTGCCTGGCTGGTCGAGGGGAGATCCTGAGCTACTGAAAGCCAAGACCAGTACACGGGTTGGCGGTGTACTCGGGTCGCGGGCTTGGACTGCGACCCAGGATGGCCGTCACCTACGCACGTCGGACTGCGAAAGCGCACCAGCGTCCAGCGCCTCCAGCAGACGATCGCGATAGTCACTGGCAGCCGCCCAGACTCGCTCCTCGGACGGATAGAATTTCCAAAGTGCTAGCGCCCCAACCGCAGCCGCCGCACCAAACGCACTTCCTGGAGTCGATATGGTGCCAAGTTGAGTGCTGGCCACGGTGAGTGCGATGCCCGCGCATACGGCCAAGGCCGAGATCGACAGTCCCACCGGCCGGATGGCCAGCAGGTTGCGAGCGAATCCGTAAGCCTTGTTTTCCGCGAAGACCAGCGGATACTGCGAGACATCGCGGGTGGCCGAGATCAACCGCCTGACAGCGTTAGCGGCAGCGTCTTCGAAGTCTGGATGGTTGGGGTCGTTGACAGGCAGCCCGGTTTCCGCAGCGAGGACATTACGGCGTCGTCGGGCAACCAGTCCATCTTCCCGCAGGGCGGTCACGACCGGGTTACCACCCCATGCAGCCCAGAGTCTGGCCTGTAGCCGTTGGCCGCGGCGACGCACCCACTCCGCAAGCACGAGCGATAGGCCCATGGCCCCTCCAGCGCTGGTGAGTGTCACAGCGGCCGGCCGCTCCGAGAGCCCCGCACCGATCGCGACCACGAGAGGACCGAGAAGCAGCAGCAGGCCTGGCGCCAGTCGTGCGGTGCGGGAGTAGGCATCGATTGGCATCCAGCACCCCGACCACATCAGACATCGAAGCTACCGATATAGCGGCCGAGACCCGCTGACGCTCCCGTATCGTCAAGGAAATCCACTGTGTAAGTCTCGGACGACACATACACGTGGACTTTCCCAGATTGACAATCGAAAGTTATATCACCAGCACTGTTCTGAGTGATCACATTCCACCCAGGGTAGTACCACATCTGCTCAGATTCGGCCTCGCCAAGCACGATCACGGTGGGGTCCATCTGCTCTAGCCATTCATCCGGGACTCGCCCAGATTCCCGACCGTGGTGAGGAGCGAACAGAAGATCGACCTTGGGTAGATCCACCTGCCCGTCGATCTTCTCCATGAATTCCGTTTCGAGGTCTCCCATCCAAAGGGCGGTAACACCACCGTTGAGGCTGTACTTAATAATCGCCGAAGTGTTGTTAGGGCTCTCGCCACTCTCGGCTGCCTCCAACGCGGCCTGGAAGTCGGCGTTGCTTGTGGACGGCCATAGGATGTTGATTCCTGCCGAGCCGCGCTCGTCGGTCGACTCGTTCATCCAGCGGCGTGAGCAACCCTTGAAGATATAGAAGGCTTTCTTCGGATCATCGCGCAGCTTGCAATAGTGCTCGAAATCTTCCGTGGGGTCTTCCTTCGTTGCCGCATTCTTGATGCAGTAGAAGTTGAGAAGTCCCATCCGCGAGTCGAGGTACTTAGTGCTACGTTCGCTAAATCCGGTATGATCTGGTCGCCTCCCTCGATGTTGCCCGTGTCGCCGCGCACGAGGGAGGAACCCATGGCCACGCCGCTGCTGTACGCCCGACCACCCGCCACCCCGGCCGAGGACCGCCGGC
>JBKPDO010000408.1:0-4727 GCA_046727955.1 bacterium | reverse complement strand
CCACCGCGCCGGCCGTGGCCGCGGCCACCGCGCCGCCGGCGGGCCTGGCGGCCGCGCCCGGCCTGCAGGTGGCGGTGCCGCTCCCCTCCGGCGTGCGCGAGGAGGTCGTCAAGACCACCCGCACCCGCCGCCTGATCGCCGAGCGCATGGTCACCTCCCTCCAGGTCAGCGCCCAGCTCACCGCCGCAGTCGAGGTGGACATGACCACCGTGATGCGGCTCCGCGAGCGCGCCAAGGAGGCTTTCAAGGAGCGCGAGGGCGTGTCGCTGTCGCCGCTGCCCTTCTGCGTCCTGGCGCTGGTCGCCGCCGTCAAGCAGTACCCGAACGTCAACTCCGCCCTGGACTCCGACGGCAACCTCCACGTCTACAAGGACGTCCACCTCGGCGTGGCGGTCGACACGCCCAAGGGCCTGTACGTGCCGGTGATCAAGCATGCCGACAGCCTCAACCTGGCTGGCCTGGCAAAGGCCATCGCGGACGTCGCCGCGCGCACGCGCGGGGGCAAGATCACGCCCGACGAGCTGAGCGGCTCGACCATCACGGTGACCAACACCGGCAGCCGCGGGACGGTGTGGGACACGCCGATCATCAACCAGCCAAATGCCGCCGTCTTCGCCACCCCGGCGATCGTCAAGCGTCCCATGGTGGTCGACGACCCGGACCTCGGCGAGGTGGTGGCGGTGCGCCAGGTCATGTACGCCATCGTCACCTACGACCACCGCATCATCGACGGCGCCGACGCGGCCCGCTTCCTCGGCAAGATCAAAGAGGTGCTCGAGGAGGCCGACTTCGCCGCCGAGCTGGGGCTGGCGTGACGTCCCGGCCACCGCTCTGGCTGGTGCGCGCCGGGATGGTGCCCTACCGGCGCGCCTGGGCCTGGCAGCGTGCGCTCGTCGAGCGCCGTGTGGCCGGCGACATCCCCGACACCTTGCTGCTGCTGGAGCACCCGCACGTCTACTCCCTCGGCAAGCGCAGCTCCGACGCCGACGTGCTGGTCGGCCCCGAGTGGCTCGCGGCCAGCGGCGCCGAGGTGGTGCACACCGACCGCGGCGGCCAGACCACCTATCACGGCCCCGGTCAGCTGGTCGGCTACCCCATCACCAAGCTGGAGGACACCAGGGGCGTCTGGCCCTTCCTGCGGCGGGTGGAGCAGGCGCTGGTCGACGTGGCCGCCGGCTTCGGGCTCCAGGCCCGTGGTGAGTCGGGCCTGCTCACCGGCGTGTGGGTTGGCAACGCCAAGCTGGTGGCGATCGGCATGCGCATCTCGCGCGGTGTCACCAGCCACGGCTTCGCCCTGAACTGCTCGACCGACCTCGCCAGATTCAGCGCGATCGTGCCGTGCGGGCTGCCGGACAAGCCGGCCTGCTCACTGTCGAGCCTGCTCGGCCGTGAGGTCACCGTGGCGGAGGCGCTGCCGCCGCTGGAGCGTCACCTCGCCGACCGGCTCGAGCGCGCGCCGGCGCTGGTGGACCTCGCTACCCTGGAGCTGCCTGCGGAGCAACACGAGGAACACGCCAATGCCCCAGTCTGACCCTGACCCGATCATCCCGCCCGGCGTGCGCACTCTGTCGGTGCTGCCGCGCACGCCCGCGCCCCCGCCCACCGAGGCGACCTTCGCCCGCAAGCCGTCGTGGCTCAAGGTCCGCGCCTCCTTCGGGCCGAACTACCGCGAGCTGAAGGCGCTCATGCGCGGCGGCGAGCTGCACACCGTGTGCGAGGAGGCGGGCTGCCCCAACATCTTCGAGTGCTGGGAGGCCCGCGAGGCGACCTTCCTGATCGGCGGCGAGAGCTGCACCCGGGCCTGCCCCTTCTGCCAGATCGCCAACGGCAGGCCCGAGGGATACGACACCGACGAGCCGCGCCGGGTGGCCCACGCGGTCGCGCGGATGGGGCTGAACTTCGCGGTCATCACCGGAGTGGCCCGCGACGACCTCGACGACGGCGGCGCGTGGCTGTTCGCCGAGTCGATCCGCGAGGTGCGCCGCCTCCTGCCGAGCTGCGGGATCGAGGTGCTGATCCCAGACTTCCGCGGCCGCCCCGACGCGCTGCGGCAGGTCACCGGCTCGCTGCCCGACGTGCTCGGGCACAACGTCGAGACAGTGCCCCGGCTCTACCGGCGCATCCGCCCCGGCTTCACCTACGCGGGCAGCCTAGAGCTGCTCGCCCGCGCTCGCGCCTGGCTGCCACCAGGCCACGCCACCAAGTCCAACCTGATCCTCGGCATGGGCGAGGAGCGCCACGAGGTCGAGGAGACCATGCGGCACCTCCGCGACGCCGGCGTCGAGCTGCTGACGATCACTCAGTACCTGCAGCCGTCCAGGCAGCACCTGAACCTGCAGCGCTTCGTCCCCCCGGAGGAGTTCGCCGAGCTGGGCGAGATCGCGGCGTCGCTTGGCTTCACGCACGTGGAGTCCGGCCCGCTGGTGCGCTCCAGCTACCACGCCGGCCAGATGCACAAGGCCGCCTACGCCAAGCAGCACGGCGTGCTGCCGCGCTGGGCCCGGGGGGTCCGGGGGGCTCTCCAGCGAGGCCCCTCTCCCGTCAGCGACGACGAGCAAAGCCGAGCGTTAGTCCCCCGGTCTATCGCCGCGGAGGCGGCGGCGGAGGCTGCCGAGGTCCCAGCGGCGGTGGAGGCGTAACGGCACCGGTGCCCGACACGATCGCACGCCTGCGCCTCGCCAGAGCGGTGCTCGCCGTCCTGGCCCTCGCTCTGCTCGCCTGGCTGGGGGTCCGCGCCAGCCAGGCCTTCGACCAGCGCCGCCACGTCGAGCTGGCTGGTGAGGTGACGGCCGCGCCGGACACGGTGACCAGGGAGCTGACCGCCATGGGGAGCGGCGCGCGCGAAGGCGTGCGCGGGCGCCTGCAGTACCGGCCGGGGACGTGGCTGACGGTGGTGAGCCTCCAGGGTCTGCCGCCGACCAGCGGCCACGAGCGCTATCTCGTCTTCCTGCACAACTGGACCGGCTGGCTGCTGGCCGGCGCGGTGGAGCCGGACCAGCGCGGCGACGCCCAGGTCCGCTTCGCCGGCGACCTCCGGCCGCCGACGATCTTCGAGGCGATCGTCATGCGCGCCAGCGACGACGCCTCGAGCGACCCCCACGGCACCCCGCTGCTGCACTGGTTCGACGCGTCCCTGGCCCCCAGGCGGGCCATCCCCTTCGACTTCGCCAGGGGTAGCTAGGCTTCCTTTCGCGCCGGCTCGTAGGTGAGGTCGATCCTGGAGCGGTGGAAGCTCGACTGCCGCTCCCGGACCGACGCAGCCCGCCGCGCCAGCGAGCTCGACCTGCTGGCCCAGAGCGGCCGATGACAGGACAGGGCGGACAGTAGCTCACTGTCCGCCCTGGTCAGAGGCGTTGTCGGCGTAGAGCCTAGATGTCGTAGTTGTGTTCTCCGAGGTTTGTCACCTGGCTCGATATCTCCCGTCACGTCGGTGACCTGGGCGTTCGTCTCTCAGTGGTTGGCAGCCTCTGCCGACGTTCGCTGACCTCGCACGGCCTGACGACGGCCTGGACCTGGCCTGAAGCCGGACACGAGCGTGGAAGGCGCCGCCGAGCCGGAGCCGATCTTGCTATGCGGCAAACCAGCGATGCGGCACTACATCGCAGCACGCGGAAACGACCCAATCGGGCTATGGCAGGCAGTTAAGCCGCTCTGCATAATTCTCCTGTTCGTACTGCACCCAGCCGGGTGACCGGCAGCATCGTTGCTGCTGTACATCCCCCGTGTTGTGCCCGGACGAACACCCGGTCCAGTCTGGCCCCAGCACCGCGTCGGGGGCCGCCCGCACGAAAGGGATGCGCCGTGGCAGCCCAACGCAGCGGCACCACCACAACCGACACTGCCCGTTATCTCCGGGCCGCCGAGGTGGCCGACATCTTGCACGTGTCGCCCAAGACCGTGACCCGGTGGGCCAAGGAGGGCAAGCTGCCGTTCCTGAAGACGCTTGGTGGGCACCGCCGCTACCCGGCCGCCAAGATCGACCAGCTGGCCGACCAGCTGCAGGTGCGGCCGACGGCCTAAGGGCCAGTTCCTTCCGGCTGGTTGTCGAGCACGTAGAGCACGGCAAGGCTCGATCACAGCCCTGACCCACAGTTTGGGAATGCTCGTCGGCCCCGTGTAAGGGAAGAGGCGGCGAGCATCGGTCTGGGTCAGCGAGTTTGCCGGTCAGTCCTCCCGACCGGTCGGATGCTCCGCCATGAGCTGGGCGAAGCGCGCAGCACCTGCACAGTACCAGGTCGTCGCCGCTGAAGCCGGGCTCGTGCCGAGCCTCTGCCGGCGGGCGGCTGGCCAGGCGGGGTGGGCCTCGACGTTCGCCCGGCGCAGGAGCGAACGGTGCCGGTTGCGCAACACCTTGCCGGCGTAGGCGGCCGGCTGCTTGTGGCGGCGCACCCCGGGGACCAGGCCGCGAACGTCCGCGCCATGGCCTCCTGTGGCGGTACCCACTGAACCGGTGGGCACCCGGGCGCGCTTGGCCCAAGGGCTCGGCTCATCACCCCAAATTCCATCGAAGTAATTCGACCCGCCACTAGCTGGTCATACGCCTCCGGCCAGCGAAAACGTCGCCTTGACGGCCACCTCGTGATCTCCTAACGGTAGTTTGTTAGCTGAGGCTGGAAGCGGGAATGTACAGGGCTGACCCATTGGCGCTGGAAGCGGAGGTGCCGCGATGACCAAGCGCCTGCCCTGTCCACCCGCCCCCGGCCCGCTGGAGGCCTACGCCGCCCAGT
>JBKPDO010000407.1:0-7550 GCA_046727955.1 bacterium | reverse complement strand
CCGCCCCCCCCCCACGGCGCGCGCTGCGCGCGCCTGGGCACATCGATCCTTGTGGGGGGAGCACGCGCCCCCCACGGCCCCCCAAGACCCGGCCCCCTTGCTGTTCTGGGGCCTCTGGCCGCTCACCAGTTGTGGTCGCCGTGACTTGGAAGACCCGGCCCACTTGCTGCTCTGGGCCTCTGGCCGCTCACCAGCCATGGTCGCTGGGGTCGATCTCTCGTGGCGCTCTGGCCTGGTGACTCGGGCACATGGCAGACTTGACCACTCCGGCCGCCGAGAGGCGGCTGCGGCCGGCTTCGCAGGTCCAGCGGCTCAGAAAGGCTTTCCGATGGTGTCCAACCGCGTGCTCGTCGTCGAGGACGACGCCGGCGTGCGCGGCCTGCTCCAGACCATCCTGGAGGACGAGGGACTCGAGATCGTGCTCGCCGCGGACGGCGAGGAGGGTCTCCAGCTCGCCCGCACAGTCGAACCGGCGGTCATGCTCATCGACGTGATGATGCCCGGCCTCGGCGGCCCCGAGGTGATCCGGCGCCTGCGCCGGCCGGACGGCACCCTGCCGTTCGCGGTCCTGGTGCTCACCGGGGCGGTCGAGGGCGTGGAGCCCCTTCGCTGCGAGCTGGGGGCAGAGGCGATCCTCGAGAAGCCGTTCGACATCACCAAGCTGGCCGAGCGTGTCAAGCAGCTTGCCGGCCGGGTCGACCAGGGGAGCTCCCGATGACCAAACGCGACTTCCTTACCTCCGACGACGTCTCGGGCGACGAGCAGGTCGCCCTGCTCGACGCGGCCGACCGCTACAAGGCCGAGCGGCGGCTCAGCTCGACCCTGGAGGGCCGCAGCGTCGCGCTGCTGTTCGAGAAGCCTTCCACCCGCACGCGGGTGTCGTTCGAGGTGGCAGTGCACGAGCTGGGCGGCTACCCGGTGGCGCTGGCCGGCGCCGACCTGCAGACCGGCCGTGGCGAGACGCTGGAGGACACCGCCGCGGTCCTGTCGCGCTACGTCCACGCGATCGTGATGCGCACCTTCGCCCAGGAGAGCCTCGAGCGCATGGCCAGAGCTGGCACCGTCCCGGTGATCAACGCCCTGTCCGACTACGCCCACCCCTGTCAGGCTCTGGCTGACCTGCAGACCATCCGCGAGCGCCGCAAGCAGCTCGAGGGCCTGCGGCTGGCCTACCTCGGCGACGGTAACAACGTCTGCCACAGCCTGCTGATCGCCTGCACCAAGATGGGCATGCACGTGGCCGTGGCCACGCCGGCCGGCTACGAGCCGATCCCGCAGGTGGTGCGCCGCGCCACCGAGATCGCCGCCGAGACCGGGGGCAGCGTCGAGCTGACCCACGATCCCCAGGCCGCCGCCAAGGATGCCGACGTGCTCTATACCGACGTGTGGGCGTCGATGGGCCAGGAGCTCGAGCACGGCGAGCGGGCGCTGATCTTCAAGCCCTATCAGCTCTCGACCGACACGGTGGCTGCGGCCTCCGGCGACGTGATGGTGCTGCACTGCCTACCGGCCCATCGGGGCGAGGAGATCACCGCCGACGTCCTGGACGGCCCCAACTCCGCCGTCTTCGACCAGGCCGAGAATCGCCTGCACACCCAGAAGGCGCTGCTGTCTTGGCTGATGACGGGCTCCCCCGGGCCGAGCTGAGCCGCGTGGCGGTACGGCGCCTGCCCCGCTCGACCAGGGTGCTCTGGCCGGTCGCCGCCGGCATGGCGGCGGCGGCCGCTAGCACGCTCACCACCGCCGGAGCGGCGGCGGCGGCTGGCAGGCAGGCGGACCTGGCGCTGCAGCCGGTGGAGCTGGCCCTGCGGGTCGGGTTGCTGCTCGTCGCCCCCTGCGCGGGAGCGCTGCTGGCGGCGGTGGTGATCCCCCGTGGCGGTGGCCGGCCGGCCGTAGCCGCTATCGGCCTCGGCGTGCCGGTGGGACCGCTGCTGGTGCTCCGGCTCGACCGCATGGACGAGTTCGGCCCGGTGCCGATCGCGCTGACCGTGGCCGTCCTGGTCCTGTGGGGGGTCGCCGGGGCGCTGCTGGCCGCCGGCTGGTGGCGGCGCCCGGACCGTGCGGTCGAGCGCACCGACCTTCCCGCTGCCGCACCCGGCGGCGGGGCCGAGGCGGCCGATCCCGGGCCGGAGGCGCCGGGCCCTTCCCCCACGGAGACCTCCCACCCGCCGCGCGCGGGCTGACCGGGTCCCAGGACTCGAAACGGGTAGCCTCTCTCCCATGGCATGGGTCAATGAGCGGGTCGCCGGCGCGTTCCGCGAGATGTCGGAGTTGCTCGAGCTGAGCGGCGACGAGAGCTTCAGGGCGCGCGCCTACGACCGGGCGGCGCGTGCCCTCTCCGGCTACGGCACCGACCTGGCCAGCTTGTCCGACAAGGAGCTGGCCGCCATCCCCGGGGTGGGGAAGTCCATGGCGGCCAAGGTGCGCGAGTACCTGGAGCGCGGCAGCGTCAGCGCCCTCGATGAGCTGCGCTCGCGGGTGCCCGAGAGTCTGCGCGTGCTGGTGCGGGTGCCTGGCGTCGGGCCGCGCAAGGCCCGGCTGATCCACGAGCGTCTCGGCGTGTCGAGCGTCGAGGATCTCGCCGACGCCGTCGCCGCCGGCCAGATCGCCGGGCTCCCCGGCATGGGCGCGCGCACCGAGGTGCGACTGCGGGAGGCGCTCACGCGCATGGCCACGGGCATCTCGGGCATCCCGCTGGCGGACGCCCTGCCGATCGCCGAGTCCCTGCGCGACCAGCTCGCCGAGGTCGCCGGGGTGCTGCGGGTCGAGGTGGCCGGCTCGCTGCGCCGCATGAAGCCGGTGGTGCACGACATGGACCTGCTCGCCGCCGGGGACGAGCCCGGCGAGATTACCCGCGCCTTCACCGGCCTCGCCGGGGTCGCCGACGTGGCCGCGCTGGGCGACACCAAGGTCTCGATCCACACCAGGGAGGGCTACCAGGTCGACCTGCGCGTGGTCAGGCCGGCCGCCTGGGGGGCCGCGCTGCAGTACTTCACCGGCTCCAAGGAGCACAACGTCAAGGTGCGCGAGCTGGCCGTCAAGCAGGGCCTCAAGCTCTCGGAGTACGGCCTGTACACGCGCGCTGGCGAGCTGGTCGTCGCCGAGGACGAGGAGGTCGTCTACGAGCGGCTCGGCCTTGCCTGGGTACCGCCGGTGCTGCGCGAGGACCGGGGCGAGGTGGAGGCGGCGCTGGCCGGCGAGCTGCCCCGGCTGGTCGCCCTCGAGGACGTGCGCGGTGACCTCCACTGCCACACCGAGCTGTCGCCGGACGGCACCGCGTCGCTGGCCACCATGGTCGACGCCGCCCGCGACCGCGGCTACCGCTTCCTGGCGATCACCGACCACGCCGAGCGGCTGTCGTTCAGCGCCGCGACCCGCGAGGACTTCCTGCTGCAGCGCCGGCTCCTGCGCGAGCTGGAGCGCCGCCGCGGCGACATCGCGCTGCTGCACGGCGCCGAGCTGAATATCGGCGCCGACGGCAGCGTCGACTACGACGACGAGTTCCTGGACAGCTTCGACGTCCTAGTCGCCAGCGTCCACGACCGTCTCGACTCCTCGCGCGAGGAGATGACCGCCCGCATGGTGCGCGCCTGCGAGCACCCCGCCGTCAACGTCATCGGCCACCCGACCGGGCGGCTGCTCGGCAAGCGCGCGGCCGCCAACGTGGACCTGGAGGCGCTCTGCGCCGCCGCCGCGCGGACCGGCACCGCGCTCGAGGTCAATGGCTCGCCGGAGCGCCTGGACCTCGGGGAGGACGGGCTGCGCGTTGCCAGCCGCCACGGGGTGCGGCTGGCGTTCGGATCTGACAGCCACGGGCCAGGGCACCTGGTCAACATGCGGTTCTCGGTGGCGACGGCGGGACGCGGCTGGATCACCGGCGAACAGGTCGTCAACACGCTGCCCGAACGGGAGCTACGCCGCTTCCTGGCCAAGGGCCGCCGGCGCCGATGAGCGGCCCGACCCCCGCCCCGCCACCAGGCGTGCCGCCACCCGGGCCCCGGCCGGACGGGGGGCCGCCGGCTGGGGGGTTGCCGGCTGGGGCGCTGCGGCCCCTGCCAACGGCGTTCTACCTGCGGCCGGTGCTCGAGGTCGCCCGCGACCTGCTCGGGCGCCTGCTGGTCCACGACGCGCCCGAGGGCCGGTCGGCGGTGCGGCTGGTCGAGGTGGAAGCCTACGACGGCTCTGGCAGGGACCCGGCAAGCCACGCCTACCGCGGCGAGACGCGCCGCAACGCGGTGATGTTCGGGCCGCCCGGCCACCTCTACGTCTATTTCACCTACGGGATGCATTTCTGCGTCAACGTGGTCTGCGCCCCGAGCGGCGTCGCCCAGGCGGTCCTGCTCAGGGCCGGGGAGCCGGTGCTCGGCGTGGACCTGATGGCGTCGCGCCGACCCGCCAGCAAGCCCCGCGACCTGGCCCGCGGCCCGGCGCGCCTGACCGAGGCGCTGGGGCTGGGCGCCTGGGCCAACGGTGCCGACCTGCGCGCCGGCCCGGTGCTGCTCGCCGAGGGCTGGCCTGTCCCCGACGCCGAGGTGACCTGGACCGGCCGCGTCGGCGTCGCGGCGGGCGCCGAGCGCCCCTGGCGCGCTCTGGTCACCACCAGCCGCTACGTGTCGCCGGGCCGCCCCGGCCCCGCCGCCAGGCGCCGGTGAGTTTCCTGATCCCGCTGCTCGCCTTTGCCGCCCTATCGAGTGGAGCGTCTACCAGGCAGGCTGTAGCATCGGCGCGACCCGGCAGCGCCGTGCGACCGCTGTGAGCAGCGACGATTGCCGGCCACCTTCCGTGAACGCCGCCGTGCTGGAGGTTCCATAGTGCGCACATCCGCGGGGGTCGAGGAGCAGCTGCGCGTGCTCACCGCCGGGGCAGCCGAGGTGCTGCCCGAGGGCGCCCTCGCCCAGCGGCTCGCGGACGCGGCCGCCGAGAGCCGCCCGCTGCGGGTCAAACTGGGCATCGACCCCTCCTCGCCGCATCTGACCCTCGGCCATGCCGTGGTGCTGCGCAAGCTGGCGCAGTTCCAGCGCTTCGGTCATACGGTGGTGCTGATCATCGGCAACTTCACCGGCCTGGTCGGCGACCCCAGCGGTCGCAGCCAGACCCGCAGGCGCCAGACCGAGGAGGAGGTCGCCGAGCACATCCGCACCTACCTCGACCAGGTCGGCAAGGTGCTGGACGTCGGTGCTGCCGAGGTCCGCTACAACGCGGAGTGGCTGGCGCCCATGACCTTCGCCCAGGTCGCCGAGCTGGCCTCCAGCGTCACGGTCGCGCAGTTGCTCGAGCGCGAGGACTTCAAGAACCGCTACGCCGCCGGCCAGCCGATCTCGCTGGTCGAGTTCCTCTACCCACTGATGCAGGGCATGGATTCGGTGGCGATCCGCGCCGACGTCGAGCTCGGCGGCACCGACCAGACCTTCAACCTGCTGATCGGCCGGGAGCTGCAGCGGACTCGGAGCCAGCCGGACCAGATCGTGCTGACCATGCCGCTGCTGCGCGGCCTCGACGGGGTCCAGAAGATGTCCAAGAGCCTGAACAACGGCGTCTACCTGGACGACCCGCCGGAGGAGCAGTTCGGCAAGCTGATGAGCATCCCCGACCACCTGGTGCCCGAATACCTGCGGCTCTGCACCGACCTGGACCCGGACGAGGTGAACAACCTCATCAAGGCGGCCGAACAGGGCGGAGTTCAGGCGCGTGACGTGAAGCGCCGTCTGGCCCGCGAGGTGACCGCGCTCTACCACGGCGCGGAGGCGGCATCGGCGGCCGAGGCGGCCTTCGATGCCGGGGTCGCGGCGCGGCGGCGCGGGGCCGCGCAGGCCGCGGGAGCCATCGACCTGGAGGTCCCGCCCGGGGCGGTGGGCGAGGACGGCCGCGTGAGGGTGGTGCCGCTGCTGGCCGAGGCCCGGCTGGTGGACTCCCGCGGCGAGGCCCGGCGGCTCGTCGCGCAGGGTGCCGTCCGCATCGACGGAGCGCAGGTCGGCTCGATCGAGCAGTCGTGGCCGCTGGCGGAGCTCGACGGCCGCCTGCTCACCGTCGGCCGCAACACCCCCCGCCTCCTGCGCCTCCCCTGCCGCTGATCGCCGGCGCGTGCGCCATACCGATTTCAAACCGTTGTGCCTGCTTGGATACGAAGTTGACACGCCGTCGATGGCGGTGCTACCTTCACCGCGCACCAAGCAGGGATGTTCTTCGAGGACCTAGACCTCTCCGGCGGCGCCAGCTCGGCGTCAGCACGGAAAGACAGGAGGTCACCGAGAGCCATAAGGATCTTGATCCGACGGCTGGCGGTGGCCGTCCTGACGCCCAGGAGGAGCGGGCGCGGGGCGGCTCTTCTGTTGTGAAGTGCTGATGGCGAGGTGGTGCCAACGGCCCCAGGTAGGACTACTGGGGTACGGCCCACTCTCAAACGATGCGCTGCGACCGCGGAGGCTCGTCACGCACGGTGGCGGGACGAAGCGGAAACAGGTAGCGTTAGGGATTGGGACCCCCGGGGAATACTGGGGGACGGCCCACCGTTGGGCCACTGGCGGCCCGCGAGGGAGTCGGCGCCTCTGGCGCCGCGCCGAGCGGGAACCGCGAGAGCGCGACGGTGGGACCCCGGGAGACCGGGGGCGACAGGTCGCTCGTTGACGAACCTGGAAGGCCTGAGATACGGTGACCGCCGCTTCGGCGACGGGACCTGATCGGGAACCACAGGGGAGTCGCCAAGAGCATCCCGACGAGGCTCCTTGAAAACTCAACAGTGTGTGAAAAGCCAGTGCTCTGAACCCCGTCAATATGGGGGCCGCGAGTGGGCTCCTGCCCGCTCTGCTCCCCCAGACGACGGTTCTTCATGGAACATCCGGGCAATCGGATGAGCCAGCACCAGCGGTGCCCGGGAGCGATCCCGGCATCGCCCATCCTTTCGGGCTCGCTCGAGAGGATGGTGAGCCTCGGTGGTCGTGAGGCCACCGAGTACCCAGATGAGAGCGAAGGCTCCGGCGCCCGCCTCGGCGAGCGGCTCGGAGTGACTCGACGATCTCTGACGGAGAGTTTGATCCTGGCTCAGGACGAACGCTGGCGGCGTGCTTAACACATGCAAGTCGAGCGAGGGCCACCTGGTGGCAACACCGAGTGGTTCCTAGCGGCGAACGGGTGAGTAACACGTGGGCAACCTGCCCCTGACTCTGGGATAACTCCGGGAAACCGGGGCTAATACCAGGTACGAGGTCCCTCCGCATGAGGGGATCTGGAAAGGGTTTACCGGTCAGGGATGGGCCCGCGGCCTATCAGCTTGTTGGTGGGGTGATGGCCCACCAAGGCGACGACGGGTAGCCGGCCTGAGAGGGTGACCGGCCACACTGGGACTGAGACACGGCCCAGACTCCTACGGGAGGCAGCAGTGGGGAATCTTGCACAATGGGCGAAAGCCTGATGCAGCGACGCCGCGTGAGGGATGAAGGCCCTCGGGTTGTAAACCTCTTTCAGCAGGGACGAAGCGGAAGTGACGGTACCTGCAGAAGAAGCCCCGGCCAACTACGTGCCAGCAGCCGCGGTAATACGTAGGGGGCGAGCGT
>JBKPDO010000406.1:0-24570 GCA_046727955.1 bacterium | reverse complement strand
CAGCTCGCAGGCTTCATAGTCCACGAATCCTGGCGTTGAGCTGGGAGAACGGATGACCATGTAGTGAAGGCGCGTGTATCTAGGCGCCAGCATCCGTGCAGGTCAGCGGCCTGTCGCCGGGCCTCCCGCAGCGCAGCCAGGAGGCTGAGGCGGCAGCCTACACCATGGCGATGGGGATCATTGCCGGCTCGGGCGGGGCGTCTGCGGACCGCACCGGGTGCGGTTATGCTGGTTACCGCTTCGGTGCTCTGATTCGCTTGGTGGTCTTTGGGCTACTCCATGCGGGAGCGGCCAGGCGTCTGAGCTGCACGGATGCTGGCGCCTAGATACACGCCCCATGAGCGTGCAGCCACACGTTTCCGCAGGTCACCTCCTGGATTCGTGGACTATGCGCCGCCCGAGCTGCGGAACCCGGGTACCAGGGTGTTGCACAAACGCTCGAGTCCTGATCCTGCCGGGCTACTCGACGGCGAAGAACACCAGGTGCTCTTTGAGGCCATCGACAGCTTCCGGCGACAGGTCGGTATAGGCGGTCAGTTCCTCCGGCCCGGCGAACCCACCCAGCCGATCGCGAACCTCGACCACCTGGCCCGCGCGCGCCGGCGAGAGGCCGAGCTGGTCCACCAGCACCTGCGCCGGCACGTGATTGACGTCGACCAGGCCACCGTCATCGAACTGGCGCGATAGATCCGGGCGGCCGATGCGCAGCTGGCGGGCCAGCGCGGTATCGCGGGAGGCGATCGCCCTGGCCTCCGCTCGCCGCTGCCTGGTGGCCAGCGCGGCCGCCAACGCTGGCTGCGTCGGCGGTGGGGCGAACACGCGGCGGCGCAGCAAAAACGCGTGCGCGGTGCCAACCGCTATGAGCACTGGGGCCACGATGCTGAGCAGGGTGTCGCCCCAGTCTCCCTCGGGGAGGGACGCTGCCACGATCCACAAAAGCGAGCCGATGGCGTAGGCAGCGGTCACCGCCCACATGCTCCGCTGCCGCAGCCGGACCGCGGCATGCGCGAACGGGACGGGTGCCAGCAGGCCGAGCGACAGCAGCGGGATCAGCGCCCACAGAGTGATGCCGAACCCCAAGCGCGTCCGGGTCGGTCCGGACGGGACCATAGCACCCGTGTTCACGAGATCCCCCAACCGCGGATCCTACGACCTCTGTCGAGTATAGGGCCGGTTGCCTTGCGGCACGAGCCGGTTGCGTAGACCAGCGGACCGGACGGCCACTGCTGTCGCGCGACCAACACGGAAAGCTGTCAACAAGGCAGATGGTCGCCGTGGGTCGGCCTCACCCTGCACGCCAGCTGGTATCGCAGCCGCGACGTCTGCGCGCCGTTCGTCCTCACCGGCCGTGACCTCGACGTGCCCCACGTAGCAGTTCGCAGCTGTGGCTGACGGTCAACAGCAGTCAGCCATTGGGCGCTGAGCTTTGTGAAACACCCTGGTACCAGCGTGTTGCGGAAACGCCTCCGGTACTCAGCCGGCGTGCTCGTTCCAATCGACGATCGAGACCAGGTCGAGTCCGGTTCGCGATGCTCGCGATGCTCCGCCGCCGCCAGGTCGTGACCGGCTCCCGCCATGCTGCGGCTAGGACCCACAAGGTCGTGCTTCATCGGGGGAGGTCGCCATGCGACCAGTCCGGACCATCACCGCGTTCGTGTTCGCCGCCACCGTCGGGATGCTCACGCTGCTTGCCGCGCCCGCATGGGCCGCGCCCGTCGCCATCCATGTCAGCCCGAGCTCGGTCGCCGCAGGGGACACCGTCACCCTGTCGGGGTCGGTCGGCCCGGACTGTCCAGGCCCCGTCACCCTGATCTCCAAGGCGTTCGCCCACACCCACGACTTCGCTGGGCTGCCGGCGGTGTTCGCGACCGTCGAGCCGGGCGGAGCGTTCACGGCAACGACTCGGATTCCCAGCTCCAGGCCGGCCGGGACCTACACCATCACCGGGCGTTGCGGCGGCGGGAACCTTGGCGTCTCGGCGACGTTGCTGGTCCGGGCGCCGTCCGCGGTCTCGGGCCGCCTGCCATTTACGGGCTCCACCACGGCACCGTTGCTGTTCGCCGGCTTGGGCCTGCTCGGGCTAGGCGCCGCGCTCGCCCTGGGCGCGCGCAGGCGTGGCCGACACGCTGCCTAGACGATCAATTCCCTGCGGTCACTGGTCGCCTACGGCCGCTGACCGCAGGGTCGAGTCGCTACGGACGAGCCATCGGCTGATCCAATCGGCTTCCAGGCCACCGTTAGGCGACCACCGAGGGTTCCCGTCACCCGAGGTTCCCGAGCACTTGGCGTCCATCGCCGACATGTCTTCGCCTTCTTTGTGCAACACCCTGGTACCAGCCCGTTGCGCATAGCTCTTGGACCGGGTCCCGAAGCTACCGATGCGGCCGGGCGGCTGGCAGTGTGCGGCTCGACCGCGTTCGTGCCTGGCGTCGTTGCAGACCTTGGCCGTCATGGCGGCAGTATGGTCCGTGACCGTGGACAGCAGCGACGTGAGCCGATGGTTTGGTGAGTACCTCGACGCCTTTGCGGCGTGTGGGCGAGGCGAGCGCGACCCCGCGTCGCTGCTCGCCTACTACGGCGTCCCGCTGCTGCTCACCACCGACGACGGGGTCGTCGTGCTGACCAGCGACGACCGGGTCGTTGCGGTGGCACAGCAACAGGTCGACGGGATGCGCGCGGCTGACTACCACCGCAGCGAGGTCCTTGACTCCAAGGTCACCGTTTTGAACGCCACATCTGCGCTCTACCGTGGGTCGTTTTCGCGTCGGCGGCGCGACGGCGGTGAGATCGGCCGGCTCACCGTGACCTATCTGGTGACCGACGGGCCGGTTGGCCGCCGCATTTCCGCGCTGGCGGTTCATAGCCCCTGATCTCACGCGGCGGCTTGAGACAGCAAGAATAGCCATATTTGTGGCGAGCGTCGCAGAAGCGTAGAATAGGCTATGGCCTACAACTTCCTGCGCGGCGACCGCGACCAGCCCTTCCTGCTCCCACCCGATCTGCGCGACTGGCTCCCCGAAGGCCACCTGGCCTGGTTCATCCTCGACGTGGTCGACCAGCTCGATCTGGCACCCTTCTACCGGGCGCACCGCGACGACGGGCACGGCCATCCCGCCTACGACCCCAAGACCCTGCTCGGCGCGCTCCTTTACGCCTACTGCATCGGCGTGCGTTCCTCCCGGCAGATCGAGCGGCGCTGCCAGGAGGACATCGCCTTTCGGGTGCTGGCCGCCAACCAGCTCCCCGACCATGTCACGATCGCCCGCTTTCGTGTCCGCCACGAGCAGGCCCTGGCCGGGTTCCTCGTCGAGTCCTTGAAGCTGTGCGCCGCCGCCGGGATGGTCCGCGTCGGCACCGTGGCGCTGGACGGGACCAAGCTGGCCGGCAACGCCGCCGACAAGGCCAACCGCACCCTGGACCGGCTGGACGCCGAGGTCGCCGAGATCCTCCGCCAGGCCGCCGACGCCGACCAGCACGAGGACCGGCTATTCGGCGACGCGTGTAGGAACGAACTGCCCGAGGCGCTGGCCAGCAAGGCCAGCCGGCTGGCACAGCTGCGGCAGGCCAAGGCCCGGCTGGACGCCGAGGCGGCCGAACGTGCCCGGCGCTTCGCCGAGCGGGTGGCTGCCAGCGCCGCCGCAGCAGCCGCGAAGGGCAAGCCGCCGCCCACCCTCAAGCCGCGGGCGCGGGACGAGGCCCCCAACCCCAAGGCGACCGCCAACACCACCGACCCCGACAGCCGCCTGCTGCACACCCGTCGCGGCCGGGTGCAGGGCTACAACGCTCAAGCCGTCACTACCTTGGAACAGGTCATCGTGGCGGCCGAGCTGACCCAGGATGCCAACGACTTCCAACAACTCGAACCCATGCTCGATGCCACCTCGGCCACGCTGGCCGCCGCTGGGATCCAGGACCGACCGGGGACGCTGCTGGCCGACTCCGGCTACTGGTCGATCGCCAACCTGACCGAGATCGAGAACGCGCCGGAGCTGCTGATCCCCCCGCCCAAGCACGGCAACCATGGCAAGCCCCGCAAGGATGGCAAGCCGTCGGCGTCCCGCAGCGACGAGCTGCGCGCGGCGATGACGGCCAAGCTCCAAAGCGAGGACGGCAAGGCGCGCTACGCCAAGCGAAAGGAGACGGTCGAGCCGGTCTTCGGCCAGATCAAGGACGGCCGCGGCGCCAGGCGGCTCCTGCGCCGGGGGCTGGCGGCGTGCGAGGCGGAGTGGAAGCTGCTGTGCGGCACCCACAACCTCCTCAAACTGTGGCGGCACACGGTCAGGCCACTGCGACGCGCGCCGTCCACCGGCGAGCGCAGGCATCGCTTGGTCCCGAGCCGCTGACAACCCGCTCAACCCCTGTCTTTGAGCAACACGCTGTCAAGCTTCAACGCGCGCAGGG
The DNA here is from genome assembly GCA_046727955.1 of bacterium. Classification (GTDB taxonomy): domain Bacteria; phylum Actinomycetota; class CALGFH01; order CALGFH01; family CALGFH01; genus DASVXQ01. The sequence continues at coordinate 20,169 of JBKPDO010000406.1, read as the reverse complement.
TCCTTGGGCCTGCACAGGAAGGCCGAGTGCTGCCGCCTCATGCCGGCTTGCCTTGCGGCCGGGACCGGAGCTGGTCAGCGTTGTCCGGCCTGGAACCGGCGGGCGTTCTCGGCGTGCTGGTAGCCCTCGGCTGCCCAGCGGCAGCTCGGCGGCTCCCCGCACGACGGCGCGCCCTCGCCGGTGGCGAAGTTGTGGTTGCACTCGGGGCAGAAGACCTGCAGCTCCTCGGGCAGGTACGGGCACTCATACCAGCCGCACGACTTCTGTCCGGTGCCGGTCACGAAGTCGTAGTCGCAGCCGGGGCATCGCCGGTACACCAGCCGTGGCGCTTCAGGAGCCTGTCGCTGGCGCAGGATTCCCATGGGACGCCTCCTCGCCTGGATCACGCATGGCGGTCAGATGGAGTTCTTTGACGGCGGGCTCCTCACCCGCGTGCCACCAGGGTGCCCGCCGCCTTGTCATGCAGGGCCTGCTTGCGGGCATCGAGACCGGCCAGCACGAACCCGAACCCCAGCGGCGGCAGCGACAGGCCAAGCTTGGCCAGCAGCCGCGCAGTCGCCCGCCCCAAGCCGATCCGCTGCCCGTCGAGGGTCGTGACCTTGACCCCAACGACCAGCTTGCCGAGGGTCGCCCGCCAAGCGGAGCCCTCCATCCCGGCGAAGTACAGCCACACCACCGCCGCCACCAGCGCGTAGTACACCACGACCTTGGCGGTCGAGTGGGGAGCCGCGAGCTGCCCGTGGTAGCCGATCGAGAGGGACACCACGACGCCGATCAGCAGCCAGTCGATGGCGGCAGCGATCCCCCTGCGCCAAAAGCCGCCGTAGGCCCGCGTGACCTGCGGGCGTCCAGCCAGGGTCTGCACGGTTGCCATGCCCATCACCCCTCCTTGCCATCGGGCCTGCGCTGCCAGGCTCCGCCGGGCGGGTCGCAGCGTCAGGGGCCCAAGGACCCCCAGTCCAGCGGACCTTCGGCCCGACCGGCCCAAGCGCAGCGATGTGGCCGTGCAGGCCCGGCGGGCGAACGCTTCGGTAGGGTTGGTTGTGCCGGCTGCGGCGCACAAGACGGCAGGCCATCGACCTGGCCCACCTGCTACCTGCTTGGCTGTGGCCTCATGGCAGTCTCTCGCGGCCACAAGGAATGCCACCGTCCTGGGTGAGGCTGTCGGCGGCACGACAACCGCTCCGTCGCGTCGACGTGGACATGGGGCACGCAGCTACTGCTGGTCGCCGCTGGTGGACGAGGTCGCCGTCGCCGTGGCCAGGGTCAGCGGGCCGGCAGAACTCGGGACCAATGGCCCCTGACGGTGGCCCGACCCGGTGGCACGCTGCCAGCGTCGGCCAGCAGACACCAGGCGCGCCAGGCCAAAACTGGCAGGTTTCGGCGGTGTCCGTGGCTTGGATTTGTCCGACGGACTGGTAAGGAGGGATGCGATCGACATGCCACCCGACCATCTGGCGGGCCACCCCTGACCCGGTGTGCCCGACTCCCCGCTCCGTCGGCTGACAACCATCCGATCTGGAATGCGCGTGGCGGCGGCGACAGCGTCGCTGATCCCGACCACGGCCGCACGACCGATCAGCCGACGGAGCGTCGCTTTCGTCTCTTCCTGGATCGAACCCGTCCGAGCCCCCCTCATGCCACCAAGAGCGGATCGCGGGCCTGCCATCCCGGCCTGTCAGCAGACTGAGTGTTGTCGGCCACCCCAGACGTTGGGCTCGTAATAGAGTGCTTACGACGCCGCCGGGGGAGGACAAGTGACGACCCCACGCAATTCAGGGTGGGACGGCGTCTGCGCTGCTTTCTCGCCTGGAGGTCCGAGGTCCAAGTCCTCCCAGGCCTACCACACCAGCCCTGACCAGTGGAAACGCTGGTCAGTGGCTGGCACACAGCGCTCCAAGGCGTTCACGCGCAGGGGTGGACTGCGAGAGTTGGATGGTCCCAGACCGAACCTGGCAGCTCCGTAGAAGAGGAGGCTCAGCCGGGATCGGCGCTGCTACCGGCCGCAATCTCGCGCTCGCGCAGCTCAACCCGGCGGATCTTGCCGGAGATGGTCTTGGGCAGCTCGGTCACGAACTCGATCTCGCGGGGGTACTTGAACGGCGCGGTCACCCGCTTGCAGTAGTCCTGCAGCTCGCGGACCAGCTCGTCCGAGCCCGCCCGGCCCGGGGTGAGCACCACGAACGCCTTGACGATCTGGCCCCGCTCGGGGTCGGGCTTGCCGACCACCGCCGCCTCCGCCACCGCAGGGTGCTCCACCAGCGCCGACTCCACCTCGAACGGCCCGATCCGGTAGGCCGCCGAGATGATCACGTCGTCGGCGCGGCCCACGAACCAGAAGTAGCCGTCCTCGTCCACCGAGGCCCGGTCGCCGGTGTCGTACCAGTCCCCCTGGAACGCCGCCGCGGTCGCCTCCGGGTCGCGCCAGTACTCCCGGAACAGCCCCACCGGCCGCTCCGGCGCCACCCGCACCGCCACATGCCCCTCCTCACCCGGGCCGAGCACCTTGCCGCCGTCATCCACCACGCACACATCGAAACCGGGTGTCGGCTTGCCCATCGACCCCGGCCGCACCGGCAGGCAGCGGTAGTTGGCGACCAGGTTGACGGTCTCGGTCTGCCCGTAGCCGTCGTAGATGGTCAGGCCGGTCGCGTCCTTCCAGACCTTGATGACCTCGGGGTTGAGCGGCTCACCCGCCGACACGCAGTGGCGCAGCCCCGACCAGTCGTAGTTCGGCAGGTCCTCCAGCACCAGCGCGCGGAACACCGTCGGCGGCGCGCAGAACGTGCTGACCCGATGCTCCCCGATGAGCCGCAGCAGCAGCTCGTAGTCGGGCTTGCCGCGAAGGTCCCACAGGAAGTTGGCGGCGCCCAGCGCCCACTGGCCGAACAGCTTGCCCCAGGCGGCCTTGGCCCAGCCGAAGTCCGACAGCGTCCAGTGCAGGTCGCTGGGCTTGAGGTCCTGCCAGAACCGCGCCGTGATCTGGTGGCCGATCCCCAGCGACGCCTGCGTGTGCAGCACCATCTTGGGATAGGCCACTGTCCCGGAGGTGAAGTAGATCAGCAGCGGGTCGTCGGCGCGGGTCGGCTCGGTGTCCGGTGGCCGCTCGCTCGCCGCCTCGAGCCCCTCGGCCCACGAGGACCAGCCGGGCGGGACTGCGGCGTCGCCAGCCCGGGGGTCGCCCAGCCACAGCCGCCGCAGTGGCTCCAGACCCAGCGGCTCGGCGGCCACATCGACCTTGCCGGCGCCCTCGGCGTCGGTCACCACGGCGGTCGCGCCAGCCCGCTCCAGGCGATAGGCGATATCGCGCGCGGTCAGCAGGGTGGTGCCAGGCATCGGCACAGCCCCCAGCTTGGTGCAGCCGAGCATCACGTCGTACCAGTCAGGGATACGCGGCAGCATCACGAAGACGCGGTCGCCCTTGCGCACGCCGCGTGCGGCGAGGAAGTTGGCCGCCCGGTTGGAGGATGCCGCCAGGTCGGCGAAGCTGTAGCGGCGCGGCCTGCCGCCGTCGGGTCCGACCGCCAGCAGTGCCAGCTTGCCGGGCTCCCTGGCCGCCCAGGCGTCGACCACGTCCCGAGCGTAGTTGTAGGCCTTGGGCACCTCGAGCCGGAACGACGCCCGTGTCGCCAGGTAGTCGGTCATGTTGGGCGGCAGGTCGCGCATGGTCGAGCTCCTCTCCCGTGCCAGCCTTCCCCGCTGCCACTAGATCTTCGTCCGGGGTCGGCCTGGTCGTCCAGCGCGACCGGGGCGTGAGCCGGGACCTGGGTGGGTGACGTTGCCGCCTGAGAGGCACGTTGCCGCGCGAGTTGCCGCCTCACGCGGCAAGGTGAGGACCCACAGCCCGACCCATACGTACGATAAGCCTCAGGAGCTGGCTCCGGCGGTCTCACGCGGGGCCGCTGCTAGTGAGGAGCGCAACCGCCAGTGAAGAGCGCAACCTGCGCAGCCGGCACAACCCAGGGGCCACCGTGACCACGCAGCCACCCGCCAGGGCCGTCCACCACCCGATCTTCGCCCGCGTCTACGCCCGCCAGAGCCAGGGCATGGAGCCAAGCGTGGGCGACTACCGCCGGCGCCTGCTCGCCGGGCTGCAGGGCCGCGTGATCGAGGTCGGCGCCGGCAACGGGCTCAACTTCCACCACTATCCGGAGACCGTCACCGAGGTCGTCGCGGTCGAGCCAGAGCCCTATCTGCGCGCCCTCGCCGTCACCGCGGCCCGGCGGGCGTCCGTGCCGGTCCAGGTGCTCGACGGCACGGCCGACCAGCTGCCCGCCGCCGGCGGGGCGTTCGACGCCGGCGTCGCCTCGCTGGTGCTGTGCTCCGTCCCAGATCCCGCCCACGCCCTGGCCGAGCTGCACCGGGTCATCCGCCCGGGCGGCGAGCTGCGGTTCTGGGAGCACGTCCTCGCCGACACCCCAGGGCTGGCTCGCGCGCAACGGCTGATGGACCACGTCTGGCCGCTGCTCCTCGGCGGCTGCCACGTCAGCCGCAACACCCTTGCGGAGATTGCGGCCGCCGGCTTCGAGATCGACCGCTACGACCAGTTCCGCTTCCCCGAGAGCCGCCCCCCGTCGCCAACCGCACCACACGTCCTCGGCCTCGCGAGGCGTCCCGCCGGCGGGAGCCCGCGCCGGGCGACCTGACCAGCGAGCAGGCCGACCCCGGCGCCGAGCAGAGCGCCGGCCACGACGTCGGCCGGGTAGTGCACGCCGGTAAGGACGCGCGAGTAGGCCACCCCGAGCATCAGCGCGCCGACCGGAACCGCCGCCGCCGGGGCGGTCGTGGCGACGGCGGTGGCGAAGGCCGCGGCCGAGGCGGCGTGCCCTGAGGGGAACGAGGTCGAGGTGGGCACGCGCCGGACGCGGCGGCCAGGCGGGACCGCGTCGAGCCCCGGCCGCCGTCGCCCGAACGAGCGCTTGGCTGGCTGGTTGGCGATCGCGCTGGTGACGGCCACCGCGATCAGCCCGGTCAGGGCGGCGCGGCGTCCCCGCGGCCCGCCGGCCAGCGCCAGTCCCGCGGCGACCGCCATCCACAGCACGCTGTGGTCGGCGGCGCGGCCCAGGGCAGGCAGCACCGAGTCGAGCAGAGGCGACCGCGTGCGGGCGGCGCGCTCGAACAGCTCTTGGTCCAGCCGAACGGTGGCACGGCGTAGCGTTTTGATCGCGCCCGCGGCGCCACCTCCTCGGCCCTGCGGGCGGTCAGCGGGGCTCACCGCCGGTCACCAGGCGGGCGGCGCTGCCGCTGGGCACGCGCGTCCGGCCCACCAGCGCCAAGGCCGGGGCCGGCCTCGGGGCGGGGGCGAGAGCCGGAGCCCGGGCCAGACCCGGGGCCGGGGCCGGAGCCCGGGCCAGACCCGGGGCCGGGGCGAGAGCCGGTGCCGGAGCCCGGGCCAGACGCAGACCCGGGGCCGGAGCCGGGGCCAGGGCCAGACCCAAGACCAGGGCCAGACCCACGGCCAGACCCGGTGCCGGTGCCGGGGTGGTCGGTCCGGTCGCCGAAGAAGCGGCGTCCGATCTGGTTCAGCAGGCGCCACAGCCGCGCGAGCCTGGCGAGCTCCTCGGGGAGCCACTGTCCAGCGCCCGCCGCCTGCACCCCGCGTGCGCCCACCATGCGCGCCAGCCGCCGGGTCCGGCCCTCGGACGGGCGCCTGGGCGAGGGCCCGGGTGGCGGAAGCAGCACGTGCAGCACGCCCGCCTGGATCTTGAACTCGATCGGGGTGTCCAGCACCACCGCCTCACCGTCGATGCCGACCCCCAGCTTGCCGTCGGGCGAGTCGACCTCGAAGGTCGTGGCGGCCCAGCGCGCCCAGCCGTCGCCAGCGTCGTAGCGGCCCATGGCCAGATTCTCGAGCGCCCGGCCGAGCTGCTGCCCGTCGGTCCTACGCAGCGCGGACATCTCCAGCATGCCCGCGTCCAGCCGCGGCCGGCTGCCGAAACCTGTCAGCGAATAGGCGTTGTTGCTGATCAGCAGCACGATCACCTGCTCCCAGGCTTGGCCGGACCCGTCCTGGAAGCTGACGCGGACCGTCGGCGTTTCATTGTCCAGCATGCCCCCGAGTACGCTGTCGACCGCCCCGAGCCGGTCGTCGCGGTAGCTCGGCTCGTGCACCAGCGCGGCGTAGACACCGATAGAGACGTTGTTGAGGAAAACTCGGCCGGCCACGGTGGCGACGTCGACGCGCCGCTCCGCGCCGCTGACGAACGCCTCGATGGCCGCGGCCGGATCGTTGCGGTCGAGCCCGAGGTCGCGCGCGAAGTGATTGCGGGTGCCGGCCGGGACGCACACGAACGGCAGCTCGGCCTCCAGCGCCACCGTGGCGACTGCGGCCAGAGAGCCGTCGCCGCCCGCCACCCCGAGCACGTCGGCGCCGTCGCTGACCGCTTGCCGGGCCACCTCGACCAGCTCGGTGGGCGAGGCTGCCTGGCGCACCTCGACGCCGTGGCGGTGGGCGGCCTCTTGGAGCCGGTCTCGCGCCGCCTGGGCGCCGCCAGACCGCGGGTTGAGCACCAGCACCGGCCGCCGGAAGCTCCTGCGCCGGACCTCCGGCGCGGGCAGCTCCGCGGTCGCCACGACGGCCGGCCACTCCCGCGTGGCGAGCACCAGCACCGGCAGCAACAGCAGGACAGTCAGCAGTCCGCGCCAGCGGTCACCGCCCAGGCCGAGCAGGTTGGGCGCGATCGCGGCGAAGCCGGCCACCAGGCAGATCACCGCGCTCCGGCGCCGCCTGGGGGTGCTCGGGACCAGCGCCAGGCCCCCTGCCAGCACCAGGACCAGCAGGTGCAGCGGCAGGCTCAGCAGCAGGTGCGCCACGCCGTGGCTGGCGACGATCAGCATCGCGAGGAAGAGCACCGCCAACGCAATCGCCGCGAACAGCCAGCGAGCGACGAACCGATCGAACAACGGCAACCAGGCGGGCAGCGGTCGAGACTCCATGCGGCAATCTTGCAAAACCACGGCGGCCTGCTCAACACCCGCCGAGCCCCGCGGCTTGTCGACGTCCAGCGCGCTACGCGGCGCCCGATGCCAGGCTCCTTTCCGGCGGCGCTGACCTCAGCCGAAGGAATGAAGTCACCGATGCATCCGAAAGGATGAAGTAACATTCCACAGGCCGCGCCCCCACCCAAACAGAGCCTCCGGGCCTGAGCCTCGAGGATGGCCCCTGTGGATGCGCTCGCTCCTGGGATGTACCTGGGCCACCGCTACCGGCTGGTGGACCGGCTCGGCCGGGGTGGGATGGCGTCGGTGTGGCGCGCGGTCGACCAGGTGCTCGGCCGCCTGGTAGCGGTCAAAGCGCTGTCGCCCGGGCTGATCGCCGACGGTGCCTTCCTCGAGCGCTTCCGGGTCGAGGCGCGCGCCGCGGCCCAGCTGAGCCACCCCCACATCACCAGCGTGTTCGACTACGGAGAGTGGGACCTGCCCGGCGGAGAGCGGGTCGCGTTCATCGTGATGGAGCTGCTGGACGGTGAGAGCCTGGCCGCCAGGCTGCAGCACGGGGCGTTGCCCTGGCCGGAGGCGGCGGCCGTCTGCGCCCAGGTCGCGCAGGCGCTGGCCGCCGCGCACCGCCGTGGTGTGGTGCACCGCGACGTCAAGCCGGGCAACGTGGTGCTCACCGAGGCTGGGGCCAAGGTGCTCGACTTCGGGATCGCCGCCATGGCGGGCGAGGAGGCGCCGATCTCGTCGGGCGGGATGCGCGGAGTGCTCGGGACGGCGGCCTACGTGGCCCCCGAGCTGCTGGCGGGCGAGCTGGTGACGCCCGGGGCGGACGTGTACGGGCTTGGCGTGTTGCTGTTCGAGTCGCTGACTGGCAGGCTGCCGCTCGGTGGCGAGGCTGAGCCGGCGGTGCAGGGCCTGCCGGCGGAGGTCGCCCTGCTGCCGGGGCGCTGCCTGGCCAGGCGGCCGGACGAGCGGCCGTCCAGCGCGGAGGTGGCCAAGCGCCTGCAGGCCGCGCTCGCTGCCGGATCCTGGCAGGGCGCGGCCTCGCCCTCCACGGCGGCGAGCGCCTCGGACACCGTGCTGCTGCCGGCGCTGGACGTCGATGACCCGGCCACGCGGGCGCTGGCGGGCGCGGGGCGTCCGTCCCGGCGGCAGCAGCTGCTGGCCGGCGCGCTCTGGGCGGCCGCGCTGGCTGTCGTCATCGTGACAGTGCTTATGCTGCGCCCGGGCGAGCGCTCGGCGACGCCTGGGGGCACCGCGGGTAGCCCCGCCTCGACGAGCACCACGCCGGCGGCGGTCGCCTCAGTGTCCTCGTCGACAACCGAGCCACCCCCGTCGCAGCCGCTGGATGCGCTCGAGCGGTTGCGGCGCAGCGTCGACGAGGGCGTGGCCTCGGGTGAGATCCGGGCCGACGTGGGCGACGACTTCGACAACCTCATCGGCGACATGCGGGAGCGGCTTGCCGACGGGCGGCTCGACGGCGTCAACCATCGTATCGACGAGTTTCGACACAAGCTCGAAGACCGGGTCCAGGAGGGCGACATCTCCGCGACCCGCGCCCAGGTCCTGTTTCGAGCCCTCGACGCCCTGGCCCAGACTCTCCCGGCGGGGTAGCCAGGGGGAGACGCCAGGCCCGAACCTGTTGACCAGCCGGCGTCGAGCGCCGGCGTCCATCAGGAATTCGGGCGCCGTCATGGGGTCGAGGCCCCCGCGCCCGGCCGTTCGAGCAGGTCGGTCTCGATCACCGGGAGCTCGGGGTCCCGCGGCACGCGGAAGGTCCTGATCTCGCAGGGGCCGAAGGTCGCGGTGATGCGGCGGCCGGCCAGCGGCAGGTCGATGTCGGCGCGGGCGGGCCGTCCGGCGCTTTCGTAGGCGCGCACGACCAGGTCGTCGCCGGGGTCCTCGGTCAGCTTCAGGACCGAGACGACCACCGAGCCCGGTGTCACCGAGGCGAACGAGTAGCGCTGCGGCAGCGGTCCAGGATGGCAGGACTCCAGCAGGGTGAACGGCGGCTGGTTGAGTTCCGCGGCGGCGCGCACTACTCCGGCGGCGCGCCAGTCGCCCCGGTGCGTCAGCAGGCGATAGACGAAGCGCTGCATGCCCTGGTCCAGGTAGCTGTAGTCCTCCCCGGGGTCGAGCTCGCAGGGCTCGTGCCAGGCGTAGACGGGACTGCGGGCGGCGGTCATGCTGATGCAGCCTGCCTGCACGTCGAAGGCGTACTTGCCGTCATTGAGCAGCACCAGCCCGGCCCGCCGCCCGTCGGGCAGGACGCCGCTCGCGTCCACCCACGCCTGGGCCGGCTCCTCGCCGCCGTCCGCGGGACGCTGCTGGTGCCCGTATGGGATCTCGTAGCTGGCGGTGACCTCCGCGAGAGCAGTGGGGACACGCAGCTTCAGCAGGGCGAGCCGCTCGTGCCAGTCGAGGGTGGCGCGCACCTCCAGGATCCCGCTGTGGTGGCCGAGCACCAGGTCCTCGGTCAGGGTGGAGGCGCCGTAGCGGCTGGTGGCGCGCACGACCGACCGCACCGGGCCGCGCTCGAGCAGCCTGACGGACTCGCAGGCGAAGGCCCCCGCCCGCTCCCGGTATGCGAGCGCGCCGTGGCTCCAGGTGTCGGTGCCGTCCGCCATCACCACGGCGTGTGCCTGCGGCCCCGATGGCGCGAGCTCCGCGCCGGTGGCCTTGGCGACCAGGCTCGCCAGCCAGCCGGTGCGCCGGTCGACGACGACGCGCAGGCGGCTGCTCTCCAGCACCACCGCATCGGCGGAGGCAGAGTCGCCAGCTCCCCCACCGCGGAGTGCGCCCCCATCGTGGTAGAGGCGGTAGGTGGCGTACCCGAGCGGGGGCAGCTCCGCCGGGAACACCAGGCGCCGCCGGTCGGGGGCGGTGGCGTACGGGCGGGTGGCCTGCATCGGCACCGGCCGGCCGGCCTCGTCGGCCAGACGGTCCGGCGCGGCGACGGCGCCCACCTCCACCTCGACGTCGGAGCGGACCGGCCACGGCAGGGGGTTGAACACCACCACCGGCGCCATGCTCGGCTCCGGCTCGATGCCGATGCGCCGGCTGAGCGCCTGCACGGCGCGGTTGGCGACCCGGCCGGCGCTCGAGGCCGCCTCGCCGAGCTGGTCGCGGGCGTCCTCGTAGGCCGGCTCGATCGCCGTCCCCCCGAGCAGGTCGTGGAACTGGTTGAAGAGCACTTGCCGCCAGGCTTGGCCCAGCTCATCCCGCGGGTACGGCACCCCGGCGACCACCCGCGCGACCGCCGCCCAGCGCTCGGCGGCGAGCAGCAGGCGCTCGGCGCGGCGGTTCCAGCGCTTGACACCGGAGTGGGCGGCGTAGCAGCCGACCGCGTGGTGCTGCAGCTCGCCAGTGACCACCGGCAGCTCGCTCGCCTGCTCGCCGAGCAGCCGGTCGAGGAAGCGCCGCGCGGTGCCGCACTCCAAGCGCGCCGGCCCCTCCGCGCTGAGCCTGCGGATGCTGTCGAGGTTGGCGCGGGTCGGGCCGCCGCCGTGGTTGCCGACGCCGTAGAAGCAGGCGAGCTCCGGCCAGCCAGGGGGACGTTGCGCGAGCGTGCCGGCGACGTGGTCGGCGAGGTCGAGCCCGCGGCTGGCGTAGTGGTGTGGGATCCGGTAGGCGAGCACGCGCGACCCGTCCGGCGCCTGCCACCAGAAGGCCGGCCCGGGTAGGGCCAGCTCGTGCGGCCCCGGCCGCATGAACAGGTAGCTGTCCATGCCCGCCTTGCGCAGCAGCTGGGGCAGCATGGCGCTGTGCCCGAACGGGTCCACGTTGCAGCCCACGGTGGCGATGCGGCCGAAGCGCTCGGCCAGCCAGCGCTGGGCGTAGAGCGCCTGGCGCGCGAACGACTCACCGGATGGCAGATTGCAGTCGGGCTCGACCCACCAGCCGCCCACCACCTCCCAGCGGCCCTCGGTGACCCGGCGGCGAATCGCCTCGAACAGCTCGGGGTCGCTCTCCTCGACCCAGGCGTAGTACGCGATGGAGTCGCAGGTGAAACAGAATTCGGGATACTCCTCCATCCGCTCGATCACCGAGCGGAAGGTGGCGCGCACCTCCTGGTAGCCCTCTTGCCACTGCCAGAGCCACACCGGGTCGATGTGGGCGTTGCCGATCATGTGGAGCAGTGGCCGCGCTCGCTCCGCCGGTTCCTCCACCCTCCGCCCTCCTCTCGTGAACGGTGTCCCTCCTCCGAAGTATCGCTGTCCGAGAAGGAAGGCGACGAACTAGTGGGGATTGGCACGGATTGCCATTTTGCGGGGCCCCAGCGGCGGCCCTTGGGCGCCCGCAGGTACCATCTGGCAATGACCGAGCCACGCTGGAAGCGGCGCTACCGCGCGCCTTCGCTCACTCTGCCCAATTGGGCCGTCGACAACCCCGAGCGCCTCGCCTACGCCTCCAATGTCTCGGGCTCCTGGCAGGTGCACGCCTGGAACCGGGCCAGCGGCGAGCACCGGCAGGTGACCGAGCACCCAACCGGGGTGCTTGGGGGCGCCGTCACGCCCGATGGCGAGGGGATCGTCTGGTTCGACGACTCCAAGGGCGACGAGATCGGCCAGTGGCGGCTGCAGCCCTTCCTCGGCGGCGACGACCTCCCGCTGATGCCCGGCGTCGAGCCCGCCTGGAGCGCCGGGCTGGCGCTGGGGCCGGAGGGGCGGATCGCCGTGGGCACGGCGACCCGGGTCGGCTTCTCCGTCCGGGTCAGCCGGATCGGCGAGCCGGGCAGGGAGCTGTACCACCACCAGCAGACCATCGACGTGGCCGACATGAGCCGCGACGGGCGCGTCCTGGTGGTCCACCACGCCGAGCACGGCGACAACCTGCACCCGGCGCTGCGCGCCTTCGACCTCGAGCGCGACGGAAAGCCGCTCGAGGACCTCTGGGACGGAGAGGGCTACGGCCTGTTCGCCGTGCGCTTCTCGCCGGTGCCCGGCGACGACCGCATCGCCCTGCTGCATGAGCGCACCGGCAAGCTCCGGCCCGGCGTCTGGGACCCGCTTCGTGGCGAGCGCGCCGACCTCGAGGTCGACCTGCCGGGTGAGGTCGAGGTGGCCGGCTGGTGGCCGGACGGCTCCGCCCTGCTGCTGGTCCACACCTATCTGGGGCGGGACGAGCTGTTCCGGCTCGAGCTGGCCGGCGGGGCCCTGCGGCGGCTCGCGCACCCGGCCGGCTCGATCATGGGCGCACGGGTGCGGCCCGACGGCGAGGTCTGGTACCGCTGGTCCTGTGGTGCGGCCGCGCCCGAGGTGCGGGCGGTCGGGCGTGACGAGCCGGTGCTGCGGCCGCCGGGCGAGCCGGCGCCGTCCGGCTGGCCCTACCAGAGCTGGTCCTTCCCCAACCCGCGCGGCGAGCGGGTGCACGGCTTCCTGGTCACGCCACCCGAGCCCGGCCCGCACCCGACGGTGATGCTGGTCCACGGCGGACCGCACCACCACGACGCCGACGGCTGGAGCCCGCAGGTGCAGGCGCTGGCCGATCACGGCTGGGCGGTGGCGCTGGTCAACTACCGCGGCTCCACCGGCTACGGCAAGGCCTGGCAGGACGCGCTCGAGGGCGATCCCGGCCGGCCCGAGGTCGAGGACGTCACCGCCGGCCGCAACGACCTGATCGCCCGGGCCGTCGCCGACCCTGACCGGGTCGTGATCGCGGGCTCCTCCTGGGGCGGGTACGTCACCCTGCAGGCGATCGGCACGGTGCCCGAAGGCTGGCGCGCCGCGGCGGCGATCGTCCCCGTGGCGGATTACGTTGCCGCCTATGCCGACGAGGCGGAGGGCCTGCAGGCCTTCGACCGGAGCCTGTTCGGCGGCAGCCCCGACGAGAAGCCCGAGCTGTACCGCGCGCGCTCCCCGATCACCTACGTGGAGCGGGTGCGCACGCCGGTGCTGGTGATGGTCGGCGACAACGACACTCGCTGCCCGCTGCAGCAGGTGCTGAACTACACCGACCGCCTGCGGGAGTTGGGCAAGCAGTTCGAGCTGGACCGCTTCGACGCCGGCCACGGCGCGCTGGTCACCGAGGAGCGCATCCGCCAGACCGAGGTCCTGCTGGACTTCGCCGCCCGCCACGTCCCCGGCGCACGCCCCGTCGAGCGCTAGATGCGGGGGCCTGGCCCCCGCAGACCTCCCAAAGCGGTGAGGGCTCCGCCCTCAGACTTGACTCGTTTGGACACACTAGGGCGCCAAGGCGCCCTAGATGCGGGGGCCTGGCCCCCGCAGACCTCCCAAAGCGGTGAGGGCTCCGCCCTCAGACTTGACTCGTTTGGACACACTAGGGCGCCAAGGCGCCCTAGTGTGTGCCGGGCGGTTCCGACCAGAACTCGTCGAGGTTCTTGCGTCGTTCGTCTTGAGGGGCGAGCATTGTGGCAGCACGGTGCGCCGCCCGGGCTTGCCGGTCACGTTGTGGGCTGGAAGGGAGGCTGGGCACGATGGCACGGCGCTCGATGCCCTGGTCCGCTCCGACCGATCCTCTGCTCGAGTCGCTTGGCGGAGGCGGTGGTGGTCTGCGCCATATCGTTGTTGGGGTGGACGGCTCCCTCCCCAGCCTGAACGCGGTCTGCATGGCGGGACAGATCGCCCAGATCACCGGCGCCCGCATGACGGTGGTCCACGTCCGCCCCCGCGGCCCCGCTGTGGGGCTGTTCATGCCCGGCTGGGGCGGCCTGCTGGAGCAGTGGCGCGAGGACCTCGAGCTCGAGGTGGGCATGGAGGTGGCCCGCCTGATCGACCCGCTCGGGGTGACCTGGCAGCTCTGGGTTGGCACCGGCGACCCAGTCTCCCGGCTCGACGAGGTGGCCACCGACGTCGACGCCGACCTGATCGTGGTCGGCACCCGCGGCGGCGGGCTGCTGCGCTGCCTGTTGCGCGGGTCGGTCGCCACCCGCCTGCTCCACCGCGAGTGGCGCCCGCTGCTGGTAGTCCACTGACAGGAAGCGAGACGTCGGGACCCGGCGTCAGTGTTCGAAGTTCAACTCACAATGGGTACTGGCTGAACCGCCTGATTTACCCTGAAGGGGAGTTGCTTTACTTCAGTCCCATCGAGCTCAATAACGAAGCTATAGCTCTCGGCTCGGCTGAACTCAAGCTGGTCTAGATTGATCGCGACCGCTACCAACTGCTCGTCACCGGGCTTGACAGTTGGAGGGCGACCAATATTGAACTGGCCGCCAAGACGCCGGATCTTCCCATCGGACGTCTCCATCCCGGGAGGGGCATCTCCCAATGGCATCTCTTGGCCATCTGCGTCCCGTAGGTATATTTGGAAATTGTGGACTTGATTGGTAGCTGTGTATGGAACGCGGAAAATGATGCCGACGCCGATCCTGGCCTGCCGGAACGGTAGCGCTTGCGTGTTGATCTGGTTCCAACCGGCTCCCAGGACGTACAACTTCCCCCCAACGTTATCGACTGAGTCTGCCAAGAAGGCTTCTACTTCCATGACTCCCTCGAATCCACAGGCGGACGAACTTGGGTGGACGAGACCTAGCTGCGGTCATACTATAGGGTCTACGTGGTCATACATCAACCTCCTCCTCAGGGAACTCTGTATGACAAGCCATCCATCAACCGCTGATGCCTGGGAGTGGGACGAGGGGAACGAGAGCGAGCTCGCAGCACATGAGATTTCTCCTGCTGAGGTTTACGAAGTCTGGGCGAATGGTGCAGTATGGGTACCGAACGTGCGTCGCCGTGCAGGCGACTGGAAGATGCTGGGGAGAACGGACGGCGGTCGACGGTTGACGATCGTGCTTCGCCTGTACGGAGATCGCGGCGTACTTCGGCCGATCACCGGGTGGGATGCGACGGCTGCCGAGCGCACCAAGTACTTCCAGGGGAGCTGATGCCAATGGTCGAGCGAGACGCCGAGTACTACCAGGCGCACAAGGACGACCCCGAGGAGTGGGGTCGGGCACAGCCTTCACGACGACCGAAGAAGAGGCGGCTGGCTGCGATGATCTCGGTCCGGTTCGCCCCTGAGGAGGAAAATATCGTCCGCCGCGCGGCATCGAGCCGAGGCGAATCTGTATCCCACTTCATCAGGCTGGCGGCTCTTCGTGCGGCAACACTCGTTCTCAGAAGTGAGACGGCTGGACCTCGATCAGTGCCCACTCTGACTACGACGACTACGACGACTACGACGACTACGACGAATGTGGCCACCTCGGCAATGGAAGCGGTCGCGCATAGCGCTCGCGTCCAACTCCTAGGTGATCGCACAGAGGCACACGCATGTGCGTCGCCGCCCGGGTCATCGTAGAGGCGAGCCTCACGACCCCGACTTGGCAGCGCACTGCGGGTCGCAACCCTCGGGTCAGTAGAACAACCCTGGCCGCACGACGTTGCGGAGCGGATCGCCTCCGAGGTAGCGGTGCAGGTTGTCGCGGAACAGCTCGACGATGCGCTCGTCCTCGTGCGGTGACAGCGCGGCGCTATGGGGGCTGACCAGCACGTTCGGCAGCTCCCACAGCGGGCTGGACGGCGGCGGCGGCTCCTGGGCGAACACGTCCAGGACGGCCCCGGCGATGCGGCCCTGGCGCAGCGCCTCGACCAGGGCATCCTCGTCGACCACCGAGCCGCGGCCGACGTTCACGACGATGCAGCCCGGCCGCATGCGGCCGATCAGCTCGCGGTCCACCAGCTCACGGGTCTGCGGCGTTCCCGGCAGGGCGATCACCATCGCGTCGGCCTGGTCGATCATGGCGGCCAGGTCGCCGGCAGCATGGACCTCGTCGGTGAAGGGCTGGCTGCCTGCGCCGACCGTCCGCTTGAAGCCCACCGTGCGCATGCCGAACGCCTTGGCCAGCCGCGCCACCTCCAGGCCGATGTCACCGAGGCCGAGGATGAACAGGGTCTCGCCGTGCAGCTCGCGAGTCGGCTGGCGCAGCGCCGGCCAGGTCCTGGAGCGCTGGTCGGCGGCGAGCCGGGGCAGGCCCTTGGCGATGGCGAGCAGCCCGAAAAGGCAGAACTCGGCCAGCGGCAGCGCGTGCACGCCGCTCGCGGTGGTCACGGTCACCCGCTCCAGCGCCTCGGCGTCCAGGCCGGACCGGCGCACCTGGTCGCCGGCGCCGGCGGAGGTGGCCTGGACCCAGCGCAGCCGCGGGCAGTGGGAGACGGCCGCCGCCAGCCCCTCTGGCGAGTCAGCGGGCACCCCGGCGGGCGGGTCGCCGGGGATGCCGTAGAGGACCTCGGCCCGCGCGAGCAGCTCGCGCCAGCGTGCCTCGCCCGCCTCGTCGCGGCGGAAAGAGGGCTCACCCCGCTGGTCGCTGGGAAAGCGGCGCGGCGGCAGCAGCGCGGGCTCACCGAGTAGGTCGACCCGATCGTCCACCGCTGCGATGCTGCGCGCCAGCTCCTCGGACAGCCGCACCGTGAGCAGCACGCAGAGGCGCTCGCCGGTGGGCCGCGTCATGCACCCGCCTGCTGAGGGTTCGGGGGACTCAAGAGCGAGGCCCCTCTTCCCACGGAGGCGATTGGCTGGGCCGAGCGTTAGTCCCCCGATCTGTCACGGGCTCCGATGGCGGGATGGTGGCGCGCGCCACGCTGCCCCGGCCGCTCGCCCTGGTCAGGGTGAAGCGGCCGCCCAGCTCCTCCTCGACCAGGGCGCGGACCAGGCGCAGGCCGAGGCCGCCAGAGCGCGAGACGTGCTCAGCGCCCTGCCCGCCGGGCAGGGTCGGCGGGCCCTCGCCGTCGTCGGTCACCTCCAGCTCTAAGGCTCCGTCCAGGCCGCCGCGCAGCCGCACGGTCACGGTCCCGTCGCGGCTGCCGAGGCCGTGCTCGACGGCGTTCTGGACCAGCTCGTTCAGCACCACCGACAGCGGCGTGGCGACGCTGGCGGCGACCCGCACCGGCTCGGCCTCCACCAGGATCCGCACGTTCTCGCGGCCCAGCGAGCCCTCCAGCATGCGCACCACCCTGCGGGCGACGTCGCCCATGTCGACCGCGCCGGTGGGCGTGGGCTCCTCGGTGAGGGTCTCGTGCACCAGCGCGATCGAAGCGATCCGCCGCACCGATTCCTCCAGCGCGTCCACCGCCATGGGGTGGTCGGTAAGGCGGCGCGCCTGCAGCCGCAGCAGCGACGCGACCGTCTGGAGGTTGTTCTTGACGCGGTGGTGGACCTCGCGGATGGTCGCCTCGCGCCGCGAGATGACCCGCTCGCTCCGGCGCAGCTCGGTCATGTCACGGCACAGCACCAGCGCGCCGCGGCGCTGCGTCACGCTCCGCAGCAGAGGGACGATGCGGACATCGGTGATCGCGCCCTCCTCTTCCACGTCGGACTCGATCGGCCGGCGGCCGGCCATCGCCTCGGCGACCAGCACGGCCACCCGGTTCGGCAGCGGCTCGCCCGGCGGCAGCGAGTTGGTGCCCATGCGCCGGAAGGCGGAGGTCGCGTTGGGGCTGGCGAACTCCACCCGGCCGCTGGAATCGAGCACGATGAGGCCGTCGCCCACCCGCGGCGAGCCGATCAGGTCGTGGGCCTCCTTGAAGGGGAAGGCACCGCTCGCCACCATCTCGAGCAGCGCGTCGGCCGCCTGCAGGTAAGCGGCCTCGAGCCGCCCGGTGGCCCGCGCCGGCACCTCGGCCGCCTCGACGCTCAGCACCGCGATCACAGTGCCGCGCCGGCGCACGGGCACCGCCTCGACCCGGACCGGCTCGGCGTCGATGAACACCGGCTGCTGCGCGAGCAGGCGGCGCTCCTCTCGCCAGGCGCGCTCGACGAACGGGTGCCAGCCCGGCTCGACCACCTCGCCCACCAGGTCGGCGGGGTAGAGGGTGCGCGCGGTGTACGGGCGCATCTGGCCGACGATCCGCAAGCTCTCGCCGCCGGCGGGCACGAACAGGAGCAGGTCGGCGAAGGACAGGTCGGCGATGAGCTGCCAGGCGGCCATGAGGCGGTGGAGGTGCTCCTCGGCCTCCCCGTCGAGCTCTTGCAGCGGCGGTCGTGTCAGGTTGCGCATGACCATAAGCGTAGCCGCGCTTCGCGTGGGTGGGATTTGTCTATCTTCCATCCTACAGCCCATATGACCGGCCGTCCGGCCGGTCATATGGGCTGTTGACGGGACCGAAACATGCCCCTAACCTGCCTGGAGAGCAACGGCGCTCGCTCCGCGGGCGCCGCTCTTGTGTGTCCGAGACAACGTCGTCTCTCCGATCCGGCTTTCGGCGTCCGCTCGAAAGGATTGCGATCGGAGGCGACGGTATGGGCGATCGTCCTGTCTCTCGTGACGCCCCACAACCGTGGCGTCGTCCCCTGTACGACGGCCGGCGAGACGAGCGTGACGCGTGCGGCATCGGCTTCGTGGCGGACGTGGAGGGCCGCTGGAGCCGCGCCATGGTCGAGTACGCGCTGCACGGGCTCCAGTGCATGCGCCACCGCGGCGCGGTGGCCGCCGATGCCCGCACCGGTGACGGTGCCGGCCTGCTGCTGCCGCTGCACCGCGAGTTCTTCGCGGAGGAGGGGGACCCGGCCGGCCACCTCGGTGTGGCCATGGGATTTCTGCCGCCCGACAAGGTCCTGGCCAAGACCGCTCGCGTCGCGGTCGAGCGCGCCCTCTCGGCCGAGGGCCTCGAGCTGCTCCGCTGGCGCACCGTGCCGGTCGACCCCGGTGCGCTCGGCGACCAGGCGCGCCGGAGCATGCCGCTGATCGAGCAGGCGGTATTCGTGGCATCCGGGTCGCCGGGGTCATCCGGGTCGCCGGGGTCGCCGGGGTCGCCGGGGTCGCCGGGGTCACCCGGCGACGGGGAGGCGGCCGAGCGGCGCTGCTTCCGCGCCGGCCGGCGGGCGGTGAGGGACGCCCGCGCCGGCGGCGCCTCGCTGTACCTGGCCTCCTGCTCGGTACGGACCGTGACCTACAAGGCGCTCTGCGCCGCCGACCAGCTCGCCGCCTTCTACGCCGACCTGGCCGACGAGCGCCTCCAGGCGCCGTTCGTCATCTTCCACCAGCGCTACTCGACCAACACCATGCCGTCCTGGGACCGGGCGCAGCCCTTCCGCTTCCTGTGCCACAACGGCGAGATCAACACCCTCGAAGGCAACCGCGCCTGGATGCGGGCGCGCGAGGGGAGCCTGGGCGCCGGCCACCTCGGCGGCGAGGACGGTCTCGACCCGGAGGAGCTCCTGCGGCCGGTGCTCGACCCGGAGGGCTCCGACTCGGCCATGCTCGACAACGCGGTCGAGCTGCTGGTGCGCGGCGGCCGCGACATCCGCCACGCGCTCGCCATGCTGGTGCCGGCCGCGGTCGAGCAGGACCTGCAGGCGAGCCCCGAGCTGCGCGACTTCTATCGCTACCACGCCTGCCTGACCGAGCCGTGGGACGGCCCGGCGGGGCTGGTGTTCACCGACGGGCGCCGGGTCGGCGCCGCGCTGGACCGCAACGGCCTGCGCCCGTTGCGCTACGAGATCTGCGAGGACGGGCTGGTGGTCTGCGCCTCCGAGGTCGGCGCGGTCGACACCAGCGGCCACGGCACGGTGCAGCGCGGCCGCCTCGGGCCGGGCCAGATGCTCTGCGTGGACCCGAACGCCGCGCGAGCATCGGCGACGCATTCGAACGCCTCGGACCTGCCCGAAGCCAGCAGTATGCGAGCCGCGCATGCTCGCCCGACGTTCGCAGAGCGCGGCCTGCAGACCGACCAGGACATCAAGCAGGCGCTGGCGTCGAGCCGGCCGTGGAGCGCCTGGCTGGCCGAGCGCCTCCGCCCCGGCTCGTCCGGCGAGCCGCTGAGCGGCCCGCCCGCCGCGGACCCGAGCGGCGCCCAGATCGCCTTCGGTTTCACCAGGGAGCTGATCTCCACGGTGCTGCGGCCGATGGCGACCGGCGCCAAGGAGCCCATCGCCTCCATGGGCGACGACACCCCGCCAGCCCCCCTCGCCGCCACCCTGCGGCCGGTCAGCCACTTCCTGCGCCAGCGTTTCGCCCAGGTCACCAACCCGCCGATCGACCACCTGCGCGAGCGCCACGTCCTCTCCAAGCGCACCCTGCTCGGTCCGCGCGCCCCGCTGCTCAGCGAGCTGCCCGAGGCGGCGCACCTGGTCGAGCTGCCCACCTTCCTGCTCAGCTCCGACGGCGTCGAGCGGCTGCTCTCGGAGGAGGCGGGCTTCCGGTGCAGAGTGCTCGACGCCACCTGGCCCGCCGCCGAGGGCGCCGGCGGCCTGCGCGCCGCCTGCCGCCGCCTCGGCGACGAGGCCGAGGCGGCCGCTCGGCAGGGCGCCGGCCTGCTGGTCGTCCGCGAC
>JBKPDO010000405.1:0-31780 GCA_046727955.1 bacterium | reverse complement strand
CGGGTGTTGTTCATCTTGGCGATCGCGGCGATGGTGTCGGTGAGCTTGCCCTCCTCGATGAGCCGGCCGAGCCGCAGGCAGTACAGCTGCATCGAGCAGACCTCGGCGAGCATCTTGACCAGCTTGTCCTGCACGATCTGGAAGCTCACCAGCGGCTTGCCGAACTGCTGGCGCTGGCTGCAATAGGACACCGCGCTGTCGTAGGCCGCGGTCGCGTGGCCGAGCGCGCCCCACGCGACC
The DNA here is from genome assembly GCA_046727955.1 of bacterium. Lineage (GTDB taxonomy): Bacteria > Actinomycetota > CALGFH01 > CALGFH01 > CALGFH01 > DASVXQ01. The sequence goes on along the minus strand of JBKPDO010000405.1, from coordinate 31,540 downwards.
GAGTTTCGGGTGCCAGCCAGGACCCGGCCGGTGTCCTTGAAGCTGTTCGCGCCGGGCAGCCGGTTCTCCTCGGGCGCCCGCACGTCGGTCAGGGTGATCTCGGCCTGCCACACCGCGCGCAGCGAGCCCTTGCCCTCGATGCGCTTCGCGTCGTACCCGGGTGTGCCCTTCTCGACGAGGAAGCCCTTGACCTGCTTGTCGGCGGCGTCGCGGGCCCACACGACGACGACGTCGGCCAGGGTGCCGTTGCCGATCCACTTCTTCACCCCGTTGATCACCCACTCGTCGCCGTCGCGGCGGGCCGAGGTCTCCAGCGCGACCGAGTCCGACCCGTGCAGCGGCTCGGTGAGCGCGAACGCGCCGAGCTTCTCCAGGATCGCCATGCGGGGCAGCCAGCGCTGCTTCTGCTCCTCGGAGCCAAGCATGGCGATCGACTGCATCGCCAGCCCGGCCTGCACGCCGAGGAACGTGCCGAGGCTGCCGTCGCCGCGATTGAGCTCGAGGTGCACGAGCCCGCTGGCGATCGGGCTCATCGGCGGGCAGCCGTACCCCTCGATGCCGTCGCCGACGATGCCGAGCTTGCCCATCGTCTCGATCAGCGGCCACGGGAACTCCGCGCGCTCCCAATAGTCGTTGATGACCGGCAGCACCTGGTCGTCGACGAAGTCCCGGGTGCGCCGCCAGTAGTCCCGCTCTTCGCGGGTGAGCTGGTCGCCGATCCGGAAGTAGTCCGTGCCGAGGGACCGGCCGATGCCCTCGTACATGATCCTCCCCTTCAGCTGTCGAAGACGTACGTGCCGGGCGCCTCGACGAGCGGGCGCAGCCCGCCGCCGCCGAGCTTCGCGGGCGCCCGCTTCTGCGGGCCGCTGCGCTCGCCGAGCCACGCCAGCATGTCAGGCCACCAGCTGCCCTGCTGCGTCTCCGCGGTCTTCAGCCACTGCTGCGCATCAGCCGGGTTGTCCTTGTTGGTCTGGTAGCTGGCCTTCGGGTTGCCCGGCGGGTTGACCAGCGCGGCGATGTGACCGCTGGTGGAGAGGATGAAGCGGCTGTCGCCACCGAGCAGCTGCGTGCCGCGGTAGCAGTTCTGCCACGGCGTGATGTGGTCGGCGATCCCGGCGACGATATAGGAGTCCACCTCGATCCGGGAGAGGTCGATCGGCACGCCGAGCACGGCCATGGCGCCGGGCGTGACAAGGTGGTTCTCCAACGCGAGGTCGACGAAGTCCGCGTGCAGCTTCGCGCTCATCCGGGTGGTGTCGGAGTTCCAGAACAGGATGTCGAACGCCGGTGGCTTCTTGCCGAGCAGGTAATTGTTCACCCAGTAGTTCCAGATCAGGTCGTCCGGACGCAGCCACGCGAACACCTCGGCCAGGGCCCGCCCGTCCAGGTAGCCGCGGCGTCTGGACAGCGCGGTGGCCGCCGCGGCCAGCCGCCGGTCCGCCAGCGCGGCGCCCATCCCGGCCCGGGCGTTGTCGAGCACGGTGACCGCCAGCCCGAGCGCGGCGAGCCGGTGCTGCTGACCGCTCCCCGCGAGGTAGGCCGCAGTGATGCTGGCGATGATGCCGCCGGAGCAGATGCCGGCAAGCGCCGTGCGGTCGGCGCGGCAGATCCGCTCGACCGCGTCGAGCGCGTCCAGCACCGCCTGCACGTAGGTGCCCAGGTCCCAGTCGGCGTGCCGGGCGTCCGGGTTGCGCCAGGAGATGAGGAACAGCTGCTGCTCGTACTGCACCAGGTACTCCACCAGGCTGCGGCCCGGCGCGAGGTCCAGCGCGTAGTACTTGTTGATCGTCGGTGGCACGATCAGCAGCGGGACCTTGCGGACCCGATCGGTCTGCGGGCGGTACTGGATCAGCTCCAGCACCTCGGTGCGCAGCACCACCGCTCCCGGCGTGACCGCGATGGTGCGACCTACCTCGAACGCCGACTTGTCCACCATCTCTGGGACGCGCGGCGCGGTGGCCATATCACCCAGGAGGTTGAGCCCACCGTGCACGAAGTTCAGGCCGGCGGTGTCGACGACCGCCTTCGCCGACGCCGGGTTCACCAGCGGCAGGTTGCTAGGAGAGAGCGCCGCCACCAGGTTGTCCATGAGGAAGCGCATTCGCTGCTCGTCCCGCCAGCCCAGCGCGGCGTCGCCGACGAGCTGCTCAGCGGTCTGCCCGGCGGCCTGGTAGGCCTGCACGACGCGGCGCAGCAGCGGGTTCTCCATCCATGCCGGGTCGGTGAAGCGGCGGTCCCGCTTGGACGGGGCGACCGTCGAGGTGCCGGCGGCGATGCGGGCCAGCTCAGCGCCCAGGCCGAGCAGCCGGCGACCGGTCGTGAGCGGGCGGCGGGCGAGGTTGAACGCGAACTTCACCGTCGACCCGTCCGGGGCGAAGCGGCGCAGCGGGCCCAGCGCCGCCTCGACCAGCAGCGCGTCCAGCGGTGCGGCTTGATCGGCGACGTCGTCGGCGACGTCGCCGGATACGGGTTGGGTGCTCGGTTCGGTGGTCATGTGGTTCCCTGGATCGGCGAGCGGTCCGGCAGTCGGGTCAGGATCTCGGTGGTGACCGCCTCGGGCGGCTGGTCGGCGTCGACCGCGAGCAGGATGCCCCGGTCGCGGTAGTAGTCGATGAGCGGACTGGTGGTCGCGGTGAACACCTCCAGCCGGTACCGGATCACCGCCGACGTGTCGTCGCCGCGGGCGCCCTGCCCGGCGCGGCCGAGCAACCGTTGCACCAGCACGGCCTCCGGCGCGTACAGGTAGACCACGGCGTGCAATGTCAGCCCCAGCCTGGCGCCGAGCGCGGCCGCGGCGGTGGCCTGTGGGAGGGTCCGGGGGAACCCGTCCAGGATGTAGCCGCCGCGGCCGCCCGCGGCGACCACCACCGGGGTGAGGACGTCGAAGACGATGGCGTCGGGAACCAGGTCGCCCCGCTCCTGGTGCGCGGCGACCTCGTGGCCGACGGGAGTGCCCGCCCGCGCCTCGGCCCGCAGCAGCTCCCCGGCGGAGATGTGCTGCACGCCGAGCCGCTCGGCGAGTCGTGCGCCCTGGGTCCCCTTGCCCCCGCCCGGGGGCGCGAGCAGCAGCAGCCTCATCGTTCGCCCAGGTCGGCCGGCGGGACGATCTCCCGCTTGAGGATCTTGCCGGTGGCTGACTTCGGCAGCGCCTCGACGATCCACACCTTTCGCGGGTACTTGTACGCGGCGACCTGCCTCTTGACGTGGTCGCGCAGGTCTTCGGCCGTAACGCTGGCGCCCGGCTTGAGCTCGACCGCGGCGCCCACCTCCTCACCCAGCTCGGGATGGGGCAGGCCGATCACCGCGGCGTCGGCCACCGCCTCGTGCTCGTACAGCACCTCCTCGATCTCCCGCGGGTAGACGTTGTAGCCGCCGCGGATGATCAGGTCCTTCTTCCGGTCGACGATGGCGAAGTAGCCATCCTCGTCGACCCGGCCGATGTCGCCGGTGCGGAACCACCCGTCCTGGATCGCCTTGGCCGTCTCCTCGGGGCGTCGCCAGTAGCCCTTCATCACGTTGTGGCCGCGGATCGCGATCTCGCCGGCTTGGCCTTGGGGGACCTCGGCGCCCTGCTCGTCGACGACCCGCATCTCCACCCCCCGGATCGGCGTGCCGATCGAGCCCGGCTTCCGCTCCCTGTCCAGGTGGTTGAACGAGGCCACCGGCGAGGTCTCCGACAGGCCGTATCCCTCGAGCACCGGGCAGCCGAACGCCTTCTCGAAGGCCCGCAGCACCTCGACCGGCATCGCGGCGCCGCCGGAGACGCACAGTCGCAGCGCGGACACGTCATACGCCGCCCGGTCGGGACTGGCGAGCAATGCGGAGTACATCGTCGGCACGGCCATCAACACCGTCGCGCGGTGCCCGGCGAGGATCTGCAGCGCCCGCACGGGGTCGAAGCGTGGCAGCAGGCTCAGGCTCGCCCCCGACGCCACCGCGGCGTTGAGCGTGCACGTCTGCCCGAACGAGTGGAACAGCGGCAGCCCGCCGAAGATCACGTCCTCGGCGGTGAGCCGGAGCACGTCGGTCCGCACCACCTCGGTGTTGCGGGCGAGGTTGGCGTGCGTGAGCTCGGCACCCTTCGGCTGGCCGGTGGTGCCCGAGGTGAAGAGGATCACCGCGGTGTCGTCCTCCTGCCGCTCGGCCACCTCCCGGTCGGGCCGCGCGGACGCGAGGACCTCGCCGAAGGTGGCGGGATCGACGACGACCGCCTCGGCCTCAGCCTGCTTCGCCCCGGCCGACGCCTCGTCCGCGAACCCGTGCCAGGCGAACATCAGCCGGGCGCCGGAGTCCCCGAGGTAGTAGGCGACCTCCCGCGCCTTCAGCAACGGGTTCATCGGCACGATCATCCCGCCGACCCGCAGCGCGCCGTAGTAGACCGCGGCGAACTCCGGGGTGTTGGGCAGCATCACCCCGACCCGGTCGCCGGGCTGCACCCCGCGGTCGCGGAGCAGGCTGGCGACACGCGCACTGTCCTGGTCGAGCTCCCGGTAGGTCGTCGCGGCCTCCCCGAGGCGTAGGACGACGCGGTCGGCGTGGGCGCTGGCGCTGTCCAGAAGATTCGATGCAAGGTTCATGGCAGGCTCCACCTCCCGGCACGCTGGCCCCTGGCGGTGCTGGAGGCCTCGGGCACGTCCATCATGGGGCCGCCGAGCCGGACTGTCGATGCTTCCCCGATCGGGGTGTCCCGCTTGACCTCGTCCGCCACGTGGCAGCTGGGAGCCGGTTGGGTATCCGGATCTGCTCGGCTACGAGCCGGGAACCTCGGTCGGGCCGGGGCCCTGGGTCGGCGCGGCGCTCGTGCCGGCGGGACCGGCAGGCGCGCGCTCTGAGGCCAGCGCGTGGATGGCCTGGGTGAGCTCCAGGATCTGGTTGGAGATGTGCAGCAGCTGCTCGTTCTGCTGCTCCTCCTCCTGGACCGTCTGCCACTGGTGGTCGGCCAGGACCTGACGCTTCTCGTCCGCGCGGTTCTGGCTGATCATCACAAACGTCGACAGGAAGATCGCCTCCAGCGACACGATCATCGTCAGTAGCCCGAAGGGGTAGTGCTCGACCCTGAAGCCGATCCACGCGGCGAACCAGATCACGTGGAGGTACACGAACTGCATCGAGCCGGCGAACCGGGTGATCTGGTCGGCGATGCGGTTCTCGAAGCTCTGTCTCCGCTCCTCGGCCTGCCGGATTAGCGCCGGATTGATTGGCATGGGAAGCGCCCGGATGCTCACGCTGTCTCCTTCCGATCCTGGTCCGCCGGAGGCGGGCCGACTGCTCAGGGTACGAACCCCAGAGGAATCGCGTCGACCGACAGTAGGGGGTCGGGCGCGACACCGTGAGGCGTGCTCTGCAACCCGGTCCGGCATCTTCTGCAACCTGCGGCGCGGCCGGATCCGCTCAGGAACTGGGGACGGCTCAAGCGTGGCGTAAGTCGGCCGAGATTATCAGGAGTCTCAGAAAGGACTGCCTGGACCGTTCCGCACTGGGCGTGCGCGCCTGCTCGTCAGGATGGAGCCTATTGATCCAAATGGGCCATGCTAGGGATGACTCTAATGGCCGATAGCAGGAGCGACAGCGTCCAGCGCCCCGGGGGAGGCTTGGAGCGACCGAGCCAGTCACCGGAACGCGCTGGTCGGGGATGGCCACGGACGGGATGGGTCGTGTACCTCGCCGTCGGTGCCACGCTCATCGGGGCCTACTACCTGATGCTTCCCCCCGGGCTCAGCTTCCGCACCAGGGACGGGCGGATCTCCGGAACTCCCACCTTGGCAGGGACGTACACCGTCACCCTGACCGTGACCGACACCGACACCTCCCTGAGCGCATCCGTGACGTTCACCTGGACGATCCAGTGACGCGCGGCGCCGCGGGCCGCCTGCGCGCGGGCCGCCTGCGCGCGGGCCGCGACAGCGGGATCACGCTGGTCGAGGTGGTGGTCTCGATGTCGGTCATGTCCATCGTGCTGGCCATGTTCACCGCCAGCGTCCTGCAGATGTTCCGCTCCGCGAACCAGGACGAGGCCATCTCGACCGCCCAGTCCCAGGTCAACATCGCGTTCCTGCGTCTCGACAAGGAGATCCGCTACGCGGCGGGCATCAGCACGCCGGGTCCGGTCGGCGCTGACGCCTACGTCGAGTACCTGACCACCAACACCGGGAATCCGGTGTGCACCGAACTGCGGTTGCACGTGGCGACCGGGCAGCTCCAGCGCCGCACCTGGACGCAGGGACCGTCACCCGTGACGCCGAGCGCGTGGATTCCCCTGGCGTCCAACGTCAGCTCCGCGCAGCCGTTCACGTTCTCCGCCCCCGACGGCACCTTCAACTTCCAGCGGCTGGAGCTGAAGGTCGCGGTCAGTTCCGGCACAGGCGGCACCGCGACCTCGAAGCAGACCGACGTCACCTTCACCGCGCTGAACACCTCGCTCAGCACGTCCAGCGCCACCGTCTGCACCGAAGGGAGGTCGATACCGTGACGATCCCACCCAGCGGCAAGGTCGTCGCCTCACCGCCTGGTCAGTCCTCTCACTTTCATTCTCCTTGGGCAAGAACTGCGTAACACCGCGGATAGACGTGTCATCCGTGCTGTTTCAGGCTTTGCTCGCAGGATCCGGCATGTCGGCACGGCGTACGCCGGAGGAGCGGGGGGTCCGGCTCCCGGTCTGTTGGGCCGGCCTCCGTCGAGGGGATGGAGTCACTGTTGGGCCGCGTCTGGGCGCTGGTCCGGCGGCCAGCGAACCTGCGGGGCCTGGCCGTCGTGATCGGCCTGCTGATGGTGGTGGGCAACCTCCTCCACGCCACAGCGAGCCAGGCCGCCACCTTACCGACCGGCTTCGCCGACCGTGTGGCGCTCAGTGGCCTGACGCACCCGACCAATGTCCGGTTCTCCCCGGACGGGCGCGTGTTCGTGGCCGAGAAGAGTGGGCTCATCAAGGTGTTCCAGAGCCTGGCCGACACCACGCCGACGGTCTTCGCCGACCTGCGCACCGCGGTGGACGACTGGTGGGACCGCGGGCTGCTCGGGCTCGCCCTCGACCCGAAGTTCCCCGCCCGCCCCTACGTGTACGTGCTGTACGCCTACGACCACATCATCGGCGACCCGGCGCCGCCGCCCAAGTGGAACGACGCCTGTCCCACCCCACCCGGCCCGGGCACCGACGGCTGCGTGGTGAGCGGCCGGCTCTCGCGCCTGACCGCCGACGGCAACGTGATGGTGCCCGGGAGCGAGCGCGTCCTCATCGAGGGCTGGTGCACCCAGTTCCAGACCCACTCGATCGGCGACCTGGTGTTCGGTCCCGATGGCGCGCTGTACATGAGCGGCGGCGAGGGTGCTGCCGCCGGCCCCATCGACTACGGCCAGCTCGGCGGGACCTACAGCGGTGACAAGGCCAACCCGTGTGGTGACCCGCCCAGCCCAGCTGGGACCGCCCTGCAGCCGCCCAGCGCCCAGGGTGGCGCGCTGCGCAGCCAGAGCCTGCGGCGCCCGTCCGGCCAGCCGACGGTGCTCAGCGGGGCCATCCTGCGGGTGGACCCGGACACCGGCGAGGCCCTGCCCGACAACCAGCTGGCCTCGCGCACCGACGCCAACGCCAGGCGGATCGTGGCCTATGGCATGCGCAACCCGTTCCGCTTCACCTTCCGTCCCGGGACCAGGGAGATCTGGTTCGGGGACGTCGGCGCGAACACCTGGGAGGAAATCAACCGGATCGCCGCCCCCACCGCCGGGGTGACCAATTTCGGCTGGCCCTGCTACGAGGGCGCCGGCCGGCAGCCCGGTTACGACGCGGTCAACCTGACCAGCTGCGAGTCGCTGTACAGCGCGGGCGGCGCGACCGCGCCGTACTACGCCTACAACCACGGCGGCGCGGTGGTGAGCGGCGACGGCTGCCCCACCTCGGGCAGCGCGGCGACCAGCGGTCTTGCGTTCTACCAGAACCAGGGTGGCGCCTACCCCTCGAGGTATAACGGCGCGCTGTTCTTCGCCGACTACGGGCGCAACTGCATCTGGGCGATGCTCAAGGGGACCAACGGGCTGCCAAGCCTCAGCCTGCGGGAGCGCCTGGTCACCAACGCGTCCAGCCCCGTCGACCTCGAGATCGGGCCGGGCGGCGACCTGTTCTACGTCGACCTGCTCGGCGGTAAGGTCCACCGCATCGTCTATACCTCTGGCAATCAGGCGCCCACCGCGGTCGCCACCGCCTCGCCAACCAACGGTCAGCCACCGCTCACCGTCAACTTCAGCGCCGCCGGGTCAACCGACCCCGACGACCCCAGTAGCACCCTCACCTATGCCTGGGACTTCACCAGTGACGGCGTCGTCGACTCGACCGCGCCCCAGGCGAGCTTCACCTACCAGAGCACGGGACAGTACCTCGCCACCTTGCGGGTGACGGACAACCACGGGGCCAGCACGGACGACGCCGTCGCCATCACCGTGGGCAACACCGCGCCGGTGGTTACCATCGACCAGCCCGTGCCGTCGCTGACCTGGAAGGTGGGGGACACCATCCAGTTCTCCGGCCACGCCACCGACAACGAGGACGGCAACCTGCCGGCGTCGTCGCTGACCTGGTCCCTGGTGCTGCACCACTGCGCCACGCCGGCCAGCTGTCATGTCCACCCGGTGCAGGACTTTACCGGGGTGAGCAGCGGGTCCTTCTCGGCGCCCGACCACGAGTACCCATCCTGGCTGGAGCTGAGCCTCGAGGCAACCGACTCGGGCGGCCTGACCGATCGCCTCAGCGTCCGGCTCGACCCCAAGACGGTCAGCCTCACCTTCGCGTCGAGCCCGAGCGGGCTGCAGCTCGCGGTCGGCACGCAGGCCCACGCCACGCCGTTCACCAGAACGGTGATCGTCGGCTCCGCCAACTCCGTCGGCGCGCCCTCGCCGCAGACCCTGAGCGGCGTGACCTATGCGTTCAGGTCGTGGTCGGACTACGGTGTGCCGAGCCACACGGTGATCGCGCCCGCCGCGCCGACCACCTACACGGCCCGCTACGTCAAGTACACGCCAGCCTATTTCAATTTGCGGAACTCCAATAACGCCGGCTCCCCCGATGCGAGGTTCCGGTACGGCAAGGTGGGCGACATCCCGGTGGTCGGCGACTGGAACGGCGACGGGATCGTCACCCCTGGCGTATTCAGGGACGGGTACTGGTACCTGCGGAACTCCAATACCGCCGGCCCCTACGACGTCGTGTTCTCCTATGGGACCACGGGTAACGTCCCGGTAGTGGGTGACTGGAACAACGACGGGGTCGACACGATCGGGGTATTCCGTGCCGGGGTGTGGAATCTACGGAACTCCAATAGCCCAGGGTTGCCCAATGTGAGGATCAGCTATGGGACCACAGGTGACGTCCCCGTGGTCGGTGACTGGAACAACGACGGGGTCGACACGATCGGGGTATTCCGTGCTGGGGTGTGGAATCTACGGAACTCCAATAGCCCAGGGTTGCCCAATGTGAGGATCAGCTATGGGACCACAGGTGACGTCCCCGTGGTCGGTGACTGGAACAACGATGGCCGCGACACCATCGGAACCTTCCGATAGTGCCGCCTGACTGGTGCCGCCTGACTGGTGCCGCCTGACTGGTGCCGCCTGACTGGTGCCGCCTGACTGGTGCCGCCTGACTGGTGCCGCCTGACGTGAACATCAACCTCCGGTGGCAGTGGGGGTCGTTGGCGAGTCGAGCCAGCGGTTGACCAGGGGCGTCAGGTTGCGGCCGGTGTACCTGTTGAGCCACGAGGTGAAAACGGCCCGATCGACCTCGACGTTGCGGTGCTGCTGCGCCCAGTCGCGCATCATCGCGAAGAACTTCTTGTCGCCGATCGTCTTGCGGATCTCGTGCAGCATCAGCGCTGGCGGAAAGTACACGTTCGACGAGGCGAAGTGGTCAGGCTTGTAGTGGCCGGGCGGGCCGTGCTGCCTGCGCAGCTGGCCGTCGAGCTGGCGCATGCCGGCCAGCATCCGGGTCTGGGATTGTCCCAGCACCTCTATGTCATACAGCAGAAACTGTATGTAGGTGGCGAACCCCTCGTTGAGCCAGATTGCCCGCCAGGTACGCGGACCAACCGAGTCCCCAAACCACTGGTGGGCCAGCTCGTGCAGCAGCGCCTCCGCGGGGACGTCCCGGCCGAGCGTCACCATCGTCTGCGTCTCCATGCCGGTGTCTTCCCGGATGGCGAAGACCCCGGCGCTGGCGAACGGGTACCGCCCGAACCGCTTCTCCAGCCAGGCCAGCATCCGCGGGGTCTTGCGCAGCACGGGCAATGCCCGGGCCCGGTCCTGGGGCCGGATCCAGTAGCTGACGGGGATGCCATGCGGGCCGGTGGCGGTGTGCTTCTGGTACCGGTCGATGCCCAGGGCGACCAGGTAGCTGGCGATCGGGTCGGCGGCGTGCCAGCTGAAGGTGACCTTGTCGCCGCTTCGTGACGTGCCGCGCAGCACGCCGTTGGACACGCCGGCCCAGCCGCGGGGCACGGTGAGGGCGACGTCGTACAGCGCCTCGTCGGAGGGCTGGTCGTTGACCGGGTACCAGGTCAGCGCTCCGTACGGCTCCTGGAGCGCGAAGACCGAGCCGTCGGGCCGCACATTGATGCCAACCGTGCCGATGTCCTTACGCACCATGGGAGCGACCAAGGCTCGCGGCCGGCCGTGGTACCGGATGGCGACGACCACGCGGGCGTCCCTGGTCAGCCTCTGCCCGGCGCCGACGATCAGATCGTTGCCCCGGTGGGTCGCCGTCGCCGCCTTGCCGTCCACGGTGACGCCGTCGGCACGCAGCGGGCGGGCGAAATCGAGCCGGATCTCGTCGATGTCTCGCGTCGCCCGGATCGCGAGTGTCGCGGTGCCCGACAGCGTTCTGGTCGAAGGCGCCCAGCGCAGGGCCAGCTGATAGTGCAGGACGTCGATGGCGGGGTTGCCGAGGTTGGGGTACACCGGGTCGGCGACCGGCTGCGATTGCCCGCCGCTGTAGCTGGGCACCGCCGGTGCTGGCGCCGGCCCGGCCGCGGACGTGGATGCCGACGGCTGCGGCGATCTCCGGTCTGATCGACTCGGCCCCTCGCACGCCGTCGCGGTCATCGCAAGGATGGCCAGTGCGGCGGCCAAGCGTCTGCCTGGCATACCAGCCTCCAGACGATCGTTACCGGCCGCGCGGCTGGCCCGCCAGAATCCGGGAGCCCTTGCGGGTCCGCAACGCGAGGGCCTTGGTCCGCTCCGGGAACCGGCTGGCGTACTCGCGCTCCAGCTGCAGCATGCGCTCGGTGTGGTTGAGCAGTGCCTGGCGCGTGCCGTGGAAGAACGTCTCCTCGCGGGTCGCATACAGGTAGCGGAGCTCACGCTCCAGCACCGCATCCTCCAGCCGACGAGGATTGAGGCCAAACTTCCCAGCCATGGCAGTTCTCCTCCAGGTGTCAGTTCACGACCGGCTACCAGGATCGACCGTCAGGTGGCCGAGGTCCAGGCCAGCAACGGTCCAGGCCATCGACAACGACTGACCAACTGACCGAGGCCACCCCAGGCGCGACGACGGGCGGCGCGGACTCCGCGTTCGGTGGTCTGCCTGTCACATCGGCTGGGTTTCGTTGGTCACTGTTATGACACGAGGCGACCAAGGAACGTGACCGATGGACCAAGACGAACATGACTGGCTGGCGGAGCGTTTCGAGGCGCACCGCGGCCACCTGCGGGCGGTGGCTACCGGCAATCGCGACAGCGGGCTCTTGAGGTATCTAGTGTGAGCACGGTCACAAAAGGGTGCATCACCGCACCACGCGCTGTAGGGAGGACGGAACGTGCCACAGGCAAACGACGCAGAACTGACAGAGCTGTATACCGCGGCAACCGGCTTCGACGTCGAGGACAACGAGCCCAACACGGGGCCGCCAGGAGCCGCCCCAGCCGCCAGCTTCCACCTGCACCTGGAAGCGGTTGCCGGCAATGTGATCGGCAATGGCGCCGCCAACTACCAGCTGACGATCACCTGCATCGACGAGACGCTCGCCGCGCCCAACGCCGCGATGAGCCCCGGCACCTTGAACCAGCAGTTCAACGCGGCGGACGGCTGGAACGCCGGTGGCGGTGCGGGGAACTACCTCAAGGAGCAGGTGTTCCGCATCGCCGTTCCCAGGAACGTCAGAGGCCACGTCTTCCGCTACGTGGCCACGCTGGTGAGCGTCAACGGTGACATCGTGTCATTCATCGAGAGCAACCAGTTCATCCTGGTCTAGTCGTCGACCACGGCCTGGAATCTCGACCGGGAGCGTCTGCGCCACGGTGCGGGCGCTCCCTCGCTCGTATCTGGAGGACAGTCATGAACGCGAACGACGCGAGGATCGTACGGCTGTTCACCACCCAGGTGGATGGGACCGTCGAGGACAACACACCCAACGCCAACTCGCTGGCGCCCGATCAGTTCGACTTGATCCTCCAGACGGAGGTCGGGGGCGTCCTCGGCAACAGCGGTGCCAACTACACGCTGACCTTCACCGCCGTCAACGACGACACGGTGGCACGCCAGGTCGCCCTGAACCCGCCGGGCAACCCATTCAAGGAGGAATGGAATCTTGGCTGCGGATGGATCAGGAACGGCAACGACTTCGTGAAGACCGGCGCGGGTGAGGCCGCCGGGGTCATGCGCTACAGGATCGCCATCCCTCTCGGCCTGGCCGGCGCGTTCCACTACAACGTCAGGCTTGTCAGCGAGAATTACCAGATCATCTCCTTCGCTCAGAGCAACCCGTTCCTCCTCGTCTGACGCTGACTCTGTGCCCGCCGGCACTGGCCGGCGGCACGGCAGAGGACCTCCAACCCTGCCGGGTCCCCCAACCCTGCCGGGTCCCCCAATCCGCAGTCAGGCGTCCACCGGGCGACCGCCATCCCCCTATGCTCGCCGGCTCGACCAGCAGCAGAGTAGTCGCGGCGATGCCGGGGTACACCCACAGCACCACCACGAGTCGGCGGGAGCGCCTGCGAAAGGAAGCCCGATGAGCGCATCTCCTCGGCACCATGAGATGGTCCACAAGGGCACCGACCCGTCTGGTGCGGAGGAGTGGCTCTGCCAGGAGTGCGGACGCCATTTCGTCATCCGGTGGCCGCCCAACTACGATCGGCTCGTCCTCCAGCCAGGCGACGAGAGCGCCGCGCACTTCGGGAGCAAGGGGGACGCCGTCCTCCGCCACATTCAGGTGTCCCCGGCCTCGAGCGAGCCCTCCGCCGCCCCCGACGACGAGGACGCCTGGCGTCGCTGGCTGCGCAAGAACGGTATGGACTGGGACGGCTGAGTCGCTTGAGGCCTTAGTCCGTTCCCTTAGGGGTCAGTTAGGGGTCCCCGCGCAGTAACGTTTCCTCACCAGCACGAACCCGCGCAGATCCGTCACGTTCACCCGGCAGAGTTTGTCGAGCGGGGACCCCTTAGTGTCCGCTGGCGGCACGCTGCTGGCGACGGTCCTCGGCGGCAAGCTCCTCCAGGACCTGGCGGACGGCGTCGTCGAGGGCGTGCAGGGCACGCACGAGGTCCTGCTCTGGGAGGGGCAGCGCCTCGCGGACGCGGTTGATCGCCTCGGTGAAGCCGCTCATGGCGACGCGGTGGGCGGCGACCCCGTCCTCGGTGAGGGAGACGAGGTACGAGCGGCTATCGGCCGGGTTCCGCGAGCGGAGGGCGTGGCCACGCGTGGTCATGGTGCGCACGTAGTCCGACGCGGTGGTCAGCGGCATCCCCACGATCTGCGCCAGCTCGCTGATGGACAGCGGCCCGGCCTTGAGCACCGCACTGTACATCGCGTACTCGTCGGGTCGCAGGCCCGCGCCGGCCATGGTCTGGCCGAGCAGCGCGCGGACACGGTAGCCCACGGCGAACAGGTCGAACAGAAACGAGATCCGGCGATGCCGGGTCAGGTGGCGTGTCACGGTGTCAGTGTGCCCGGCGCTGGCCGTCTCGCCAAGCCGGAGGGTTGCGATATTCCGGATCCGGAGCAAAGATACTTCGGGATCGGAGCAAATCCGCTGGCGTGCGCTCGGAGGCGACCGATGGTGGGAGCTGGACGCGGCAGGGCGAAGACCTGGGGTGGCCACGGCGCCGCCGCCGCCGTGCTCGCCATCCTGGTGGTCGCCGGCTGCGGCGGGTGCGGTTCGGCACCGGGCCGGCCGGGGTCGACCGCGTCCTCGGCGCCCCGGACGGTCGCGCCGCCGGTGCAGCCGGTGCAGGGGCCGGGCGGCAGCCAGCGGCGCCACGCCGGGGTGCGCACCACCCAGGTCGGCGGCTCCCCAGGCAGCGTGACGGTCTTCGAGCCGGAAAAGCCCACGCCCCGCAGCGCCCCGGTGGTGGTCTTCACCCAGGGCGTCGGGCCAGACGACTACCGGGGCTGGATCGACCATCTGGTCGGGCGGGGCAGCATCGTGGTCTTCCAGAACCAGCCGTTCGACACGGTGGATGCCACCCAGCGGCGCAAAGGGCCGCTGGCCGGGCTGCGGGCGGCGATGCGGGAGCTGGCGCGGCCGGGGCACGTCACGCCCCAGTGGGACCACTTGGTGCTGGTGGGCCACTCGGTTGGCGGGAACATGTCCGCCGAGTTGGCCGCCGGCACCGTCACCGCGCACCTGCCGCGCCCCAAGGCGCTGTTCGTGCTGCAGCCGCGGCTGGAGGACCCGGCCAGCCTGCGGGTGCTGCGTGGCATCGCGCCGTCCACGCTGGTGCTGGTGCTGGCGTCCGACCGTGACACTCGGGTCGGTCTGGATGGTCCCGAAGCGCTGTGGGCCGCGCTCAGCCACGTCCCGGCGGCCGGCAAGGACTACGTGCTGGTCCGCAGCGACGAGCACGGCACGCCGGCACTGGTCGCCGACCACTTCCTGTCGCTCAGCGGCAGCGGCAACCCCCCGGACGCCCTGGACTTCTACGGTCCCTGGAAGCTGTTCGACGCGCTGCAGGACTGCGCGGCCTGGCGGCGGGATTGCCGCACCGCGCTCGGCGGGACCGCCGCGCAGCGCTTCATGGGCCGCTGGAGCGACGGTCGCCCGGTGATCCCATTGCAGGTCACCGACTCGCCTTGAGCGCCCGCCACGAGCGCCCGGCACGACGCGTCCGGCTGTCCGGGTCAGCGGTCGATGGAGAGGGCTCTGCCGTCAGGTCCTGAGATGAGCCGGATTTTGGCCTCGATCGGATCGATCAGGAAACCCGGCAGCGGGGCGTAGTGCAGCGAGGTCGCCGAGCCCTGGCCCTCGTGCGTCATGAACCAGAGCAGGTTGGCGAGCGTTCGGGCCTTGAGCGCGTCGGTCTGGGACTCGCGCACGAGGATGAAGGTCCAGCTGGTGATCGGATAGGGGTCGGGCCCGGCGGCGTCGATCAGGCTCACCCGGAAATTGTTGATCACGCTCACCAGGTCGAGCCCGGCTGCCGCGGCGGCCATCGTGGCCGGTGTGGGCCTGACGAAGCGTCCGCTGGCGTTCTTCACCGCCGCATAGCCGAGGTTCTGGTCGAGAGCGTAGGTGAGCTCCACGTAGCCGATCGCGCCCCTGGTGGCGTGGATGCGCTTGGCGACCCCGCTCGAGCCCTTCGCCGCCACCCCGACGGGCCAGTGCACGCTCTTGCCGGCGCCGACGCGGGCTGCGAAGTCGGGACTGTGGTTGGCGACGAAGCGAGTGAAGTTGGCGGTCGTGCCCGAGCTGTCAGAGCGGTGGACGACGGTGATGGGGAGGTGGGGCAGGGTCACGCCAGGGTTTGTCGCGGCGATCGCCGGGTCGTCCCAGGAGCGCACCCGGCCGAGGAAGATGTCGCCGAGGAGCGGGCCGTCCATGCGCAGCGGGGGAAGCTTGCCTGGCAGGAAATAGGCCACGGAGACCGCGCCGATCGCCGTTGGGATGTGCAGGACCGGGCCGCCGTCCTCCTCGGCGCGCGTCAGCTCGTCGTCGGTCATGGCGACGTCGGAGGCGCCGAAGTCCACCTCGTGGTTCATGAACCGCTCCACCCCGGCGCCGGACCCGACCGCCTGGTAGACCACCTTGACCCCAGCATTCCTGCCACGCTCGAAGTCGGCCAGCCACTTGGTGTACAGGGGAGCGGGAAATGTCGCCCCCGCGCCGAGCAGCTGGGAGCCGCCACCAGAGCTGGCACCGCCGGAGCCGCGCTCGCTTCGGGCGGTGCAGCCGACGGCGAGCAGCGCGCAGGCGAGCGCGCAGGCGAGCAGCAGCACGGCCGTGCGCCGCGGATCGCTACGAGAAGTTCTTGAGACCATGCAGCACCCTCTCCAGAAGCGCGAGGCCAGAATGTGGGACGGTGTCCCGCGGCCGGTACAGCCAGAGCAGGCCTTCGAGGGCCATGTCGCCGACGATCACACGGGTCACGCCAAGCGGCAGGTCGAGCCGCGCGGAGATCTCCGCGAGCGACACGATCTCCTGGCAGAGCTCCGCGACAGAGCGCTGCTCGCGGCTGAGCCCGGCCAGCGCCTGGCCGCGGCTGGCGACCGTCTGCACCAGCGTCTCCAACTCCAGGTGGCCGTGAGCGGGGCGGGTGCGTCCACCAGTGACCGTGTAGGGGCGGCGGTAGCGGCGGGACCAGGCCCGTCCCCCCTCGTGCGGGTCGCGACCGTTCATTCAGAGCCCGCTCATCGTGGTCGCCGCCTACTCCATCGGCTCGCCTGCCTCAGCGGCAGCGTCGGGGCCTCCATCACGATCCGATACCTGCGGGGCGTGCCGGCGCAGCGGAAGGTAGACGCCCTGCTGCCAGCCCGCCCCGGCGATCTCGGCCAGCGGGAGCGATTCCGGCGAGGCCGCGCCGGTGGCCGGCCCAGGCCACGCCATCGTGGTGCGTTCCCCGGCCGCCCCTGCCGAGCCGAGCAGGGCCTCTGGCAGCAGCACCAGGGCGGTGATCCCGCCGTACCAGGAGTGACGGACTGCACCGCGATGCCGTGGCGAGCCGCCAGGCGGCCGACCACGTGGACGCCCATCATTCTCGAGACGGCGATGTCCCCCGGCGACGGCGCGGCCAGGCGCTTGTTGGCCTCGACCAGCTCGGCGTCGCTCATCCCAACGCCCCGGTCCTCGATCTCGACCACGTAGCCACTGGCAGTCAAATGGCCGGTGATCTCCACCCTGGTGGTCGGCGGGGAGAACGAGGTGGCGTTCTCGACCAGCTCGGCGAGCAGGTGAGCGACGTCGCTGGCGGCCTGGCCGGACAGCGTGAGGTCGTGGATCCCGGTGACCTCGACGCGGGGATAGTCCTCGACCTCCGCTACCGCGGCCTCCACCACGTCGGGCATCGGCACCGGCTCGCTCCAGCGGCGGTGGCGCTCCACGCCGGAGAGCACGATCAGGTTCTCCGCGTTGCGCCGCATGCGGGTGGCGAGATGATCGATGCGGAACATCTCCGCGAGCCGGTCCGGGTCGGCCTCGCCCCGCTCCAGCTCGTCGATCAGCTCGAGCTGGCGGTCGACCAGTCCCTGGCTGCGTCTGGCGAGGTTGTGGAACAGGTCGCCGATGCTCTTGCGCAACGCCGCCTGCTCGGTAGCGACCCGTGCGGCCACCCGGTGCATCTCGTTGAAGGCCTACATCCGGTTCCAGCGCCAGACCATCGTGAAGTACTTCGCCGAGATCGCCGACTACATCAAGGAATACGGGGCGTCGAAGGGGCGCGACGTCCTGGTCTCGGGCAACTTCTATTACCTGAGCCCGCATTACTACCCGTTCGAGCAGGAGGTTGACGTGCTGGTCACTGAGATGGACAGCACAAGCTACCGTCAGCCGTCCTGGTGTCGCTACGCGGCGGGGTTCGCCGGCGAGAAGCCGGTGATCGTGGTCGAGAACCCCTATGGCGGGGTGGCGCCAGAGCTTCTCCCGAAGCTGAAGGCCGGTAAGGGCTACGACCTCTTCCGGATGATGCAGTACGAGGCGGCCGCGCTCGGGATCAATATGAGCGACCCGTATGGCGCCTGGATGGGAAGCGTGATCGAGGACTCCTTCTGGGCGCCGCACGAGGTAGTCGTGGAGATCCAGGACTTCATCGCCGACCACCAGGAGCTGTACGGCCCGCACAGCTATTCCGAGACGGCGGTCGCGTTCAGCGTCGAAAGCAGCTACCAGCACCTGGAGCTGCACGGGTCGGGGGAGAAGTTCCCCTTCTGGCGTGCGTGCGACCGCCTGGTGGAGACGAAGCAGCCGTTCGACGTCGTCATGTTCCCCGAGGGCGAGCTTCGCGCCGACTCGATCACCGTGGCCGCACTGGACCAGTACCGGACGCTGATCCTGCCCCGCTGCCGCTACCTCACCGGCGTGCAGGCCGGCGTCGTGAGGGCGTTCCTGGACCGCGGCGGGCGGGTGCTCGCGCTTGGCGACCTTGGGCTGAACCTGTCCGAGGAGGTCCGCCGAGGCCTCCTCGCGCACCCGCTCATGCTGAGGGCGACCGACCTCCAGCCGTCGGACCTCGCCGGCGGTCCCCAGGTCCGCATGCCGGACGCCCCCGACCTGGCGATCAACGTGCAGCGCGTGAAGCTCGGCGCCGCGGTCCACCTCATCCGCTACGACTACGACGAGGCCTCCGACCGGGTGCCCGTGCTGCCCCACCTGCGGCTGGACCTGCGGCTCGGGAAGCCGTTCCGCATGGCCAAGGCATTCAGCCCGACTGGGACGCTGCGCGCCACCGTGTCCTTCAGCCGGGAGATCAGGGAGATGCATCGGCTGAACCTCGAAGACGTGCCGCTGTACAGCGTCGTGCTCCTGCAGGGCTGAGGCCGGGACGGTGTGAATATGGCTGATTACGAACCGGTTCGGTTGTCCGCGTGGTGCAATGCCGGACCCGATGTGCTGCCCGCCGGTCGGCCCGCGCCGGTCCGGCGCCTGACGATGCAGGGGCTTCCCTTCGTCGTGGGCGATCCCGACCTGCCCGGCGGGCCCGCGTTCATCGTCGTGCAGGCTGGTGGCGATGGGCTGGCCATCCCGATCGGCAGGACCGCGCACAGCGTCGTGGTGGCGCATCGGCAACTCGAGCGGATCAAGGCGGACGGCTCCGGAGTCGGGATGCCCGTCGCCCGCTATGTCTTCACGTTGCGCGGGGGACGCAGGCTCGAGGCGGAGATCCGTGAGCGGTTCGAGATCAGCACGATCGCCTCGGAAGGCTGGCAACAGGACTCGCCGTTCCTCGCGGTCTCGGACGTCGCGGCCAAGCCTTTCGACCGCACGCGCGGCCATTGGGAATGGGCGGGCGCCCGCCAGACCGAGGTCATCACTGAGCTGCCACAGGCGTACTACCTGTGGGCGTGGCTCAACCCCGAGCCTGGTGAGCCGGTCGAGTCGCTGGAGATCCTGCCGCTGGCCGGTCGGGTGCTCGTCGCCGGGGTCACCCTCGGGCACGTCGACGAGCACCCGCTGGCCCGGTCGCCGGCGGTGCCCGTGGCCATCGAGCTGCCGAAGCCGGCGCCGAACGACCTCGCGGCGGGCCTCAGCGTGGGGATCGACCGTGGCATCGCGTCGTACATCTACCCACTGGCTGGGGAGTCCGTGGAGGCCCTGCTCGGGGACCCGCTTCGAGGGTGGGGTGAGCCGAGCCCCGCGAACGTGTCGAGCGGTTACGCGCTCGTCTCCGGCACCCCCTCGGCGACCCTCGCCGTCAGCGTGGGCGAGGAAGAGGTCGGCGCCGTCCGTTTGGGTGAGGTGGCGCCGACCGGCGCGGCCGAGCGCCAGGGCCTGCGCGTCGAGCTGCTCGAGGAGGGCCGGAACTGGGTGCACGTAACCGTCCTGGACGGAGGCACCGGCCGGCCGACGCCCTGCCGCGTCCACTTCCAGTCGCTCCAGGGCGTCCCCTACCAGCCGCATGGCCACCACGATCACGTCAACTCCGATCTTGGGACCTGGCACGTCGACGTCGGCGGCGACCTGCGCCTTGGCAGGATCACCTACGCGTACATCGACGGCACCTGCCAGGGCTGGCTCCCCTGGGGCGACGTGATCGTCGACGTCGCGCGCGGCTATGAGTACGAGCCTCTCCGTCAAGTGGTCCACGTCGCTCCAGGGCAGCGTGACCTCACTCTCACGCTCAACCGGTGGGTCTCGATGAGCGAGCGTGGCTGGTACTCCGGGGACTCGCACGTCCACTTTTTGTCGGCGCAGGGCGCGCTCACCGAGCAGCAGGGCGAGGACCTGAACGTCGTCAACCTCCTCCAGAGCCAGTGGGGAAGGTTGTTCACCAACGTCGAGGACTTCACCGGGCGGCCACACGAGTCCGGCGCTGGCCCGTACGTCACCTTTGTAGGCCAGGAGAACCGGCAGCCGGTGCTCGGCCACCTCAGCCTGTGGGGCCTACGGTCGCCGGTGCTTCCGTTTTGCACCGACGGGCCGTCCGAGGCGGAGCCGGGCGCCGCGCTCGAGACGACCCTCAGCCACTGGGCGGACGAATGCCACGCGCAGGGCGGGACGGTGATCGTCCCGCACATCCCGAGGCCGAACGGGGAGCTGGCGGCGCTGGTCGCCACCGGCCGCGCCGACGGTCTGGAGATGATCGTGCAGCTGGAGGACCCGCACACCAAGTACTACCGGTACCTCAACTGCGGCTACCGGCTGCCGCTCATTGGCGGGACCGACAAGATGAGCGCGGACGTCCCGGTGGGCCTCTACCGCACCTACGCGAAGCTCGGCGACGAGGAGTCCACCTATGACGGCTGGCGCCGGGCGGTCCACGCAGGCCGGACCTTCCTGAGCTCGGGTCCGATCATCGAACTCCAAGTCGAGGGCGCCGAGATCGGAGACACGGTCCGCATCGACGGTCCCGGCACGGTCAGCGCGCGGGCGCGCGCCCACGGCATCTTCCCGCTCCACACCCTCCAGATCGTGCAGGACGGTGTGGTCGTCGCCGCGGTCGACGATCCCAAGGGCGCCCGCACGCTCGAGCTCTCGACCAAGGTGCGGGTCAACGACCATTGCTGGCTCGCCGCCCGCTGCGGAGGTCCAGGGTACTTCGACCCCGTCCGGCACCGTGACACCTGGCAACGTGGCATCTTCGCCCACACCTCGCCGATCTACGTCGCCTGCGGCGCGGACTGGCGGAAGTTCGACCCGGCGATCGGACGGTACCTGGTCACACTGCTCGAGGGCTCCCTGGCGTACATCGACGCTCGCACAGCCCACCGCGCCGCCGCGCGGGTGACGCACCACCATGGCGAGGACGACCACCGCGCGTACCTGGAGCGCCCCTTCCGAGAGGCCATCGACGCGCTCCGCAGGCGCATGGACGACCCATCGGAGCCGCTCCAGCGCTGACCGGGCAATACGCCCCTGTGAATGTATTCCGGCACAATTGAGCTGGTCGGCGGCGGGACAAGGTCCCTGAGTCTCAGGGCGTTCGCGGAGGCATGTGTCTGAGCGGCCGTGGCTGCCACAGGGAGGAGAGCCAGTCAATGCACATCCCCAACGAGGTGGTGGTGCTGCGGCAGCTGCGGCAGCGCACGCAGGACCGCATAGCCGACGCCATCACTCGGTTCGCCGGGTCGATGCTGTTCGTGTACCTGCATATCGGCTGGTTCGCCCTGTGGATTATCTACAACGTCGCGGCGCCGAAGAGCTTCGACAGGTTCCCTTTCGGGCTGCTCACCCTGATCGTCTCGCTGGAGGCGATCTTTCTGTCCACCTTCGTGATGATCTCGCAGAACCGCGAGGCACAGCGCTCCGACGTCCGGGCACAGCTCGACTTCGAGACCAACGTGCTCGGCGAGGTGTGGATCGAGATGATCGCCGCCAAGCTGGGCATCGAGCTCCACCAGGTACACGAGAAGGTGGCCGAGCGCATGGCCGCCGCCAAAGCCAGGCAGAGCGCGGCCGACAGGGGCGGCGGGGCGCTGACGGGTGACCCCACCCTCGACACCGAGTATGTGCGGACCGGGTCAGCTTCGAGCGAGTAGGCGCGACGCCTGCCAGAGGCAGTCGCATCAGGCGGGACTGGCGCCGCCCTTCGCCTGGATCCGCAGGCCTCGCTCCAGGATCAGGGCAGCGGTCGTCTCGCGGCCCCAGAAGAGGTTGTCGAGGAACCTGCTGGGCGCGACCAGCCTGCGTGCGGTCATCTCGTGGCTGGGCGTGAACGGGTCCAGCTCCACTCTGGCCCAGAAGCGCGTCTGGTAGAAGGGCGCCCGCTCGTCATCGAGCGGCTCGACGAGCTGGCAGCCGATGTAGGCGCAGGCCAGGACCTGGGCGCAGGCCTCCTCGCGGACCTCGCGGGCCAGCGTCTGCTCCAGCGTCTCGCCGCCTCGATCGTGCCGCCGGGCAGGGTCCAGTCGGCGTCGAGGGGTCCGTACTCCTGTGGCTGAGTTGCCCGGACAGCGATGCATCGCTGACAGCGTGGTCGACCTGGGGCTGTGAGCAGGACGGAGTGGACATCGCGCCGCTCGGCGGGCTCCCAGCAAGTCTGTGAGGCGGCGGGCGGCTATGGGGTGAAGGCCTCGTGGCGGCCGGTCTGGGAGCCTCCGGGCATGGGGCCGCCGGCGGGGACGTAGATCGTCCGGCCCAGCACGGCAGCGCCGATCCCGTGCCGTGCCGTTGGCATGGGGGCGAAGCTCGACCATGCGTTCGCGTGCGGGTCGTAGCCCTCGTTCTGCTCGAAGGTGCCGCTGGGCTGCTCGCCACCGAACACGAAGATGCGCCCGTCCACCGCCGCCGCGGCGACCCCGCTGCGCGGCGTTGGCAGCGGCGCCCGCTCCCGCCACGAGTCGGTGGACGGGTCGTACTCCTGGTTCATGCCGAGGTTGCGGGTAAAGCTGGTGGCGCGGCCGCCGATCGCGTAGATGCGGCCGTCGAGCACCGCCACGCCCAAGTAGTCGCGTGGCGTGGGCACCGGCGCCAGCCCGCGCCAGCGGTCCAAGGCCGGGTCGTAGACCTCGTTGGCGCCCACGTCGCCGCCGTTCACGCCGCCGATCGCGTAGATGCGGCGGTCCAGCACGGCCACCCCGAGCGCCGCTCGCGCGGTCGGCATCGGTGCCCGCTCGCGCCAGGCGTCCTTGACCGGGTCGTACTCGAGGAGCTGGGCGGTCGGCTCGCCGCCGGGATCGGCGTAGCCGCCCGCCACATAGAGCTTGCCGTCGATCCCGGCCACCCCGGGATGGTGGACGCCGCGCGGCAGCGGCGCGCGGGTGCGCCAGGTGTCGGTCGTCGGGTCGTACTCCTCGTTCATGGTCGTGCCGCCGAAGCCACCAACCACGTAGACGCGGTCGCCGACCGCTGCCACACCGACCTCGCTGCGCGGGGTGGGGATGGGCGCCCTGGCCACCCAGCGCCCGCTTTCCGAACTGGTGGGGACGGGCGTGGCGCGCCCGGACGAGCCCCGGCCGGCGTCGCAGGCCGCACCCGCCAGTGCCAGCACGCAGGCCGCCAGAGCCGCCCACGCCAGCCGGTGTCGTCGCATGGTGGCAACAGCCTACCCTGCGGACTATGAGTCGGGTCCTGGTCCTCAGGCGCCCCTAAGCCTGACGGTTCCGGCACACTGCCGGTATGGAGGCGCCGTCCGCCCCGCCGGTTCCCCGGCCGCTGATGCACCACCGCTGGACCGCGGTGACGTTCCTGCATTGGCCGTACCCGCCGGAACTCGTCCAGCGGCTGCTTCCACCAGGGCTGGAGGTCGACACGACCGATGGGACGGCCTGGGTCGGCCTGATCCCGTTCCGCATGGAGAACGTCCGGCTGCCTGGCCTGCCGTCGCTGCCATGGGCCTCCCGGTTTCCCGAGACCAACGTGCGCACCTACGTCCGCGACCGGCACGGCCGGGCCGGCATCTGGTTTTTCTCACTGGACGCCGCCCGCCTGGGCGCTGTCGTCGCGGCCAGGGTCGCCTACGGGCTGCCGTACTTTTGGGCCGCGATGTCGGTCCGGCGCGACGGCAACCGGGTGCGCTACCGCAGCCGGCGCCGCTGGCCCGGAGCACGCCTCGCCGGCTGCGAGGCCCACATCGAGGTCGGAGCCTCCTTCGACCAAGGCGAGCTAGGCGCGCTCGACCACTTCCTTACCGCCCGTTTCCGGCTGTACACGGTGATCGCCGGCCGCAACGCGGCCGCCGACGCCGAGCACCCGCCCTGGCCGCTGGCCAGGGCGCGACGAGTCGACCTCAAGGACGACCTGGTCGTGGCGGCGGGCCTGCCAAGGCCCGACCAGGCGCCGCTGGTCCACTTCTCCCCGGGTGTGCAGGTCCGGATCGGGCGCTGGCGGTTCGCCTAGGCTGCGGCTGTAGAGAGGAAGCAGGCGTAGGGAGGCAAGCAGCCGTAGGATAAGGCATGCCAGATCTTCGGCGGGGTGACCCCGTCCCAGCGACGGAGCGGCCGGCTCGGGTGAAACCGAGGTGGCGGGGCCGGCTGCACCAGGCGGCGTTCGTGGTGTCGATCCCGGCAGGGGTTGCCCTGGTCGTCGCAGGCTGGTCCAGCCCGGTCGCCAGGGCGGCGGCAGCCGTGTACGCCGTCAGCCTGGCGGGCCTGTACGGCACCAGTGCCGCGTACCACCTGGGCCGCTGGTCGGCGGCGGCGCTGCGGCGCATGGACCAGGCCGACCACGCGATGATCTATGTGCTGATCGCCGGCAGCTATACGCCGTTCGCGGTGCTCGCCCTCGACCGGACGTGGGGGGTGACGATCCTCGGGGTGGTGTGGGCGGTGGCCCTCGGCGGGATCGCGGTGGTGATCCTGCGCCACCGGATCCGGGTCGTGGGGATCACGCTGTACCTGACGCTGGGCTGGCTCGGGGTCGTGACGCTGCCGTGGCTGGCGGGCCGGCTGGGGGTCGCCAAGCTCACGCTGCTGCTGGCCAGCGGGGTGCTGTACACGGTGGGCGCGGTCGTGCTCTCGCGTCAGCGTCCGGATCCCAGACCGCTGGTGTTCGGCTACCACGAAGTCTGGCACGCCTTCACCCTCGCCGCTGGCGTCTGCCACTACGTTCTGATCTGGCTCCTCGTCAGGGCCGCCTGACTCGTCCAGCCGGATGCCCTCACGTGCCTCCCGCTCCCTGTCCTGCGTCTGCTCGGCAACCTCGGCCATCTGGTCGGCGGCTCGGCGCTTTAGACCGCCGGGTGGAATAGCTCGAGGGCGCGGGCCGTGGCCCGATCGGCGTCACTGGGCCGCAGCGGCGATCCCTGGCGGATGACGTCGGGGAGCTGCCGCGTGGTCGCCACCTGGACGCCCTCGACCGACCGGTGACCTCCTGGCATCGTGCCGCCGTGGACGCACAGCAACGGCCGGACTGGGATCAAGGAATCGCCGACTAGGGCGTCGGCGATTGCCGCCGCCTGCCAGCGCAGCTCAGGCAGCGGGCCCGCCGCAGCGCCACGCGCACGCCACGGCGACATCCCCTTGCGCAGTAGCGGCAGCCGGGTGCGCTGCCAGGACTGCACCACCCAGACGCCGGTCGAGCCGACTACCAGGTGGTCGAGGCTGGCCGGCCAGCCCGGCAGGGTGACGTCGTGCAGCACCAGGCCGCCCTCTCGCTCCAGCGGCCGCAGCACGCCGGCCGTGCGGCGCTGCACGGTGGCCTGCCGCCGCCATATCCTCGCGCTGGCGGAGGGGCGGAAGCGCAGCCGCCACCCGGTCGCCAGCGCCGCCACCAGCGCCATGGGCCACCCCAGCCAGGCGCCCACGGTCAGGCCGATCAGCAGGCCGCCGCCGATGGTCGCGGCGGCCACCGCTGCCGTCCGCCACCACCAGCCTTGGCGCCAGGGCTCGAGCTCCTGCTGGCGGCAGCGCTGGTAGGCGGCATGGGCGGAGGCCCCGGCCCGGCTGCTGCGAGGGTCAGGGGCAGGACGAGCCGGCACCACCGTTCCGTTCGAGGCCGTCCAGATCTCCTCCGCCAGCTGGCGCACTCGCTCCGAGCTCAGCCGCCGGACCGTCAGCCCCGCGCAATGCACATCGGCCTGGTCGCAGCAACAGGCTCGGTCTCCCTCATGGTGCTTGCCGGCCATCCCGCCCCCCTCTCACACAGGCCTCTCAATCCCGGATGCGCTCGGTCGAACCGTCCCACTGGGCCGGGTCGCGTTCATCACCTGTTTGGGATGACGTTCGAGCACGCCCGACGCGGGACGACGGCCGCGACCAGAAGCGTTTCAGCCAGGTGGGTGACCGGGCCTCACCCTTCAGGGTGAAAACCGGCCGTGGCCGAGCGGTGCCATCAGAGCAGAGCAAGCCGCTGATGACCTCCGCTGCAACGGGCGTGGCGCAGCCGCGGCGGGCGGAGAGTCCTCATGAGAGAGCGAGATGGGCGGTCAGTCGCGGGGCTCGAGCTTGAAGGAGATGTTGACCTTGGCCCGGTAGGCGGCCACGCGCCCGTCCTCGATCACCATGTCCAGCTGGGTGACCTCGGCGACGCGAAGGTCCCGGAGCGTCCTGGCGGCGGCCTCGACCGCCACCACGGCCGCCCGCTCCCACGACTCGGTGCTGGTCCCGACGACCTCGGTGAACCGGTACACGCTCTCCGCCATTGGACATCCTTTCGCTTGGCGACCGGGTCCCTGGAGACTCTTCCCGCTGCCGCAACAAGTCAAGACAGGTCAAGTCGACGAGGGCAGGGGAGCCGATGGGACCGACCAGAGCAGGGAGCCGATGGGACCGACCAGAGCAGGGAGCCGATGGGGAGCACTCTCCCGGGAGGCCGAGGCCCCCTCGGCCTATCCCGAGGGGGCCTGCCTGGGACCAGGAGATCCTCGTGCCGCGCCAGCTCGCGGCCAGCTCGCGATGGCTCAGCGGCTGAGCGCCGCCGCTTCGGTGTCGGCTTCTTCGAGCTCGACGTCGGGTTTGCGGTACAGGCGGCTCGGCCACCAGATCCAGCGGCCGACGTCGAGGTTGAGCGCGGTGACCAGCACCGAGCGCACGACGAAGGTGTCCAGCAGCACGCCGAACGCCACCGCGAAGCCGAGCTCGGTGATGAACACCAGCGGCAGGGTGCCGAGGGCGGCGAACGTGCCCGCCAGCACCACGCCCGCAGAGGTGATCACCCCACCGGTGGCGGCCAGGCCGATCAGCGCGCCCCGCCGCGTGCCGTGCCGCCTGGCCTCCTCGTGGACCCTGGTCATCAGGAAGATGTTGTAGTCGGTGCCCAGGGCGACCAGGAACACGAACGTCCACAGCGGCAGCGACGGGTCGGCCCCGGCGAACTTGAACAGGTGATCGAAGGCCTGGGCGCTGACGCCGAGCGCCGCCGCGAACGACAGCACCACCGTGGCGGCCAGCAGCAGCGGTGAGACGACCGCGCGCAGCACCAGGCCGAGGATCACCATCACCACCAGCAGCACCAGCGGCACCACCAGGTTCCGGTCGTGCCGGGTGGCCCGCTGGATGTCGAGGTTGACCGCGCTGCCGCCGCCGACCTTGGCGTCCGCCCCCTGGATCGAGTGCATGGTGGAGCGCAGCCGGTCGATCGTCCGGTAGGCGGCCTGGCTGTCGGAGGGGCTGGTCAGCGTCCCCTCGACGTAGGCGTAGCCGTCCTTGACCACCGGACGGGTGACCGCCGTCACCCCGGCGCTGCCGGCGAGGGCGGACCGCAGCTGCCCCGCGGCCTCGGCCCGGCCGATGACCTGCACCGGGTCGCCGGCGCCGGCCGGGAAGTGGCGCCCGAGCACCTCATCGCCGGTCACCGACTCCGGCGTGGTGCGGAAGGCGTCCTTGTTCTGCAGACCCTCGGCCTTCAGGCCAGTCAGCCCCACCGCCAGGGCCCCGAGCACGACCGCCGTCACCATCCACACCAGACGCGGCCGGCGCGCCATGCGGCGACCGATCCGCGCCCACAGGCCCCGCTCGGTCGGCTCGGCCGACCCCAGCGTTGGCCGCAGCGGCCAGAACATCCAGCGCCCGAAGATCACCAGCAGCGCCGGCAGCAGCGTCAGCATCGCGCCCAGGCCGACCGCCACGCCGATCGCCATCACCGGGCCCAGGCTCTTGGTCGAGGCCAGCTCGGCGACCAG
This sequence comes from bacterium, assembly GCA_046727955.1. Classification (GTDB taxonomy): domain Bacteria; phylum Actinomycetota; class CALGFH01; order CALGFH01; family CALGFH01; genus DASVXQ01. The sequence goes on along the minus strand of JBKPDO010000405.1, from coordinate 3,645 downwards.
CAGGCACAACAGGCTCAGGATCACCGTGGACCCGCTGGCCAGGATCGCCGGCCCGGCGCGACCCAGCGCCACCGCCATGGCCTGGTGGCGGTCGGCGTGGCGGCGCAGCTCCTCGCGGTAGCGGGCGGTCAGCAGCAGCGCGTAGTCGGTGCCGGCGCCAAACACCAGCACGGTCAGGATGAACGCGGTCTGACCGTTGACCGTCAGGCCCGCGTGCCGCGCCAGCAGGTAGATCACCGCCTGCGCGGCGGTCAGGGCGACGAACACGCAGGTCAGCGGCAGGACCCACAGGATCGGGCTGCGGTAGGTCAGCAGCAGGATGACCACCACGATCAGCGCGGTGATGTACAGCAGCGTGGTGTCGAAGCCGGAGAACACGTTGGCGAAGTCGGCGAAGTAGCCGCCCGGCCCGGTCACGTAGGCGTGCAGCCCACCGGCGTTGGCGTGGGCGATCGAGCGCAGCTGCTTGACCCTGGGGCTGAGCTGCTGCCAGCCGTTGCCCTCCGAGTTGACCTTGACGGGCACGACCACCTGCAGGGCGTGGCCGTCCCTAGACGGGATCGGCCCGAGGATCTTGCCGGTGACGTCCCGCACGCCACGGAACTGCTGGATGTCGGCGGCGGCCTTGGCGCGGTCGGCCGTGGTCACCGGGCCGCCCGAGCGTTCGTAGACCACCAGCGCCGGGAACACGTCGCTGGGTGTGAACCGCTTGGCCAGATCCACGACCTGGGTGGACTCGGCGTTGTGCGGCAGCCACGAGGACGCGTCGTTTTTCTGCGCGCTGTTCAGCTTGCCCGCAAGCGGCTGCGCGGCGAAGACCACCGCGACCCAGAAGGCGAGCACGATCCACTTGCTCCAGCGCCCACACGGAAGACTAGTGATCCTTCCTACTCTATTCATGAACCCCCCGAATCAGCCAGATCAGCCACACATCGGCGATCACGTTCGTCGCTCCCGGGTTATCCTGCCACGCACCTGTGACAAGCTATTGGACCAATCCACATCCCGCCACCCGAATCGGTGGGCCTGACGGCGATTCCCCGGCGATTCCCCAAGAATTCATCGGGTGCTACGGCGGTCAGCGGACCAGGCGGAAGAACGAGCGGACCTCGTTTACGAACAGGTCGGGTTGCTCGAAGGCGGCGAAGTGGCCGCCCTTGTCGATCTCGTTCCAGTAGCGGATGTCGAGGAAGCGCTCGGCCGCCCAGCGTCGGGACGGACGCTGCAGCTCCTTGGGGAAGATCGAGCAGCCGGTGGGAACCGCGACCGTGTCGCTGGTCGAGCCGGAGATCCACCTATTCACCTGCCTGATGCTCTCCCAGTACAGCCGCGCCGAGGACGCCCCGGTGCCCGGGAGCCAGTAGAGCATCACGTCGTCGAGCAGCTCGTCGCGGGTGAGCACGTTCTCGGGATGGCCGTCGCAGTCGGTCCACGCCTGGAACTTCTCCACGATCCAGGCGCACAGGCCCACCGGCGAGTCCACCAGCCCGTACCCCAGGGTCTGCGGCCGGGTCGACTGCTGCGCCGAGTAGCCCGACTCCCATTCAGCGGAGTGCTCCAGCGAGGCGAGCGCCGCCCGCTCACGCTCGGTGAGGTCATCGAAAGTCGCCGGATCCGGCGGCGCGAGCGGCGGCGTGAGGTGGATCCCGGCGACGTGCTCGGGGTCCTGCTGGCCGATGCTCGTGCTGATGCTGGTTCCCCAGTCGCCGCCCTGCGCGCCGTAGCGTCCGTAGCCCAGCCGAGCCATCAGCCGGGTCCAGGCGCCGGCGATCCGTTCCACCTTCCAGCCCGGCCGCGCCGGCTTGTCGCTGAAGCCGTACCCCGGAAGCGACGGGCACACCACGTGGAAGGCGTCGGCGGCCTCGGCGCCGTGGGCGGTGGGGTCGGCCAGCGGCCCGATGACCTTCGAGAACTCCACGATAGAGCCCGGCCAGCCGTGGGTGAGGACGAGCGGAAGCGCACCGGGATGCGGTGAGCGGACGTGGATGAAATGGATCCCCAGCCCGTCGATCTCGGTGCGGAACTGGGGCAGGCGGTTCAGCCGCGTCTCGGTCGCCCGCCAGTCATAGCCATCGGCCCAGTAGCCGCACAGCTCCCGCAGGTACGCCAGCGGGACACCCTGGGACCAGTCGGAGACCGTCTCGGCCTCGGGCCAGCGTGTGCGCTCCAGCCGCTCACGAAGGTCGCGTAGCTCGTCATCGGGGATCTCGATGCGAAACGGCGTCACCTCGTCGGGCATGGCGTCACTGAACGGGACCGGAGAGTCCGGCGCCCGTGCCAAGGGCGTCGACTTCCTCGCCGCTCAGCTCGAGGCCGGCGGCGGCGACGTTTTCCTCGAGGTGCGCGACCGTGCCGGTGCCCGGGATCGGAAGCACGGCGGGAGAGCGGGCCAGCAGCCATGCCAGGACCACCTGCCTCGCGTCGACGCGGTGGCGTCCGGCGATCTCCCGCAAGGCCGGGTTGGGGGCGAGGCCCCGGATTGGCGCCCAGGGAAGGAAGACCATCGTTTCCTGCTCGCACAGGTCGATCAGCGAATCGGACACACGGTCGTCCAGGTTGTAGCGGTTCTGGATCGAGACGACCGGGGTGAGGCGCTGGCCTCGCCGCAGCTGCTCCTCGGTGACGTTGGAGAGCCCGATGTGGCGGATCTTGCCCTGTCGCCGCAGCTCGACCAGGGCGCCGACGGACTCCTCGAGCGGCACCGTGGGATCGGGGCGGTGAAGCTGGTAGAGCGGGATCTGCTCCAGTCTCAGCCGCCGCAGGCTGCCCTCGCACGCCTCCCGCAGGTGCTCGGGACGGCCGTTGGCGGGCCACCGCCCCGGACCGGTCCGCTCCAGGCCACCCTTGCTGGCGATCACCAGATCCTCCGGGTACGGGAACAGCGCCTCGGCGATCAGCGTCTCGCTGACGTGCGGGCCGTAGGAGTCGGCGGTGTCGATGAAGTTGACGCCGAGCTCGAGGGCTCGGCGCAGCACCGCCTTGGCCTCGTCACGGTCCGGTGGTTCACCCCAGATGCCCCTGCCGGTGATCCGCATGGCGCCGAAGCCCATCCGGTTGACGGTGAGGTCACCGCCGAGGTCTATGGTCCCGGCATTGGTTGCGGTCACCGATGGTTGGTCGGCCATGAGCAGAGCCCCTTCCCCTCCGTGGTCTGGTGATCGGGCTACACCCTTCCAGATTGGCCCAACCGCGCGGACACAGTAGACAGCACCTCGCGGTCTCCGGCCACCACGCTGCATGGTCGCGGCTGCCCAGGGTATCCCAGGCATGACCTTCTCCGCGGTCATCGACGTGCTGGCGGCCGACGCCGGCTCCGACGACGTCCCAGGCGCAGGCGAGCAGATCGTCGCCCGCCTCGACCCCGCCAGCAGGGCTCGCGAGGGCCAGAAGCTGGAGCTGTGGTTCGACCCCCGCAAGGTGCACCTGTTCAACCCCGAAACCTTCAACCCCGAAACCGGAGCGCACATCACCCTGTAGGGGGTGGCCATGAAACGTTTCAGACCCCCAGCGCCTGGTCGTCGGCGAGCAGGACCCGGATCATCCGGCGCCGTCCAGGGGCAGGCGGGCCCGCACCCGGAACCCCCCACCCGGCCGGGGACCCGCCTGCAGCTCACCGCCCAGTGCGACCGCCCGCTCCCGCATGCC
>JBKPDO010000404.1:0-1417 GCA_046727955.1 bacterium | reverse complement strand
GGCTCCAGCAGGGCGCCGCAGCGCTGGCAGGGCAGGCGCGACGCCGGGGTGGGCGCCCGGCACGCCGGACAGGCGAAGCTCGGGCCGCCGGTGGTCGCGCCGCCCTGGTCCGCTGGCTGCTCGTCCCAGGACAGGGCCGCGCCGCAGCTGGTGCAGAACTTGTCCGAGCCCGTGGCGACCGGACCGGCGCAGTGCGGGCCTGGGCGCTGGACATCAAACGACCCCTCCGCCTGCCCTGACCGGGTCGTTCGCGGTACGAGGCGGCCGGCGACCGGTCGGTCCGCAGGGGAGCCGCACCCGCGCGAAGACCCTGCCATGGACCTGCACCTGCACCGGCGCGGCGCTAACCGCCGGCGACCGCGTTGCCCTCCCCGCTCGAGACCCTCATGACGAGGTTCGTCGGGGCTGGTCGCTGGAGTCGCGGGCGACAGCTGTCCACGCCGCAGTACTCGAAGACGAAGCTCGTCAAGGTCGCCCATGAGGTGCTTCTGACTCAATGACCAACGGTGACCGGTTGATCAGACCGCATCCGAGGGTCGTCACGGCCGGTGCTCCTTGCTGTGCTTGCGATGGTAGGCGATGCGCCGGCGGCGAGCCCACGCAAGTCCCTGGCGGCGGGCCTTGCGGATCTGGGCGCCGCAGCCGGTGTGCTCGTCGTCGGGGGTGACGTAGCCGATGCCGGCGTGCAGCCGGACGGTGTTGTAGTGGGCGCGGACCACCTCCAGTTCGGCGCGCAGCTGCTCAGGGTCGGTGACCTGCCCCAGGTGCGGCCACCCGCCTTTGACGTGACCGAAGAAGCTCTCGACCGGGGCCTGGTCGGTCGGGGTGTGCGACCGGCCGAAGTGCTGGACGATCGAGCACAACGCCAAGAACTCACGGATCGACCCGGAGGTCATCTGGGGGCCGTTGTCGGACACCGCCAGCAGCAGCGGGCGGCTGGGGTCGTCTCGGCCAGGTCAACGCGGCCGTCCTGGCGAGCAGCCACCAGACCCATGAGGCCCTCGGCCTGCAGCGCGGCCAGGAACACCACCTCGACCTGGGTAGAGGTCTCCTTGGCGCTGAGCAGGGTGGCGAGCCATTTGCGGCTGACCACCAGGTCGATGATCGCGAATGCGTTGGAGGCGGCCCGGCAGCGGCCGAAGTGGGTCACATCCCAGCCCCACACCTGGTTGGGTCAATAGGTGATGGGTGTAGCTCGTCTGTAGGGACCGCGGTGATCAGGCTGCCAGGTCGTAGGTGTCCTGGTCGTGGGCGCTGTGGACGCGGTGGTTCTCGCGGGCGAGGTGAAGTCGACCTGGGGCGCGGTGTCGGTCTTGTCGGCCGACCCGTTTCCCCAGGCCGCTTCCCGCACCCGGCGTGCCCCTCTCAAGGCACCGGGCGCTCCACAAGCCCCGTTTGGGTAGTGCCGTGGTGATCG
>JBKPDO010000403.1:0-1175 GCA_046727955.1 bacterium | reverse complement strand
GCCGGAGCGCACCAGGTACAGCATCGCGTCCACCAGCTCGCGGCGGTCGTGGACCGCCGGGCGCCCGCCCGGCTTGGGCGCAGGGATCAACGGCGCTAGCAGCGCCCACTCTGGATCGGTGAGATCGGTGGGGTAGCGGCGACGCGGCGCAGGCACCTTTACACTCCTTGCAGGACAGGGGATCTAGAACAACACCCCCAGCATACCCGCTTTTCAGACACCCTCTAACTGTCAATGAGAGTGTCCGCGATGCTTGTCATGTGGGTACTCGGCAGGGCTCCGGCGTGCTGTGAGTTCGTCTGGATAGTGACGTAATGCCGGATAGTGGAACGCAGGCACGAACGTCCAGGATCATGCGGTCACCACAGCCTCATGACCCCAACGGACGCCCGTGCCTGCCGACCCATCATCGCCGATCCCTGCCGCCCTGGCCCAACTCGCCCACGCCGACCCGCTCCAGCACGCCCAGGCCCCGCACCTGCTGGCCGCGATGGACCACACCAGCCGCGCGGTGGTTGCCCAACGCCAGGTCGACGGCGCCCCTGGCGAGGTCCCCGGCTTCCAACCACTGCTTGGCGGCCTGGACCTGGCCGGCGTGGTGGTCACCGCTGACGCGCTGCACACCCACGCCGACGCCGCCCAGTTCCTGGTCACGGGCAAGCAGGCGCACTACCTGCTGGTCGTCAAGGCCAAGGGAGCCCACCCTGCTGGACCGCTGCGTCCGCCTGGCCTGGCACAACGTGCCCGTGGGCGACCGCACCCGTGACCAGGCCCACCGCCGGGTCGAGCTGCGCACCCTCAAGGCCGTCAGCGTCAACCACTTCGGCCTCCCGCACGCCGCCCAGGTCCTGCAGGTCACCCGCAAGGTCCGCGACCTTGGCACCCGCAGGTGGCGCACCGTGGTCGTCGACGCCCTCACCAGCCTCACCCACGCCCAGGCCCGCCCCGCCCGGCTGGCAGACCTCCTCCGGGGACACTGGGCGATCGAGATCTGTCAAGCAGGCTGCGCCTATGGAATGTGACCGTTGAGGGCTTCGGCGAAGCGGGGGTGGACACGGGTCTTGCGGCCCCGGGCTCCTGCCAGTCGATCGCGGAGCTCGTCGACCTCCTCGGGCGGAGCGAGCAGGATCCACCGGTGCGGGGCGCGTGTCTCCTGACGTCCGGTGAGGTGTCCG
>JBKPDO010000402.1:0-6985 GCA_046727955.1 bacterium | reverse complement strand
GGAGCTGCGGGGCCGGGACCTGCTGCGGCAGCTGCTGCAGGACCACCTCGACCTGCGCCAGCTCCCCAGGGGAACACGCGGTGCGCGCGCACCCGGCAGCGGTGACCGGCCCGGACGGTGTCGCCCGCCGCGCGGTCGAGGACCTGGTCTCGCGTAAGTGGCTGGCCGAGGTCGTCAGCGCGGAGGAGACCAGCGTCCAGGTCCAAGCCGCCTTCTGTGAGGCGCTGCAGGCCGAAGGCCTCATGAAGCAGGTCGCCGCCCGCCTGGACGGCACTGTCGACCTCACTCGCGACGACCCGGCACGGCCGATCCTGCTGGCCATGAGCGACAACGGCCCGCAGATGACCTCGGGATCCACGCGGGAGTTCATGGCCTTGTGCGCCATCCACCAGCACTTCGGCCGCCCCGGCACGCCGACCGACCAGGCCTGGACCTGGGTCGCTGTTTGGCCACGTCAAGGCCGAGTGGCCACACTTGACCAAGATCCGCGACCCGGCGACCCTCCGCGCCGAGCTCGCCAGCGTTCGCGAGCAGTACAACTCGGTGCGCCTGCACGCCGGCATCGGCTACGTGACCCCCAACGACGAGCACGAAGGCCGCGGCGGGCAGATCCGCAAGGCCCGCCAAGCCGGACTCGAGCAGGCCCGGCTGCGGCGCATCGCCTACCATCGCGCCAATCACATCCCCGACCCGACCGCCCACCCCGAGCACGACCTGTCCGAGGAGCCGGCGATGTTGGCTAATCCAGCCGGGATCTCTGTCGCGAAGTCAGAAACAGGTCAACCAAGATCCCCTACCTATCGACCTCGCTTTCTGCGTTCGTAGCGCACCGGGGCGCAGAAACCCTGATTCATCACGCTGCGACCTCGTGATACTCATGGATCAGGCCGCCGAGCACATCGCGACGCCTGACCTCCCCAGGGTTGACCTGCGGTGAACCCCGCTCCCCCGCCTCGGGAACGGCCAGCGCCAGGCTGCGGTGCGGTCGCTGCTCGTTGTAGTGGCGGACGTAGCCGCCCAGCAGCCGCAGCAGCTGGCGCCGGCCACGCACCAGCGTCCAGTCCAAGCACTCCCCGCGCACGGTCTGGACCCACCGCTCGGCGTGGGCGTTCGCCTTCGGCGCCCGGATCGGCGTGCGGAGCACCTGCCCTCCCTCGCTGCGGAACACGTCGTCGAAGGAGCGCGTGAACCTGGCGTCGCGGTCGCGAAGCAGCAGCTTGACTGACACTCCCCGATCGCCCAGGTCCGTCGCGGCATTCCTGGCCTGCTGGGTGACCCACGCCGTGTCGGGATGGGCCGTGACCCCGGCGACGACGACCCGCCTGGTGCTGAGGTGGATGAAGACCAGCACGTGGAGCGTCTTGGGCCGGATCGTCTCCACCGTGAAGGAGTCGCACGCCACGGTCCCCTCGGCCTGCGCTCGCAGGAACTACGCCCAGCTCGGCCCAGTACGCCGCGGCGCCGGACCGAGACCGTGTCGTCGCAGTGGCGTCCTGATAGTCGTGGCGCCCACCCGGATGCCGAGCTTGCGCAGCTCCCCACAGATCCGCACGCAACCCCACCGGGCGTTCTCCCTGGCCATCCGCAGGATCAGCGGCGCGGTCTGCGGGTCGATCGGCGGCCTGCCAGGCATACGGTCCCTGCCGTAGGTCCACTTGCGTCGGACCAGGGTGCGGTGCCAGCGCAGCAGCGTCTGGGGTGTGACGAGAAACGATGATGCCCACCGCTGTCGGGGAGCACCCGGCTGGCGGCAGCGAGCAGGACCCGGTCGCGTGCGGTGAGCTTGGGGCGGCGGGCCGTGCGGCGCAGCACCCGCAGCTGATGCCGCAGGACGAGGATCTCCAGGTCCTTGGCGCGGTCATCGGCGTCCGGGAGGACCATTAGGCGGGCGAGTAGGCGGCGGTCAGCCAGAGCAGGAAGCGCATTGGCGGATGGGACGGAACGCCTGCTCACGACGCGAATCCGGGTTTCCGCGCCCCACACGGTGAATGGACGCGACTGGCTCGGGTCTCCTCTATCTATGAGCCCCTGAGCTGCGTGAACGCGTTGACGCAGCTCACGGGCGGCGGCTTCATCATCCAGTGGGGCTCTTTGCGTCGAACACGCTCGACAGATCCCCCACGGCCGCGTCACGCGAGCTCAGCGGCTGAAGCCCGAAGCGGTGCTCGATGGTGGCGAGGATCGAGGTGGTGTCGTGCTGGGTGTGGTCGACCACGAAGTCGCCGCGCAGGAACGGCGAGATCACCAGCGCGGGCAGCCGCGTCCCCGGCCCGAAGACGTCGTGGGGGCCGGCCGTGCCGCCCTGGCCGGGCGGGGAAACGTGGTCCCACTGGCCGCCGAACTCGTCATAGGTCACCACGACCATCGTGTCCTTGCCGCAGCGGCTGTCCTGGACCGCCTGCAGCAGCCCGATCAGGTGGCCGCTGCCAGCGGCCTCGCTGGCGTAGCCGGGGTGCTCGTTTTCGGCGCCGACCGGCTTGACGAAGCTCACCGGCTTGAGATTGCAAGCCTTGCTGGACGAGCGGGCCAGCTGCAGGAACTCCTCCTCGTCGCGCAGGTGCGCGGCCCGCGCCGCCGTGCCCGGCGCGAACGAGGCGTAGTAGTTGAGCGGCTGGTGGTGGAACTGGAACAGCTTGTCGGGACAGTTGGGGAACACCGCCGTCGACAGCGTGTTCGGGTCGGCGCAGGTCGGGCCGGTGCCGTTGGTCCAGCCGGGGCCGCCGACGTCGCCGTTGGCGTTGGACCAGCCGCCCGCATACCAGGCCCACCCGACCCCGGCGCCGCTCAGGCGGTCACCGATGGTGGGCGCGGTCTGCGGCGGCAGCCGACGCGAGGGGGGCGTCCCCGGCGCGTACGGCTGGTAGGCGGGCTGGATGGTGTTGACCGCGTAGTCGCCACACAGCACGCCCGGCGGGGTCGGCCCGCGGCCCGCGGCCGGGTTGCAGGAGGCCGTCAGGGCAGTGTCCCGCACCGCGCCGTCCGCCGGTGAGACATACAGCGGGTAGTTGACCGGTATCCCGTTGGCGTCGACGACCGAGTGCAGGTCGTCGGCCGACCCGTCGTTGAGCGCGCTGGGCCACACGGGGTTGCGGGCGGCGATCAGCCACTGATGGTTCAGGAACGAGCCGCCAAACGCCGCCTGAAAGAAGTTGTCCGCGATCGCGTAGTGCGGGTGGCCGTCTTGGTGCAGGTAGGCGTAGATCGGCAGCGAGCGCGTGGCGTACACGCCCATCGCCAGGCCGACCGCGTCGCTGCCGGTCACGTACCGGTTCTGCCGCCCGCCGTTGAGCTGGTACTGCTCCTGGTAGAAGCGGTGCACCAGATCACGGGTGCAGCCGCCCGGCAGCCCGGCGCCGTTGGGGACGCCGTTGGGGGCGAACACCCCCGGCGGCGGGCAGGTGGTCGCCGACGCCGGGATGGAGTCGTCGATGGTGAACGGCGCGTTGGCAAAGTGGCTCGTGAACGTCGTCGCGGTGGTGGCGTCGGTGCAGGTCGCCGACAGCGGCGGCGAGGTGAGGTTGATGTCGTTTTGCAGCAGGCAGGCGTACGGCGTGCCCGCCTGGTTGCCCTGGACGGTGTGCGACGGTGGGGCGTTGCGGAGGCCGTTGACGCCCTCCCAGCTGCCATAGAGGTTGTCGAAGCTGTGGTTCTCCTGGTAGATCACCACGATGTGCTGGATCCGCGAGAGGCGGTCCGCGCCAGCGCCGTCGGCGGCGGCACCACCCACGGGGAGCACGGCCAGCGCCACCAGACAGAGCACGGACGAAACCAGCAGGCGCCGCACCATAACAGCCCTCCCTCGCCAACCCATATCGGTGCCTATCGGTGACGCGGGCAGGATCGCAACTGCCAACCGGCGAGTCAACCGCACCCATCCTCCTCGGCCTGCTGGCGCGCACGCGCAGCGACAGCCGTCACCGCTGAGGACGAGCCGGCGGCCGGTGGCCGCATTGGCACGGCCGAGCCCTGCCGCGAGCCTGGCCTGGTAGCGTCGGGCTTGGCGTGGGCCGTGCTAGGACTGGCTACGCAACAGCCCTCCCGGGCTGGGAGAATACGGCTTGCTCGGGTGTCGGTTAGCGAGCTCGAGTCGCACAACCCACCTGGGGACGAACCCTGGAGGAGACGTGGCTGAAGACAACGCAACTTCCCAGGCCAGGCCCAAGAGGCGCCGCCGTCTGCCGATGGGGTTCCAGGTGCTGCTGGGCGTCGGCGGCCTCTTGGTGCTGCTCGCCGCGTCCATGCTGGTCGCGATCTTCCTTGCCGTGGGCCTCAAACACAACGAGACCTACCTCGACGATCGCGACGTCCCCTACGCCGGCGCGGTCGCCACCGCAGCGCTCAACGCCAAGGGCATCGCCAACGACCAGCGTGGCTTCCTGCTGAGCGGCGACCCCAAGTTCATCGACGAAGCCGACCGCCGCATCAGCGACGCGCGCGCAGCCTTCGCCGCGGCAGCCAACGCGGCCGCCGACCCCAGCCAACGCCATGCGGTCAACCAAGCCCACGCAGGCTTCGAGACCGGAGACCACCAGGGCGCCATCACGGCTTCGCTGGGACCGGATCGGGCGCTGCGGAAGACCTACGAGCAGTCGCTGGCCCGGGCGCAGGCGCTGGGCGCCAGCTCAATCCAGTCGGCGCGGAGCTCGGTCGCGGCCGCGTCGTCTCGGTCGCTGAGGATCCTGGTCGCCTGCCTGCTGGTCGCGCTCACCATCGGCGTTGGCGTCGCGTTCTGGCTGGTGCGCTCGATCGCGATGCCCGTCTCCAGGCTGGTGGCCATTTTGGGCGGCGATCTGCCGTCCTGAAGGTTCAGCCAACCCAGCTAGCCCGGCTCTCTGGCGAGGGCGCTGAGCAGGCTGGTTCCGGGTGGCAAGCGACCCTCCCGACCAGGGAGGATGCGGCTGTCTGACGGTCGCAACCACCGACCAGGAGGGTCACCCCGCCGGTGCAGGCCACCAACTCGCGTCCCCGGTTCGAAGTCGTCGCCGACGGCCAGGGCAGCTCTGGCCACGTCGGGGCAGCACTGCTTGGTGAGCTGTCGGACCGGCTGGGGCTGACCCGCGAGCTTGGCCGCCGCGCCAACCGTGCTGTGCGCGCCGGCGCCCACGACCGCGGGCAGGTCCTGCGCGACGTGGTGGTCATGCTCGCCGACGGTGGCGACTGCGTCAGCGACCTGGCGCGCCTGCGCGGCCAGCCGGACCTGTTCGGCCAGGTCTGCTCGACCCGGCTGCCTGGCGCATCCTCGCCCGGGAGCTGCCCGCAGAGCCGCGTGGGATCGCCGGGCTGTAGTCAGCGCTGGCCAGGTCCGCGAGCAGGCGTGGGCGCTGGGCGCGGCCCCGGCGGACCCCGGCGGGACCGCTGATCCTGGACCTGGACGCGACCCCGATCGATGCCCACTCCGACCTGGGTACCATTCGCCTGGACCGGAGGTGGACATGAAGCTGCGACTGTTTGCACACGATCAGTCGTTTTTCAACCTGTTTGAGGCCGCAGCCGACAACATGGCCGAATGCGCCCGGCTGCTGGATGACCTCCTCGGAGACTTCGTCGACCCGGAGGTGAAGGCCAAGCGCCTCACAGAGCACGAGCACGAAGGCGACCGCATCACCCACGCCGTCCTCACCCGCCTCAACTCCACCTTCATCACGCCATTCGACCGTGAAGACATCTACGCGCTCGCCTCACTGCTCGACGATGTCGTCGATGAGCTCGAGGAGGCCGGCGCCATGCTCGTCCTCCATAAGGTCACCAAGCCCATCGAGCCGGTCCGCGAGCAAGCCCAGCTCATCCGACGGGCGGCTGAGGAGACGGCCCGAGGCCTGCGCCACCTGCGCAGGCTCGACGAGGCGCCGCTGCAGGCCTATCGGGTGGCGGTCAAGGAGCTGGAGGACGAGGGCGACCGCGTCTACCGGCGCGCCCTAGCCGACCTGCACACCTTCCCCGGCGAGCACCCGGCCCGCCACGTGCTGGTCTGGAAGGACATCGTCGAGCAACTGGAGGAGGCGCTCGACAGCCTCGACCACGTCACCCACACCGTCGAAAGCATCGTGCTAAAGCATGCTTGAGCCAACGACGCCTGGCTCACCCTGGTCATGATGGCCCAGACTGTCGCCGCGTCTTCAGCAAAGCATTGTTGGGGGAGCGCGCTCCACACGGAGCGCCAGCCTCTTGACTCGTACCCAGGGTGTTACACAAACGCTTGCGCTGATGGTCGATGGGGCACTATCAGTACTCCCATCACGTTACAGCGGCCGGCCTGTGAGAACTTCCTTCACCATCTTCTTCAAGGCCGGCCCTGCGGGCGGCCGCCTGCGGCGGCCGTCCTGGCGCCGGCAACGACACGACAGGAACCCGGGGAACCGGCCGCACCCAGCAGTCACCGTAAGGATCGATCCGCGCCGAATCCTCCACCTCAAACTGCGGACGGTGAACCTGCCGCCCGTGACCCGCTCGCTGGTGGCACGCCGCGGACGCTGCTGACCTGAAGCTGCGCCCGTCAGCGTTCGAAGCGCCAGCGAGTCGCGCCGTACGGCTCCGCGGTGGCGACCCCGAACACGCTGTGGAAGGTGAAGCGGTACAGGTGCCACGGCGGCGGTCCGGCGCTGGGGGCGCTGAACGGCGCGGTGAACGCGTCGCCCTCCACCTCGGCAGGCCACCCGCCCTCGCGGTACAGGCGGGCCACCCGCTCCAGTGTCGGCGGATCGGTGACCCTGGCCGCCTCGCCCTCCAGGACCAGGGTCGATGCCCTCCAGCCCGACAGAGAACGTGCAGGCCGGGTTCGCCGCCAGGTTGCGAGCCTTGCGGGTGCCGGGTCCGCTGGTGAAGTAGAGGTCGCCGTCGAGCCATCCGGCGCCGACGCTGGCGGCGTGGGGGCGGCCGTCCGGCCGGGACGTCCCGAGGAAGTACGGGGTGCCCGGCTGCGCCGGGCTGGCCACGAGGAGGTCATGCGGCCTGCTCCACGGCAACGGCGGGGATCCGTAGCGGTCGA